>JBNKLG010000028.1:0-29795 GCA_050292235.1 Sedimenticolaceae bacterium | reverse complement strand
GGATGCGCTGTGCTTATCCACCCTACGCACTAGAGTGAAAGGCCCCGGAAGGGGCCTTTTTTGTGGAGAAGAGCATGGGTTTAGACGTAGAGATTCTGGATCAGCAGAGCCAAAAAGTCGGCTTTCTGCGCATTGGCAGTTACCGCCTCCGTCACAGTCTGTTTCAGGGGGGCTGGAGCCAGGAGATCCGGCGTGATCGCCTGGAGGGATTAGGGGCGGCCTCGGTGCTGCTCTACGATCCCAAACGGGATGAGGTGGCTCTGTTGGAGCAATTCCGTATTGGTGCCCTGGATTCTGGCGAAGATGCCTGGTTACTGGAGGCCGTGGGCGGACACATCGGACAGGATGAAACGCCAGAAACAGTCGCCCGTCGGGAATCTGAGGAGGAGGCTGGATGCCAGTTGCTGGAACTGATCCCTATCAGCTGCTTTTGGGTCAGTCCCGGCATCTCCGATGAGCGCATCTATCTCTATTGCGGTCTGGTGGATACCGGGCACCTGTCCGAATTCCACGGCCTGGAGGAGGAGGGGGAGGACATACGGCTCTCGGTCCTTCCGGCAGAGAAAGCCATCGCGGAGCTTTATCAGGGTCGCGCCGATTCCACCAGCATCATCATCGCCCTGCAATGGCTGGCGATGAACCGGGAGCGCCTTAGACCGGCATGACCAGCTTTCTGATCACCCTCAGCCTGCTCATCCTGGGGATGGGGCTCAGGCGTTTGCCCAGCATCCCCGATGAGACCGGTAATGTGCTCAATCTCTTTGTGATCACCGTCTCTCTGCCTGCGCTGGTGCTGTTGAAGATCCCCCGGCTTCCCTTGTCTGGCAACCTCTGGGTGCCTGCGGTGATGCCCTGGCTGATGCTGTTGCTGTCAGCCGCTCTGGTATTGTTGCTGTCGCGCCTTTTGCACTGGGGGCGATCGGTGACTGGCTGCCTGCTGCTGTTGATCCCCCTCGGCAACACCTCCTTCTTCGGCATCCCCATGGTCAAGAGCTTTTTCGGTGAGGCAGCTATCCCCTATGCACTGCTCTATGACCAACTGGGCTCCTTTCTGGCACTGGCCATCTACGGCTCACTGATACTGGCCCTCTATGGCCATGGCAGCCAACCCAGCGTGCGCGGCGTGGTGAAAAAGGTTGTCACCTTTCCGCCCTTTATCGCCCTGGTCTTCGCCTTTCTGCTGCGACCCTTTGCCTATCCCGAGGCGATGGTGCAGCTGCTGGAGATGCTGGCGGCAACCCTGGTGCCTCTGGTCATGATCGCCGTGGGTTTTCAACTGCAACTGAAATTGGGGCGTGAAGTCGGCCTGCCGCTACTGAGCGGGCTGACGATCAAGCTGTTGCTGGCTCCTTTGGTGGCACTGCTGTTGTGCAGAATAGCCGGATTGGACGATGAAGCGGTGCGGGTCTCTATCTTTGAGGCGGCCATGCCACCCATGATTTCAGCTGGTGCCCTGGCCATTCTGGCCGATTTGGAGCCACCCCTGGCCTCTGCCCTGGTGGGGCTGGGGATGATCATTAGCTTTGCGACGCTGGCGTTTTGGTATCAGGTATTGGCATAGGAAGAGGTTGGGCTGTTCAGCTTCCCCCTGCCCCTTCGCGGAGAACCTCGTCTATTCTGCCTAATAACTCAAACGCCGGATCATCCGGTCCTCTTCGCTGTCGTTCCAGACATCTTCAAACAGATTGGTCAATTCTTTGGTGCGTAGGGGGTTGCTGAACTCGACGCGGCCTTCCAGGCGGGTATACCACTTACGGTGCATGAAGGCGACGTCATCCACCACCAGAAAGTTTTCGGTGTGGGAGTTGTGATCAACGAGGGTAGGGCGGAAGATTTTGATCTTGGTGGGCATACGATTGGCCAGTTCCACCAGATGATGTCCTTCGTGCAGGACCTTTTCATTCTTTTGTAACAGGATAAAGACGGAGGGGTCCGGGTCACGCAGGGCCAGAGCCTTGACTGCTTCGACCACCTCACGGTTGTTGTAAAAGTCGGCTTCCAGATCATAGGTGAACAGACGAATCCTGCGTCTGGCCTGGGCCATCAGGGCGATGGCGGCCGTGCGGAAGCCTTCCCGGGTGCGCAGGGTGAATTCCGCATTCTCTCCCAGCTTGCTTTGAGCGATCTGGTCGAGATTTTCGCCAACGATGGATTGAACCGCTTCAGTGATGCGCTCTGCAGTGGTTTGGGTCTCGACTTTTCGGGTCAATAACTGATGTGGCATGCCGGCCATGAGTTGGATCCCGCCCTCGGCGGCAAAACCCAGGGCCTGATAGAAAGGAAGGGTATTTTGATGGGCATAGAGAAAGATATGGGGCATGTGGTGATCGTTGGCAATTTCCAACAGGGCTTGGGTCAATAAGGTGCCTACCCCTTTGCCACGCCATTCGGGCAGGACGCCAATACGACTGGCCTGACCTTGCTGCAGCAGACGGGCTGAGCCGATGGCCTCTCCTTCGGGGTTTTCCGCCAGCAGGTGAATGGCCGCGCTGTCCCGGCCATCCCATTCCAGATTTTCGGGGATGTCCAGATCCTGGATGAAGATGCGTTGTCTCAGGGCCTTTAACGAGGGACCATCCAGGCGCCAGTCGGCAATGCGGATTTTGCAGGGGATCTCCCTCTCTTCAGCCTTAGTCATATCAAACCTCGCGGGCCTGTTGGGCAGCTGAGCCGGTGTAACTGTCTGGGGTGAGGGCGTGCAGGCTGGCCTTGGCTTCCGGCGGTAGCGCCAGGCTGTCCACAAATGTCCGCAGACCTTCGGCGTCGATGCGACGGCCCCGGGTCAGCTCTTTGAGTTTCTCGTAGGGTTTTTCGATGCCATGGCGACGCATCACGGTCTGGATGGGTTCGGCCAGCACTTCCCAGTTGGCATCCAGGTCGGCCAGGAGTTTGGCGTCGTCTGCCTCCAGTTTGCCGATGCCGCGCCGGGCGGATTGCAGGGCAATGCTGGTATAGGCAAAGCCCACGCCCATGTTGCGCAGGACGGTGGAGTCAGTGAGATCACGTTGCCAGCGGGAGATGGGCAGCTTTTGGCTGAGATGGGCAAAGAGGGCATTGGCCAGCCCCAGGTTGCCTTCGGCATTTTCAAAGTCGATGGGGTTGACTTTGTGCGGCATGGTGGAGGAGCCCACTTCGCCAGCCACCGTCTTTTGCTTGAAATAGCCCAGGGAAATATAACCCCAGACATCGCGGCAGAAGTCGATGAGAATGGTGTTGCTGCGGCTGATGGCATCGAAGAGTTCGGCCATGTAGTCATGGGGTTCGATCTGGGTGGTGTAGGGGTTCCAGTCCAGGCCCAGGGATTCGACAAAACGCCGGGCAAAAGCAGCCCAGTCGATCTCGGGATAGGCTACCTCATGGGCGTTGTAGTTGCCGACGGCTCCATTGATTTTGCCCAGCAGGGGGATGGCGGTGATCTGTTCGCGCTGGCGGCGCAGGCGGACCATGCTGTTGGCCATCTCCTTGCCCAGGGTGGTGGGGGAGGCCGGTTGTCCGTGGGTGCGTGACAGCATGGGGCGGTCTGCATGTTCGTGGGCCAGGTGGCGGATGGCGTCGATGGTTTCGTCCAACTGGGGTAACAGAACCTGTCCGCGGCCCTCCCGTAGCATCAGGGCGTGAGCCAGGTTGTTGATGTCCTCGGAGGTGCAGGCAAAATGAATGAATTCACTGATTTTTTCCAACTCCTCGTTGCCAGCGATGCGCTCCTTGATGAAATACTCCACCGCTTTGACGTCATGGTTGGTGGTGCGCTCGATGTTTTTTACCCGCTGGGCGGCCTCGACATCGAAATCTGTGACCAGACGTTCCAGCAGGTGGCGGGCGTGTTCGCTTAAGGGGGGGACCTCACGGATGGCCTCTTCTTCGGCCAGAGCCAGCAACCAGCGAACCTCGACCAAAACCCGGTGCCTGATGAGCCCATATTCGCTGAAAATAAGGCGATAATCGCTGGTTTTGCTGCCATAGCGGCCATCAATGGGGGAGACGGCATTGAGATTGGAGAGTTCCATTATGACCTTTAAGTCTTGATTGCGTTATAAACCTTCATTCTACCCTATGGGGAAAGGGTTGTAAGATTGGGGTGATAAACACCTTAGAATAGGGCGTCATTTGCAGGGGGTGCTATGGTAAGATTTTGATCGTTTTCCCATTTCACATAACTTCCCACGAGGAGAGCAATGATGCTGGTTACTCAGAAAGCCCCTGACTTCACCGCCACGACGGTGCTGGCCAATAACGACATCCAGGAAGATTTCAATCTTTATAAGAATTTCGGCGAAAAGGGCACAGTCCTTTTCTTTTATCCTCTGGATTTCACCTTCGTCTGCCCTTCCGAGATCATTGCCTTCGATAAGCGTCTGGAAGAGTTTTCCAATCGTGGCATCAATGTCATCGGTGTCTCCATCGACTCACATTTCACCCATCTGGCCTGGAAGAACACCGCCGTCAACAACGGTGGTATAGGGCAGGTTCGCTTCCCTCTGGTAGCGGATCTCACCAAGCAAATCAGCCGGGATTATGATGTGCTGATCAACGATGCTGTTGCTCTGCGCGGTTCTTTCCTGATTGACGCCGACGGCACGGTGCGCCATGCAGTGATCAACGATCTGCCACTGGGTAGAAATATTGACGAGATGCTGCGTATGGTGGACACCATGCTCTTCACCAACGAACACGGCGAGGTGTGCCCTGCTGGTTGGAACAAGGGCGACAAAGCCATGCGCCCAACTACCGAAGGCGTGGCCGACTATCTGGCCCACGAAGCTGATAAGCTCTGACATTCCATTTTGTGGCTTGGGGCGCAGCTTGCGCCCTCAAGTCATTTGCCCGCATTTTCTCCAACCTATATAGGTTCTGGCCCTAAGTGCCGGGCCGACTCATGACGCTTCAACAACGATCGAGAGGCTTGAGCCAAAAGGATTTGGCCTATGAGGTGGGCAAAAATCCGGATCTAAAGCCAAGATGTAAACTTCCGAATGTATGTAGTCGGCTTTCTTCAGTTTTTGGCCATTTGCTTGCTTGTAAAAAATTGGGACTAGGCTACACTGGGCTCTTAGCTTTGTCGGTAATGCCCTTGGCGTTGCTGAGCGGCTGAGCAGTCAACTATTGTCATACCTGTTGCGCTAATTTTAGAAAATTATAATTTAGATATGGAGGTACTCTGTGGCGGATAGCGTTCAAGAGAAATCAGTTTTAGGTTCTTTTCATAAGGCCTTGCTTCTGATTTATCTGGTTAGTGTGTTGATCTCTGTTCCGGCCATTTACCTCTTGACCAAGAATGAGTTATACAGTCAGGCCAGTCAGGATCTGAATCTTCTGGTCGATGCTGTTCGTTCCATGCGGGGTATCGTGCGCGAACAAACGCGACCACATTTCCTCCCCAAGGGAGAGTTCTATCCGCTGGTCCTTTCTTCAACCGTTATGGCAAAGCAGTTCGCTTTCCACTTCAAGAAATTACAGCCCACCTATTTGATTCGAATGGTGAGTGATAATCCACTTAATCGGAAGAATCTTCCCGAAGGCCTTGAGGCGGAGGTTTTGGAAACACTCCGCCATGCCGATAACGATGAAGGCATTCAGTTGATGGGGCGTCTTTATGGGCGTGAATATCTTATTTCCGCTACGGCCTCCAGGGTTAAAAACAGTTGCCTGATCTGCCATGGTGATCCCAATGTGGCACCTAAAGAGATTATTGATCAGTATGGGTCCAGTTCGGGTTTTGGCTGGATACCTGGCAGTGTTGTCGGCGCCAGTCTTGTCGGTGTGCCTGTTGCCGATCTCAATACAGCAGTGATAAAGCGTTCCGCAATTTTTATAGGTATAGTGACCTTGCTGTTCGCTGGTGTGATGCTCATTCTAAGAAGGGTGGTGGTAAGGAATATCATTCGACCTATGTTGGAAGTGACTGAGGCAGCCAAGAAGGTCAGTATGGGGCAGAGTAACCAGCCGTTTGTTTCAGAGAGGAATGATGAGATTGGATCGCTGATACGTGCATTTGAATTAATGCGCAGGAGTATCAATATTGCGGCCAAGCAACTGGCAAAAAACAATTCTGACAAAAAGGGTTGATTAGAATATGTTGCTTTGGCATAAATACATGTTTATGCCAGCTCTGATGAATAAGGCGAAAGTAGGTAAAGACCAGATTTTGATATGAGTCAGATGAATTCTGAATATTTGACGTTAGCCGAGATTGTCGACGAGCTGCGTGCTTTATCAAGGGCTAAGGAAACAGGAACGTTCTTTGTCGTTAGCGATGAGCAGCAGTCCGCTATGTTTGGGCTTGAGAGGGGGCAGCTTGTTGCTTTGCAATGCAGGCTGCGTTTTGGTGAGAGGGCTATTCCCCTGATTGCTAACATCCGGACAGGTCGATGCCGCTTCGATCATAGTATGAACTTCTCTCGAAGAATAGATATTCCTAACGAGGAGGTCTTTGCTGCGATTTTGTCTGGTAATACCGACATTGAAGTAAGTCGGTCAAATTCGCCAGCCGTTCCTGAGCGCTCAGCTTCTGCCACAAAGCCGAAACTGGCGATATCTTCGGCACAAAGGAATGCCATTGCCCAGATTTTAGGGGAAGAGTTGGGGCCAATAGGTCATGTTGTGATGGGCGATATCGAAGATTGCTCCAGTCTTGATGAGGTGATATCGGTGATCTATGAGAGTGCCGAGGGCTTAGGTATAGAGCAGTTACTGGTCACTAAAGTCCGGACAATTTTAAAGCTCTAGCCTTTTCCTGGTTGATGCCTGGGTTTATGGAGATTGGGCAGGAATACGGCCAGTAGCCCGATCAGTGGCAGATAGGCACAGAGTCGGTAAACCGTTTCGATGCCCCAATGGTCAGCCAGTTGGCCCATCAGGGCAGCTCCGATGCCCGCCAGCCCAAAGGCGAGGCCGAAAAACAACCCTGATACCGTCCCTATCTTGCCGGGCATCAGCTCCTGGGCATAGACCACCATGGCCGGGAAGGCCGAGGCGAGCATGAAACCGATGACCAGCGTCAACAGGGCTGAGGTGAACAGATCGACGTGAGGGAGCGCCAGAGTGAACGGGGCAACGCCGAGAATGGAGAGCCAGATGACCTGTTTGCGTCCGATTCGGTCGCCAATTGGTCCACCCAGCAGCGTGCCTGCAGCGACGGCGAACAGGAAATAGAACAGATGATACTGTGCAGTGAGCGTATCGGTTCCGTAGTGTGCCATCAGATAAAAAATCAGATAACTGCTGATGCTGGCCAGGTAGAAGAATTTTGAGAACATCAGTGCCAGCAGTATGCCCAACGTTGCCATGACCCGACCACGCGGCAGACAGTGACCTTCGGTCTGGGTGATGGGTTTCGGCCTGCGGTGTTGGTCGCGATACCAGAAACCAACCGCTGTCAGCACCAGCATGGCCAGCAAGGCAATCAGCGAGAAGAGCGCCAGACTGTCCTGGCCACGGGGCAGTACGATCCAGGCCGCCAGCAATGGGCCGAAGGCCTGGCCGGCATTGCCACCAACCTGAAAAATGGATTGTGCCAACCCATGGCGTCCACCCGAGGCCATGCGGGCCACTCTTGACGCTTCGGGGTGAAACACTGAGGAGCCAGTGCCGACCAGGGCAGCACCGAGTATCAGCATGGGAAAGCTGTCCGCCTGAGAGAGGAGGATCAGACCTGCCAGGGTGCTGCCCATGCCCAGGGCCAGGGAAAAAGGCATGGGATGACGGTCGGTATAGAGGCCGACCAGGGGTTGTAACAGGGAAGCCGTGAACTGAAAGGCCAGGGTGATCAGCCCGATCTGGGCGAAGCTCAGGCCCAGACCGCTCTTGAACAGCGGATAGCTGGCGATCATCAGCGACTGCATGGTGTCGTTGAGAAAATGGGAGAAGCTGATGGCGCCCAATATCCTGAAGCCGGTTTGTTCGTTCATGTCACGTTGGTCAATGGGTGGATCTGGTGCCCAGTTTAGAGCTAGGATGTCTGTCCGTCTTACGTTGTTTAGGCATCCATCTTTGCGAAATGGACAGGCATAATCCCTTCAATTCCTCCCAGGATCTGGATCAGGGGAAAACTGCAGTTACCGGTAAGGCCATCGACTACCCCTCGGACTACCAGGTCCCGAATCACAGTCATCCCACCTCTCAGCTCATCCACGCAGTGCAGGGGGTGATGGTGGTGGCGACTGGTGACAGTCGCTGGATTGTGCCGCCAAGCCGTGGTCTCTGGATGCCCGCTGGGGTGCGCCATCGCCTGCGTATGGTGGGGGTGGTGAAGGTACGCACGGTGTATATTCGCCCCGATGCCTGTGGCGATCTGCCGACAGACTGTTGCGTGGTTGGCGTTTCTCCCCTCTTGCGGGAGTTGATTCTGGCTGCCATCGAGGTTGATCAGCCTTATGATCTGCACGCCCGTGATGGCCGCTTGATGGCCCTGCTCCTCGATGAGATAGCGGCACTACCCAGTCTGCCACTGCGTCTGCCCCAGCCCAGCGACCCCCAACTGCGTCGTCTTTGCGAAAATCTGGTGGCCAATCCGGAGAATGACTGGACACTGAGCGAATGGGCCAGGCAGCTCGGTGTCGATGCCAGGACCATCCAGCGTCGTTTCGATCGCCAGACCGGGATGACTTTTGGCCAATGGCGCCAGCAGGCACGTCTTGTCGCGGCACTGGAGCAACTGGCCGGTGGTGCCAAGGTCATTGAGGTGGCGCTCAACCTTGGCTATAACAGTCCCAGCGCCTTTGCCACCATGTTCAAACGCCAGTTTGGTACCTCGCCCAGCAGTTATTTTCGCTAGAACAGCATGGTATCAGCGCTGATACAGCGCCTCTAACACAGCCACGCCCAGTGTGTGGCCGTTAAGCATAAAACCGACCAAGGCAGCTGATCCCTCAGGCGGGATCTCCAGCTTCTCCACGTCCAGGGCGAAGATCCTGAACTGATAACGGTGTGGCTTATCGCCCTTGGGTGGGCAGGCACCGCCGAAGCCTGCTGCACCGAAATCGGTGCGGTGCTGGACCATGCCAGAGGGTGCGAGCTTGGTGGCAGGATCACCAGCGCCGGTAGGCAATTCGCTGACATTTGCTGGAATGTTGTAGCTGACCCAGTGCCACCAGCCACTACCGGTTGGGGCATCAGGGTCGTAGGCGGTGATGGCGAAGCTCTTGGTACCAGCTGGTGGATTGCGCCAGGCCAGATGGGGCGAGAGGTTGCTGCCATCACAGCCGAAGCCCTTGTACTCCTGAGCCTTGGGCATGGGCTGGCCTGCCTGGATATCCTGGCTGCTGAGTTCGAACGCCTGGGCAATGGGGGTGGCAATCAGCGCCGCCAGGGCGATGAGAGAGGTAAGTCGCGGCATGGGTCTTCTCCTTATTGTGGGGGGGCTGCAGTTGCGTGCCAAGAGTCTAGGTGGATCAGGTCAGAACAGCAGTTCGTCCGCTATTCCGGTCAAAATTGCAAAATGGGATTAATGCCCTTACTTTTTTTTTTGCTGGATTTACTGGCGGCTTTTGGGGAGGTTTTGCCGATCAAAGCGGGGCTCACATAGGCTGGAATACGATCCCTCAGACGTTTGGGGTTTTTGTTGCCAAGGCGGTAGTCATAGAGTATCCAATAGCTCAAAACGCGTTTGACGTAGAGACGGGTCTCGTCAAAGGGGATATTTTCGATCCAGACATCGATGGGAGCGGAGTGGCGCATCCAGGCCTGGGTGCGGCTCGGTCCGGCGTTATAGCTGGGAATGGCCAAGGCCTGTTGGCCGTGGAACTGGTCGGAGAGCATTTTGAGGTAATGGCTGCCCAGGCGAATGTTGATGCCGGGTTGCAGGATGTCGGTAGTGGAGGGTTTTTTCATGCCCAGTTTGCGTGCCACGACGCGTGCCGTGGCCGGCATGAGCTGCATCAGACCCAGAGCCCCGACCGGTGAGCGGGCGTCTTTATTGAACATGCTCTCCTGGCGCAGGATGGCAAAGATCCAGGCCGGGTCGATGTCGTTCTTCCTGGCCTCTTCCATGACATGCTGACGGTAATCCAGGGGAAAGCGAATCTCGAGATCATCCCAATAGTGGCTGCGCAGGAGAGCGTGGATAGCACGGTTGGTCCATCCCCATTGCTTGACCATACTGGCGGCGCCCCGTTTGATGGCGTCGTTGGGGGCCGTTCTGCCGGTCCAGCTGATTTCACGGGCCGATTCGTCGGGACGCCCGAGAAAATAGAGCTCACGGGCATATTGCATACTGGGCGTGGAGGCGGCCAGGCGTACATCGGCGGCCGATACCGGGCGATGGGCCAGACGATAGAGAACATTGGCGCGGTCAGCGGCCATAAAACCGGCATAGCTGCGATCCTGCGCCACCTTGCGAAACTGAACCATGGCGGCCGTTTTTTGGCCCAGGGCTTCCAGGGCGCGACCTTTCCAGTAACCGATCTCTTCATCCTCCTGCTGGCTTTGAGGCATGCGGTTGACCCAGGTTAGCAGTTTGCGCCAGTTTTGCCGGCGGGCCGCCTGATTGATCATCAGCTCACAGAGTTCACTGTGTTGCTCACAGTGCTGGATACTGTCAAAAAAACGGGTGGCCCCTGCGTGATTTTTTCTGGACAGGACCCTGCCCAGGCTATATTCGACTCGCTTGAGCTGGGCGGGATTCATCCAGGCCTTGGTCTTGCCCCAGGCCGTTAGGGCAGCACTGGGGTTTCGCCAGGCCAGCTTGCCAAGACTATGCGCCACCAGATCGCCACGGGAGACGTGGCTTTGTTTGAGAAGGCTGCTGGAAAAAACCTTATCGGGCCTTTTCAGGCTCAGCATCCAAAGATTGTGGTGGCCATATTCGGACTTCGGCAGCAGCTTTTTGAGGTAAGTCATGAGGCGGATGTTCTCTTTCGATGGCTTGTCCCGTAACCGGTCCATGCGTGCCCAGACCATCTCTGGTGTGAGCTTGCCGTCTTTGATCATCCGTTTAAAAGGCGCATCGCAGGCATCGGGTAGAGAGCCGCCATAGGCCCAGACCTTTGGTGCCAGTTGATAGGCGTGGCTTTTGCTGCCAGTAGCGATCAGGGCTTGAAGGTGGAGACATTGGACCGTTTGGGTGGCCTGGTCCTCTCGGTAGTAGCGAAGAAAGTTGCGCCACTCCTTTTTGTTTGCCCATCGTTTCAGCCAGATTCTGCGCAGATCCTTGGCCTTGAGGCTGGTGGGGTACTTGTTCAGATAGTCCTCAAAGGTCTGGATGCTGCCCAGACGGGCCTCCTCAAATTCCAGGTAGGCCACCAGGGGATAATTGCCTAACCTGGCTTTAAGGGATTGATACTCCGGGCCAGGGCCGGAGCGCAGGGCCTTTTCGGCCTCGACAAAGGTCTTGCGCTGCTCGGCCAGACTGGCGAGCGCTGCTGAGGGCAGGGCAAAGGCCAGAATAAAAAACACGGCCAAGAGGCCGCTGAAACGGGGTTGTGATGGCAGATCCTGTTGCATGGTTGATAGCATAACAGGTCTTATGCTGAAACTTGATCATGTGTTACTGAAAAAGATGCTGCAGCAGGTGGGTCGGGAAGAGATTCTTTCCCGCTTCTGCAAAGCATCTGGCCGGAAAAAGTCCGATGGCAGTCTGGTGACGGAGGCGGATATCCAGACCCAGGCTAGGCTTAAGCAGGCTTTAGGCCGCCATTGGCCGGACTGGGCACTGTTGGGCGAAGAGATGACGGCGGAGGCCCAGGCTCAGGTCCTGAACAACGAGCCCATCTTTTGGGTCCTGGATCCTCTGGATGGCACCACCAACTATGCGCATGGACTGCCTTTCTTTTCCATCTCTTTGGCTCTGGTAATCAGTGGCAGGATACATTTCGGTATGGTCTATGATCCCTACCGCGATGAATGCTTTTGGGCTGAAGCGGGGCAGGGTGCCTGGCTGAATGGCCTGCCGTTACGTTTGCCCTCTGATCAGAACCAGGCGCTTTGTGATTGTATTGCGGTGGTGGACTACAAGCGCCTGGATCCCGACCTGGCCTGTCACTTGGTGAGAGAGCGGCGTTTTCAATCACAGCGCAATCTGGGGTCAGTGGCTCTGGAGTGGTGCTGGTTGGCGGCGGATCGGGCCCAGCTCTACCTGCACGGGGGGCAAAAACTGTGGGATTACGCGGCAGGTCGCCTCATTTTTCAGGAGGCTGGTGGCGCCCTGGTTGAACCGGATGCTGATTGCCTGACCCTTGGGGTACAGCGGGCGGTGGCGGCGGCCAACGGTGATTTACTGGTGCAGTGGGCTCAGTTAGTAACCTGATATCCTTCAGGACATTGCGGACGAATAATTGAGATAAGATGCCCCTATTTCAAAATGTGAAAACAGACCATGATTGAACTGACCTCTAACCAGGAGATGGATCTCAGCAGCGGCATTGCCGCTTTTGAAGCCAAACACTTTTCCCGCTCGGCCCAGCTGTTATCTCCCTTGGCCGATTTGGGGGACCCCCGCGCCCAATACCGTATGGCCATCATGATGCAGAACGGCCTGGGGATGGTTGCCAATGAGCCGCAGGCCTTTAAATACATGAAGGCGGCGGCTGAGGCAGCGTATGACCTGGCCCAGCATGGTCTGGGGTTTATGTATCTGGAAGGCGAATGCGTGGAGAAGAACCCTGCCGAGGCTGTGGTCTGGTTCAAACAGGCGGCGGAGCAGGGGCTGGTGGGTTCTCAGACCACCCTGGCCATGCTTTATGAAGAGGGCCGGGGGGTGGAGAAGGACCCCGAAGCGGCCCGCCATTGGTATCGCCTGGCGGGCTTTGACGAGATGGGTTGAGCGTAGATTATGCGGCTGGGCTTGTGTTACGACGGGCCTTGACCGCTGCAGCCAACTGCTGTATCAGCGCCAGGCTGTCATCCCAGCCCAGGCAGGCATCCGTGATACTTTGACCGTAGCTGAGAGGCTGGCCGATCACCAGATTCTGTCGCCCTTCTTCCAGATTGCTTTCGATCATGACCCCCATGATGCGCTGTTCGCCCTGGCTTAATTGGCGGGCGATATCGGCACCAACCTCCAGTTGCTTTTTGAACTGCTTCTGGCTGTTGGCATGGCTGAGGTCAATCATCATCTGCTCGGGTAGTCCTGCCTTGGTCAGGGCCTGAGCAGCGTTTTCGACGCTGTCGGCGTCGTAGTTGGGCCGGGTGCCGCCCCGCAGAATGATGTGGGTATCCGGGTTGCCGCTGGTGGAGAAAATGGCGGAGTGTCCGGCCTTGGTCAGGGACATGAAATGGTGGGGTTTGCTGGCGGCGCAGATGGCATCCACTGCGATGCTCAGGGTGCCGTCAGTCCCGTTTTTGAAGCCCACAGGGCAGGAGAGACCGGAGGCCAGTTCGCGATGACCCTGGCTCTCGGTGGTGCGGGCGCCGATGGCACCCCAGCTGATGAGATCGGCCACATACTGGGGGCTGATCAGATCCAGATATTCGGTGGCGGCAGGCATACCCATGTTGTTGATGGTTAACAGGAGTTCCCGCGCCGTACTTAACCCCTTGTTGATGTGGAAGCTCTCGTCCAGATCGGGATCGTTGATCAATCCCTTCCAGCCCACGGTGGTGCGGGGTTTTTCAAAATAGACCCGCATCACGATGAGCAGCTCCTGCGCCAGCTCAGCACGGGCCTTGAGCAAGCGCTCGGCGTATTCCAGGGCGGCTTTGGGATCGTGGACCGAACAGGGGCCGATGATGACCAGGAGGCGGTCATCCTCCTCCTGAAGAATGCGATGAATGGCCTGACGGGTCTCGAAGACAACGCCAGAGGCTGCGTCACTGATGGGGTGCTGGGCATGTAGCGCATCGGGGGGAGCCACCTCGTGGATGGCAACGATGCGCAGATCGTCGGTCTCGTGTTTGGTCATGTTCAGGTTATAGGCCGGATTAAGGACCCTATCATCAAAATTTAAAGCGCAACAGTATACATCAAGGCTGGTTATTGCCACGGACACTGTTGATGAGTTTGATCAATAAAATCGTGCTGGCCAGGATGAGGGTGATGACGTTGGCCAGGATGATCGGCAGATCGTGTTTGAGTAACCCATAGCCGAGCCAGCTGGCCACGCCCAGGGTAAAGAGGCCGTACATGCCCAGTGAGAGATCACGGGTGTTGCGGGTGCGCAGGGTGAGGATGGCCTGGGGTACAAAGGCCAGTGTGGTGAGCAGGGCGGCCAGATAACCCAAAAGCTCAGTGAACGTCAGCGCCATTATTTGATGCGCAGAGCCAGTTGCAGCCGGTCTTTGGCTCCGGTCTTTTGGAAAATGGCGCTGAGGTGGGCCTTGACCGTGCGTTCGCTGATCTCCAGCTGGCGGGCGACCATCTTATTGCCCAGCCCCTGGGCAATGAGTCCGGCGATTTCCCGTTCCCGTTCGGTAAGCTGGGCCAGGAGCGCAGATTTTTCGTCATTGGTATGGGGCTGAATACGTTGAATCAGACGATCCATGATGGGGGCACCGACCCAGACCTGGCCAGCGGCGATCAGGGGCAGAATCACCGCCAGCAACGAAGGGTCGAGCAGACGGTTGCTGTAACCGCGAAGGCCTGAGGCCAACAGTTGGGCGCACTCCTGCTCATTGGGGATGGCGCTCAAGGCCAGAAAACGGCACTGGGGGTACCGGCCAATCAGGTCACTGCATTGGTTGAGCGATGTGGCGGCTAACGCCAGATCGATGAGACACGCTGGATGGTCGCCAGAGGCCAGTGCTGCCTCCAGTTCCGGATATGAGCGACAGATCCGGGTCTGCCTGGCGCCCAGGCCGTTTTGCCAGCGTGACAGTACCTGATTGTCGTCAGAGGCTAACAGGATTGGGGATTCAGCGTTCACGCAGCGCGCGTTCCTTGGCACGTAGTACCGGTTTCAGCAGGTAGTCGAGAATGCTTTTTTTACCCGTGAGGATGTCAACTTCCGCCATCATGCCGGGGATGATGGGCAGGGGATCCTCTTTGCTGCCCAAAGAGTTTTTCTCGGTGCGCAGATTGACCATGTAGTAGTTGTCGCCCTTGTCATCGGCAATGGTGTCGGCACTGATCTGCTCCACTTTGGCTGAGAGACCACCGTAGATCGCAAAATCATAGGCCGTGAATTTGATGGTGGCCGGTTGTTCGGGGCGCAGGAAGGCGATGTCCTGGGGGCGGATCTTGGTCTCGATCAGCAGGGTGTCCTCCAACGGTACGATCTCCACCAGCTTGTCGCCAGGCTGAATGACGCCGCCCAGGGTGTTGATCAGGAGCTGTTTGACGATGCCACTGACCGGTGAGCGTACGGCAGTGCGTTGAACCCGGTCCCTCAGGGCGACATTGCTTTCGGTGAGGCGTTCCAGTTCGGCCACGGTCTCGTTGAGTTCGGAGCGGGCCTCATTCTGGAATTTGAGCCGGGTCTCTCCCACCTTTTGTCGCGATTCATCCAGGGCAGAGCCTAGGCGGGGGATGGCCAGACGGCTTGCCTCCAGTCCACCCTCCAGGTCGGCTACCTGGCGCTCCAATCGCAATACCTCAACTTTTGAAATCGCCCCCTTGCTGATGAGGGGGCGGGAGATATCCAGTTCTTTCTGGGCCAGGCCTAAACTGCGGTCGAGTTGTTTTTCTTTGGCTTTGAGCTCTGCGACCTCTTGCTGGCGTTGCCGTACCTGCTGATCCAGGATATCCATGGTGGCGCCCAGTTCATTTTTTTTGGAAGCAAAAAGACGCTGTTCCTGCTGGCCCAGAATAGGGGCCTCTTTGGCCACCTCTGGTGGCGTAATATAGCTTTCAGCCAAGTCAGCCTGAGCCTGGAGACGAGCCGCCTTGGCCTTCAGGGCCAGATACTGCAGGCGACTCTCCTTGAGAGAGGAGGCAAAGCGGGTGTCATCGATCCGCAGGATGATCTGCCCCTTTTTAACGGTTTGCCCCTGTTTGATGCGTATCTCTGAAAGGATGCCGCCCTCCAGGTTTTGTACGATCTGAACCTGGCTGGAGGGGATGACTTTGCCTTCACCCTTGGTGACTTCATCGATCTCAGCAAAGTTGGCCCAGGCCAACATCAAGACAAAAAAGGTCAGGGCGCCGTAGAGAATCAGACGGCCACCACGGGGGCTGCTGGCCAGGATGGCGGCCTTGGCATCACTGACAAAATCCAGATCTTCGTCAGTGAGATTGGCTTCAGAGCCGGTTTGCCCGGTCAGGGTCGAGAGGTGCTTCCTCAAAGCGTGGATACGGAACATCGGATGATTACCCCATACCAATCCGGCCTTCGCGCAGGGCGTCGAGCACCTGTTGCTTGGGGCCATCGGCGACGATGCGGCCCCGGTCGATCACGATCAGACGATCGACCAGTTCCAACAGCGAGGCGCGGTGGGTAACGATGAGGGTGGTTTTTCCCTGGATGATCTCCTTGAGGTTACGGCGAACACGCTCCTCCGAAGTATTGTCCATGGCATTGCTGGGTTCGTCGAACAGCAGAATACGGGGATCGGTCAGCAGAGCCCGGGCCAGGGCCACGGCCTGGCGCTGGCCGCCGGAGAGCCGGTTACCTCCTTCTCCTGCCGGCATGTCAAAGCCCAGAGGGTGCAGATCGACAAAGTCGGTTACCCCGGCCAGCTGGGCAGCCCGCAATATGCTGGCATCGTCCATATAGGGGGCGCCATAGGTGATGTTCTCGCGTACGCTGCCAAAGAAGAGTGTGATGTCCTGGGGCACGTAGCCAATGCTGCGGCGCAGATCGGCAGGGTCGATCTGGCGGATGTCGGTCCCATCGATGCGTACCGCCCCCTCGGTCGCCTGATAGAGACCCTGAATCAGTTTATTGAGTGTGGTCTTGCCAGAGCCAATGCGGCCGATGATGCCGATGTGTTCCCCCTCCTTGATGTGGATCGAGGCATTCCGCAGGCTGGCATTGTCCTGGTCGGGATAGTGGAAGCTGACGTTGTCGAATTCAATCTGGCCACGCAAATGGGGCCGGCTGACAAAACTGGTGCCCTGGGGGCGCTCCACCGGCATTTGCATGATCTGATTCAGACTGGTCAGGGCGGTACGGGCCTGAAAATAACGGGTGGCGAGATTGGCCACCTGTCCCATGGGGGCCATGGCACGTCCGGTCAGGATGACCGTGGCAATCAGCCCGCCCATGCTCAGCTCGCCATCGATGATGAGGTAGACGCCGCCAATGACGATGGCCACGGTGGTCAGTTGCTGTATCGCCATGGCAAAGTTGATGGTGGTGACCGACAACAACCGCGATTTGGCGCTCCAGCGGGCGATATGAACGGTGGCGGCCTCCCATTTGCGCTGAAGAGGACCTTCCGCGCCCAGGGATTTCACGGTCTCAATACCGTTGAGGCTTTCAATGAGGGTGGCGTTTTTCTGGGCGGATGCACGGTAGGTGTTTTCTGCTGCCTGACGCAGGGGCTTCTGCATCAAAAGGCCATAGAGCCCAATGAGTGGGATGGCAACCATGGGGGCCATCACCAGAAGGCCGCCGATCCAGAAGATGACCAGCAAAAAGATCAGGATGAAAGGCAGGTCAACCAACGTTGCGATGGTGGCGGAGGTGATGAAATCCCGGACGGTTTCAAATTCACGCAGGTTGTTGGCAAAGGCACCAACGGATTGTGGGCGTGCCTCCATCTTGATGCCCATGACCCGCTCAAAAATGGCTGCAGAGAGGCGGATATCACTGCGCTTGCCCGCCAGGTCAATGAAATAGCTGCGCAGCGTGCGCATGAGAATATCGAAGAGATAGACCGTTGAGATACCCAATGCCAGTACCCAGAGGGTCTCCTCGGCATTGTTGGGGACCACCCGGTCATAGACATTCATCATGAACAGGGGACTGGCCAGGGCGAAAAGGTTGATCAACAGAGAGGCCACCAGCACATCCCGATAGATGCGCCAGGACTCCCCCAGTACACCCCAGAACCAGTGTGGACCGCTTGACCGGATGAGGGGCGGGGTGCGGTCATCAAAGCGATAGGCGGGCTGGACGAAAATGGCGATGCCGGTATAGAGAGTGGCCAGCTTGTCCCAGCTCAGTGTCACCTCGCCCATGCCGGCATGGGGCTCGATAATGACGGCCTGGTTTTGCTCTGAATTCAGTTCTACCAGGACGCAGGCCTGATTGTCTTCCAATAAAAGAATGGCCGGCAGGACCTGGCTGGAGATCTCTGCCAGAGGTCGCTCAATGATACGACTGGAAAGGCCGGCCCGTTCCGCGGCCCGGCGAAAGAGGCTTGGGGTAAGACGATTGTCTACCAGGGGCAGACCCGCGACCAGCGCATCTTCAGAGAAGGGGCGGTGCTGCAGCTTGGTGAGAATGATCAGGGATTCCAATAAGGGATCGAGATCCCCGGCCCCGTTAGGGCCTGATGGGGCAGTCTGGGCGCTGTTGTCGTGACTGGCGTTCAAATGCGCGGGGCCTGATCGAGAGAGCTGAGGATGTAGGTTATGATGTCAGTATCAAGGGTAGGCGACAAGTTGAGGATGCTCAAATTGTCTTGCCAGGCTTTATGACCGAATCGGAGATCCAGCGATGCCCTATGTCAGTCGTGACCCTGAAGGCCGTATCCAGACGGTTAGCCTGACGCAACAGGAAGGTATGCAATGGCTGGAGCCCCGTGATCCGGATTTGTTGCGGTTTTTTTCTGAAAACCTGGATGCGGAGAATCCCTTATCTCACCTCCTGAATTCCGATATGGATCTGAGTCGCGTGCTGGAGGATCTGATCGATCTTTTGGTACAGCGCGGCATCATCAACTTTACGGAATTGCCCGAGGCTGCCCAGAAAAAATTACTGGGGCGCCGTTCCGCCCGCGAGCAGTTGCGCCAGAGAAGCGCTGGTAATGTCCTGGTGGAAGACGACGATATATTGCCGTTATAGGCCGCCGGTTAATCCGAATTTTTCGCCTTGTATTCGCAGAGATCCTCAATCAGGCAGGCGCCGCAGCGGGGTTTGCGTGCCAGACAGGTATAGCGACCATGCAGAATCAGCCAGTGATGGGCATCCTGGCAAAATTCTGTGGGGGTGGTCTTTAACAGTTGTTGTTCCACCGCCAACGGGGTTTTCCCGGGAGCCAGCCCGGTTCGGTTGCTGACCCGAAAGATGTGGGTGTCCACCGCAATGGTGGGGTGTCCAAAAGCGGTGTTAAGCACCACATTGGCGGTTTTGCGCCCCACGCCCGGCAGGGCCTCCAGGGCCTCACGATCCTCAGGAACCTCACTGCCATGCTGTTCGATCAGGATGCGACAGGTTGCGACCAGGTTTTTGGCCTTGTTGTTGAAGAGTCCCAGGCTTTTGATCTGTGCTTTGACCTGCTCCTCCCCCAGGGCCAGCATGGCGTCAGGGGTGTTGGCCAGGGGGAAAAGCTGTGCGGTGGCACGATTCACCCCTTTATCGGTGGCCTGGGCAGAGAGCAGGACCGCGACCAACAGCTCGAAAGGCGTCTGATAGTGAAGTTCGGTGGTTGGTTTGGGGTTATTGGCACGGAGGCGCTGGAAGATTTGGTGTCGTTTGTTTGCGTTCATGCTGTCGTGATTGTTTCGATTCCCAATGCGCCCCGTAAAATGTTATTCAGACCGGGCTCAGGGTCAATATATCATCCGATTGCTCCGACCCCGCCCTATTGCATTTGGTACAGGCTCCAGGGACCGCTCTCTCCAGAGCGGCACCTGGACTGACACCATATCAGGACCAGGCCGCGGTAATCACCGGCTGCAACTGCTCCTGCAGCTCCGCGGAGAGCGCCGTCTCCCCCAGGGCCGGGGGATCGAAGGCTGCCATGGCGGAGACCAGCTGATTGACCTGGCTGGCCAGCAGGGCAGCGCCATCGCTCAGTTCGATCTGTTCCACCTGGCTGTTGCTGTCGGCATACCAGTTATGGATGGTCACACCGTCATCGGTACCGACAAGCTGGATATTGAGGTCGTTGCCGTTCTGGCTGAACCAGAGCGCATCGGCCTCGATACCGGCGCCGAACAGCAACCGGTCGTTGCCGCTCTGCTCCTGAATGGCGTCATGACCATCGCCCGGATTGAAGCGATAAAGGTCATTGCCCTCTCCCCCGCTGAGCCAGTCACTGCCGGCACCACCGCTCAGCGCGTCACTGCCGTCGCCGCCCCAGAGGGTGTCATTGCCCTCTCCCCCGGCGATGCGGTCATTGCCGGCCTCGCCCCAAAGCAGGTCGGCACCGTCACCGCCCTCCAGCCGGTCGTCGCCCACGCCACCCCAGAGGTGATCACGCCCGGATCCCCCATCGAGGGCATCGTTCCCCTTGCCGCCAAAGAGGATGTCGTTCCCATGCCCGGCATCGAGGCTGTCGGCACCATCCCCGCCATCCAGCAGGTCGTTGCCGCCGCCGGCGATCAGCCGGTCGTCGCCACCATGGCCGATGAGCCAGTCTCCCTGGTCACTGCCCCTCATCAGATCGTTGGATGAGGTGCCCGGCAGCCAGCCCGAACCCTGAATCAGGTTGGCCACGGAGAGATGGAAGCGGTCCGAGGCGGTGGCACCGGACCGGTCTGTCACCACAACGCTGATGTCATACTCACCGGCGGCATCCATGGGCACCTCACCGGCGAAGCGCCGGGTGGCCGGATCGAACGTCAGCCAGCCGGGCAAAGGATCGCCATTGGCCAGGGTGGCGGTGTAGGAGAGGGTATCGCCCGCATCGATGTCGCTGAAGGTGTCGGCGGCGATGTCGTAGGTAAAGGTGTCACCTTCAACCGCTTCCGCATCATTCAGTGCTGTCATGAGTTCCGGCGCATCGTTGACGTTGGTGATCTCCAGCGTAAAGGTATCTGTAACGCGGTTGCTGCTGTCGTCCGTGGCCGTCACGTTGAGTGCCAGGGTGCCCACGTCGCCATTGCCCGGTGTCCCCCTGAAGGTATGGGTGGCCGCCTCGAAGGTGAGCCAGTCAGGTAAGGCAGCGCCATCGGCCAGCCCGGCGCTGAGGGTCAGGCGGTCGCCGGCGTCCGGGTCGGTGAAGGTCCCTTCGGGCACCTGAAACACAAAGGCGCTATCCTCTGCGGTGGTCAGGTCGGCCAGGAGTTCGCCGCCGATCAGGATGTCGGAACCCGATCCCCCGTCGAGTACATCATGACCCGCACCGCCAACCAGCATGGACTCGGAATAATCTGCACCACCCTCGACGGAGACTAACTGGTCATCACCCGCGCCGCCATAAAGAGAACCGTCCGTCTCAATCACATTGTCTTTCTGGTGCGGATCAACCCCAGGACTGCCGGCCAGGGCCATCAGCGATGAAAATGGGAGACGATTGCCATTGCTGAACTGGACATCATCGATGCCGTAAGCGGCATCCTGGTCGGTATGGGGCAGGATGACGGTGACGCTGCCGGTGTCTGACCAGGCGATGGTCAGGGTGGTGTGTACGGACTGTAGACGCTCTCCCCAGTTGCCGACCATATAGTGGCTGTTCTCTGTGGTCTGCCCCCAGCCCCAGGTAAAGGTCTTGAATCGTGAATTTTCCGACCGCCGAATAATTTTGTGCGCCTGCAAATTCTATGCGTAGCAGTCTTGCCATAGCTAGCCGGTATAGACCTAAAACAACAGAATTCAAGATTCAAGACTTGACCCCAGGCTTTTTCAGGCTTTCTTGACCCCAGGCTTTACTCTCGGCCTTTACGGAATAGGGAGTTCATGGACTTTACGGAATGGATTCGGTACGATGAATCCGCATTGAATTCAGGGATGATTCTCATGACTGCTCCCTCTAATTGGCAAAAATATCTCGACTTACTGTCTCACAAGGGAATCCCAGAACACCAGCAACGCTGGTACGTTAAACGTGTTGAGGATTTCCTCAAGCAGAACCCTGGGAAGCGGTTACCAGATTTCTCTGCTTCGGATCTCGAGGCGTATTTTCGGCTCCAATCACATAACACTTCTTTAGAAAGCTTGGCAGTACCAGCAGGTGGTGGATGCACTGCCACTGTTGTTTGTTGATCTGTCCACAATCTCTCTTGCAAAAATCGTTGATTGGGGTTACTGGAAGGAAGCCTTCGTTGAATATAACCCTGTGAAAGACCGGTTGTCCAAAGAGATTCCTCCTGAGGTTGTGGCGGCTCAATATTCAGCAGTGAAATTCCCCTCTGGCTCTGGTAATAATGACGCTCTCACGGCAATGGCGCGGTTGATTCGTAGCAAACATTATTCGATCCGCACTGAGCAGACCTATCTGGCATTGGGCATCGAGGTTCTTGGGGTCTCCGGATGGGACGCCGGTCTCTTCCATCCCGCAAAATGCAGCTTTGAACGCGATTTCCTTTCTGCTTACTCAGGTGTTGGATCGTCCCAAAGAGAAATTAGATTTCAGATATTTGAGGTTGGATTAGGTGGGCTGTTTGCTGAGCGCAGCTGAAGCCAGTTGACATTGACGTATACGTTAACTAAATTACCAGAACGTAATTTCTATGCCTCGGACTGATGGCGGTTAGTCGTTAGGGCTGCGCAATCAGACTGAGGCTGACATTGCTTGGAGGAACCACCCGATGCCCCAATACCAAGCGCCGATCCGCGATATGCTGTTTGCCCATTTTGAGCTCCATCAAGGGGCTGCCTTGCAGGTATTACCTGGGTTTGAGGAGCTGGATCGAGAGACCCTGGCCTCTATTCTGGAAGAGGCGGGCAAGTTCGTCAGCGAACGTCTCCTGCCACTGAATCGCACCGGTGATGAAGAGGGCTGCCACTGGCAGGATGGCCAGGTCACGACCCCGGAAGGATTTAAAGCGGCCTACCGCGACTTCATCGAGATGGGCTGGAACAGCATTGCCCTCGATCCTGAGTATGGTGGTCAGGGTCTGCCCAAGACCCTGCACATGCTCATCGATGAGATGATCTGCGCCGCCAATCTCTCTTTCAGTCTCTATCCCGGCCTGACCAATGGTGCCTGGTCGGCATTAGAGGATGAGGCTGCTCCTGTTCTTAAGGATCTCTATTTCCCCCGTATGGCCTCCGGTGAGTGGAGCGGTGCTATGGATCTCACCGAGCCCCACTGCGGTACCGATCTGGGGCTGTTGCGAACCCGTGCAGAGCCGCAGGAGGATGGCAGCTATGCCATCAGCGGTACCAAGATCTTTATCACGGCGGGTGAGCATGATCTGACCGGGAATATCATCCATCTGGTGCTGGCCCGTATCCCCGATGCCCCGGCGGGTATCAAGGGGATCAGCCTCTTTCTGGTGCCGAAGTTTCTGCCGGATGCCGATGGCAACCCCGGAGAGGCCAATCAGCTCAGCTGTGGGGCCATCGAACATAAGATGGGGATCAAGGCCTCCGCCACCTGTGTGATGAACTTCGATGGCGCCAAGGGGTGGCTGGTCGGTGAGCTGAACAGGGGTATGCGCGCCATGTTCAAGATGATGAACACCGAGCGTCTGGCGGTGGGGATGCAGGGGCTGGGCGTGGCCGAGGCAGCCTATCAGAATGCTGCGCTTTACGCGCAAGAGCGCCTGCAAGGTCGCGGGCCGAACGGTGCACAAAATGGTGGTGGCCCCGCCGATCCCCTGACGGTTCATCCCGATGTCCGGCGCATGTTGTTGACCATGCGTTCACTGACCGAGGGTTGCAGGGCGCTCTCTGTCTGGGTGGGGCAGCAGGTGGATCTTGCCCATCACAGCGATGATCTTCAAATGCGTCAGCAGGCCGATGCCCTGGTGGCACTGCTGACCCCGGTGGTCAAGGCCTATTTCACCGATGCTGCCTTTGAGGTGGCCAACCTTGGGATGCAGGTCTACGGCGGCCACGGCTATATCCGTGAGCACGGCATGGAGCAACTGGTGCGGGATGCCCGCATCGCCCAGCTCTACGAGGGCACCAATGGGGTTCAGGCGATGGATCTGGTTGGGCGCAAACTCTCTCTGATCCAAGGCTTTCTGACGCCGGTCTATGCTTATCTGAAGGAACAGGCGGGGCAGGCGGCGATGGGCGAGTTTTGCCAACCGCTTTCTGTCGCGTTGCAGCGATTGGAGCAGGCCAGCCAGATGTTGGCACAGCGCGTTGCCGATCAGCCTGCCGAGGCCGGTGCTGCCGCTGTCGATTATCTGCAACTGTTCGGGCTGACGGCACTGGCCTTCATGTGGGCCAAAATGGCGGAGATCAGCCTGAAAAACCAGGATGGGGGTGAGGCGATCTTTTATGGGGCCAAAATCAACACGGCCCGGTTTTTTATGCGCCGCATTTTGCCGCGTAGCGAGGCCCACTTTCGGGCCATCGAATCGGGCAGTGGCTGCCTGATGGATTTTGATGACAGGGCTTGGTAAGCCCTGCTGAGGAGAGACGATAAATGAAGATACTGGTGTGCGCCAAACGGGTGGTCGATGCCAACGTCAAGATCAGCGTCAAGGCGGATCAGAGTGGTGTGGATCTGGCCAACCTGAAAATGGCCATGAATCCCTTTGACGAGATTGCGGTGGAAGAGGCGGTGCGTCTGCAAGAGGTGGGGAAGGCTGAGGAGACGGTTGTGGTCTCTCTGGGCGTCAAGGCGAGCCAGGAGACCCTGCGCACCGCCCTGGCCATGGGCATTGACCGGGCCATTCTGGTGGAGAGCGATGACGAACTGCAACCCCTGGCCGTGGCCAAACTGTTGGCCGAGGTGGTGAAGCGCGAGCAGCCCGATCTGATCATCCTGGGCAAGCAGGCGATCGACGACGACAACAACCAGACCGGCCAGATGCTGGCCGCGCTGCTGGGCTGGGGGCAGGGCACCTTTGCCTCTGAGGTGGTGCTGGCCGATGGCGAGGTGCAGGTCACCCGCGAGATCGATGGCGGCCTGGAGCGCGTCGCCCTGCCGCTGCCTGCCTTGGTCACTGCCGATTTGCGCCTCAACGAACCGCGCTATGTCAAGCTGCCCAACATCATGAAAGCGAAGAAGAAACCGCTGGAGGTGCTGACCCCGGCGGAATTGGGTGTGGATATCGCGCCACGGCTGGAGATCCTCAAAGTGGAGGAGCCGCCCAAACGCAGCGGGGGTATCAAGGTGCCCGATGTGGCAACACTGCTGGATAAACTGCGTAACGAAGCGAGGGTGGTCTGATGGGCGTACTGGTCATTGCGGAACACAACAACGAGACACTGGCTCCGGCCACGGCGAATGCGGTGACTGCAGGCAGTCAGCTGGGCGGGGTGACCCTCCTGGTGGCGGGAGAAGGTTGTCAGGCTGTTGCCGAGCAGGCGGCTGGCCTGAAGGGCGTCTCCAATGTGCTGCACTGCGACGATGTCCTCTATGGCCAGGGTTTGGCGGAACCCCTGGCTGCATTGATTGCCACCATTGGTCGTGAATACAGCCATCTGCTGGCCGGCGCCACCACCTTTGGCAAAAATCTCATGCCGCGGGTCGCAGCCTTGCTGGATGTGGCTCAGCTCTCCGAGGTGATCGAGGTGGTCGATGCCGATACCTTTAAGCGTCCCATCTATGCAGGCAATGCCATCGCCACAGTGCGTAGCAAAGATGCCATCAAGGTGATGACTCTGCGCGGTACGGCTTTCGCACCTGCCGAGCTGAAAGGGGAGGCGGCAAAAGTGGTCACTTTATTCGCTGTCAGTGGTGACGAACTCTCCCGTTTTGTCTCTCGCGAGCTGACTCAGTCTGATCGCCCTGATCTCACCACCGCCCGGGTGGTGGTTTCCGGTGGGCGCGGTGTCGGCAGCAAAGAGAATTTTGCCTTGATCGAACAACTGGCCGACAAGCTGGGTGGCGCGGTGGGCGCCTCTCGGGCGGCGGTGGATGCCCAATTTATCTCCAACGACCATCAGGTGGGCCAGACCGGCAAGATTGTGGCGCCAGAGCTGTACATCGCTGTCGGTATCTCCGGGGCCATCCAGCATCTGGCGGGAATGAAAGAGAGCAAGGTGATTGTTGCCATCGATAAGGATGAGGAGGCACCGATCTTCGAGGTGGCCGATTACGGGCTGGTGGCTGATCTGTTCGAGGCGGTGCCTGAGCTGATGGCGAGGTTGGATTGATTGGGTGCTCCTCGTAGGTTGGGCAAAGCGCAGCGTGCCCAACAATTCAGGGTTGTTGGGCACACAGGCTTTGCCCAACCGGGCTACCAAACTCTGTAGGAGCGCCCCGTGGGCGCGATGAGTGTGATAGTGCGCCGATCATATCATGCCTGCAGGCGTGGACTTCGCGCCCATGGGGCGCTCCTACTGGCGCTTGTGGGAGATAGTGGAGAGATGGTATTTACTGGCTGTACATAGAGAGGGTAAGCGGGTGGAACGAGAGGTGATGGAATTCGATGTGGTGATTGTCGGCGCTGGTCCGGCCGGGCTCTCCGCCGCGATTCGCCTGCGCCAGCTGGCCCAGCAGCAGGATCGGGCGTTGAGTGTTTGCGTGCTGGAAAAGGGTTCCGAGATCGGTGCCCATATCCTTTCCGGCGCGGTATTTGAGAGCCGTGCTCTGGATGAGCTGCTGCCCGATGCCAAGGCTCAGGGCGCCCCTCTGGGCGTTCCGGTGAGTGAGGATCATATCCTGCTCTATACCAGTGCGGACAAGGCCATCGGCATGCCTTCGGCGCTGGCTCCTTGCACCATGCATAACAAAGGCAATCACATCATCAGCCTGGGCAATCTCTGTCGCTGGCTGGGTGAACAGGCAGAGGTGGCAGGCGTCGATCTGTTTCCAGGCTATCCGGCGGCAGAGCTGCTGATCGGTGACTCGGGTCAGGTGGAAGGGGTTCTTACTGGTGACATGGGGCGGGATAAAAATGGCGCTGAGAAGGCCGGTTTTGAACCCGGCATCGAATTGCGTGGACGCTATACCCTCTTCGCCGAGGGCTGCCGTGGCCACTTGGGCAAGCAGCTGATCGAGCGGTTTGAACTGGATGCAGACTGCGATCCCCAACACTACGGCCTGGGCATCAAAGAGCTGTGGCAGGTCGAGCCAGACAAACACAAGCCGGGTACGGTGATCCATGGCGCGGGCTGGCCTTTGGCCGAGCATGGGGCCAGTGGCGGCTCTTTTCTCTACCATGCTGCAGAGGGCCAGGTGGCGGTGGGGTTGATCGTCGATCTCAACTATGCCAATCCCTACCTCTCGCCGTTCGAGGAGTTCCAGCGTTTCAAACAGCATTCGCAGATTCGAGCGGTGCTGGCGGGGGGTAAACGTCTCAGCTACGGTGCCAGGGCCATTGCCAAAGGCGGGTTCAATGCGCTGCCTAAACAGCATTTTCCCGGCGGCCTGCTGCTGGGCTGCGATGCGGGTACGCTGAACTTCGCCAAGATCAAGGGCGCTCACACCGCCATGAAATCGGGGATGCTGGCGGCGGAGGCGGTATTTGCCGCATTGGCGGGTGATGAGCCGGAGCATCGCGATCTCAAGGCCTACGCCGAGGCAGTGAAAGCCTCCTGGCTCTACGACGAACTTTATGGAAGCCGCAACTTCGGCCCGGCGCTGCACCGTTTCGGTACCCTGATCGGCGGTAGTTTCAACTTCATCGATCAGACTATTTTCCGTGGCAGGCTGCCCTTTACCCTGCATGACCGGGCGGCGGATCACACCACCTTAAAGCCCGCCAGCGACGCCCCGCGCATCGATTATCCCAAGCCCGATGGCGAGCTCAGTTTTGATCGCCTCTCGTCGGTGTTTCTCTCCAACACCAGCCATGAAGAGGATCAGCCCTGCCATCTGATGCTCAGGGATGCCGGCGTGCCCATCAGCCTCAATCTGGCCCGCTACGATGCGCCCGAACAGCGCTACTGTCCGGCGGGGGTCTACGAGATCCTGCAGGATGAGCCCAACGGAGAACCGCGTCTGCAGATCAATGCCGCCAACTGTCTCCACTGCAAGACCTGCGACATCAAAGATCCTTCGGGCAACATTCTCTGGTATGTCCCGGAAGGGGGCGGTGGTCCCAACTATCCCAATCTGTGAGGAGCCCTATGTGACAGAGACGTCATCACGCAAACCCCTGCACCGACGCACTATCGATCACCAGACCTGGCTGCATGAAGAGGGCTGTCTGGAGATCCAGAGTCGTTTGGTGGATACCAAGGGCTACGACACCCAGGTCGGGCTGGGGCGCGCCCTGCCAGCGGGGGAACCGTTGCACGAGATGTTTATCCGCCTGCTGCTTGATGTTGATGGCGTGATTCGGGAGATCGACGTGCGTATGGCGAGTACCCCCTTCGATATCTGCCCCGAGGTGGCCCAGCGGTTCGATGCCCTGGTTGGCGTCAGCATCGGCAGGGGCTGGAATGCCCTCTTGAGTGAACGTTTCAAGGGGGTTGGCGGTTGCCGTCATCTCATCGATCTGTTGCGCGGCATGGGTACGGTGGCCTTTCAGAGTCATTCCAACCGAGGCTGGAGCCCAGAGGCTGTCGAGGCCTTCAGCGGCAGCTGTTATGCCTTTGATGAAGAGGGGCCGCTCATGGAGCGGTTGCGGTCAATGGTCGCAGAGAGCGACGACAATAATGCCCGTTAGGGAATTATATTGACGTTAACGTTAACCATGCTTATAGTGAGATGCCATGACGATCCAAGATCTGTACAGCGTGACGGAGTTGGCCAAAGAGCTGAACATTACCCCGCGTGCCATTCGCTTTTATGAAAGCAAGGGGCTGATCATGCCCCGGCGCGCTGGGACAACCCGGGTCTATACCCATCGTGACCGCGCCCGGATGCAGCTCATTCTGCGTGGCAAGCGCCTTGGCTTCACGCTGGCAGACATCAAAGAGTATCTCGAACTTTATGACCTGGATCCCTCTCAGTCCAAGCAGGTGAAGCTGTTGCTGGGGGTGGTGGAGCGCCGCATCGATGAGCTGGAACAGCAGCGCGAGGATCTGGAGACCACCCTGACCGAACTGCATGAGATGCGCCAGGAGTGCATCACCAATATCCAGGCGCGGGAGACATGAATCCCGTGTCGGTTTCTTTTCGTTTTTAACCGGAGAATGGCAATGAAGCGAGTCGTAATTGCTGACTATGTGCGATCCCCCTTTACCTTTGCCCACAAGGGCGAGATGGCGAAAGTGCGTTCTGACGACATTGTCGCCCAGGTGGTTAAGGGGTTGGTCGCCAAGAGCGGTGTGGCGGTAACCGATATCGAGGATCTGATTCTGGGTTGTGCCTATCCCGAAGGGGAGCAGGGTTTCAACATGGCGCGCCTGGTGGGCTTTCTGGCCGGACTGCCCCTGTCGGTCACCGGCACTACGGTCAATCGCTTTTGCGGCTCCTCCATGCAGGCCATTCACATGGCTGCCGGGGCCATTCAGATGAGTGCGGGCGAGGTCTTTATCTGTGCCGGAACCGAGTCGATGACCCATCTGCCCATGACCGGCTACAACCCCATGCCTAATCCGGCTCTCTACAAGGCCATGCCCGGCGCCTATATGGGGATGGGTGAGACGGCGGAAAATCTGGCCAAGCAATATGGACTCTCCCGTGCTGAACAGGAAGCGTTTTCGGTGCTCAGTCACCAGAAGGCCGCTGCTGCCCAGGCCGCCGGTAAATTGAGCGACGAGATCATCGCCATTGATACCAGCAAGGGTTTGGTGGAGCAGGATGGCTGCATCCGCCCCGATACCAGTGTCGAGGGTCTGGCTGGACTCAAGCCGGCGTTCACTGCCGATGGCTCAGTCACCGCCGGGACCTCGTCACCGCTTACTGATGGCGCCAGCGCGACTTTGGTCTGTAGTGAAGCGTACGCCCAGGCCCATGGGTTGAAACCCATCGCCGCCATCAAGAGCATTGCCGTGGCCGGTTGCGCGCCGGAGATCATGGGCATCGGCCCGATCGAAGCCGTGCGCAAAGTGCTCAAACAGACCGGCCTGTCGCTCTCCGACATCGGCCTCGTCGAGCTTAACGAGGCGTTCGCGTCGCAGGCGCTCGCGGTCATC
>JBNKLG010000027.1:0-30595 GCA_050292235.1 Sedimenticolaceae bacterium | reverse complement strand
TCTGGCCTCTATCGTGGAGAAAGAGACGGGCTCCGTCGCTGAGCGCCCAGCCATCGCCGGGGTTTTCAGTCGCCGACTGAAAAAGGGGATGCGTTTACAGACGGATCCCACAGTCATCTATGGCATGGGGGAGAATTACCAGGGCAATATCCGCCGTAAGGATTTACGCGAAGATACTCCCTATAACACCTATGTGCATGCGGGCCTGCCGCCGACTCCCATCTGCATGCCGGGTCGGGCCGCTCTGGAGGCCGCCGTGAACCCGGCCAAAGGCGAGAGCCTCTATTTTGTCGCTAAGGGTGACGGCACCCATGAGTTCTCTGATGATCTCAAGAGCCATAACCGGGCCGTTAACAAATACCAACGCCAACGCAACAAAAAGCCATGAAGCCAGGTCGTTTCATCAGTGTTGAGGGCATCGAGGGGGCAGGCAAAAGCAGTTGCATTCACTATGTGCAAGAGCGATTGATGGCGAAGGGGGTTTCGGTACGCCTGACCCGCGAACCCGGTGGCACCTCCTTGGGTGAGGCTCTGCGGAGTTTGCTGTTGGATCACAACTACCAGGGTATGGCTGCCGATACGGAGCTGTTGATGATGTTTGCCGCGCGGGCCGAACATCTGGCCCAAGTGATTCGGCCCGCGCTGGCTGCCGGTGACTGGGTGATCAGTGACCGTTTTACCGATGCCACCTATGCCTATCAGGGGGCGGGCAGGGCACTGACGCCAGAGCGTATCGGGAGCATTGAGACTTGGGTACAGCAGGGTTTGGCACCAGATCTCACCTTGTTGCTCGATCTGCCGGTCGAGCTGGGCCTGGAGCGTGCTGGCAAGAGATCCAGCCCGGATCGGTTCGAGGTGGAGTCCCTGGCCTTTTTTGAGCGCGTGCGACGGGCCTATCTAGATCTGGCTGCCGCCCATCCGGATCGGATCCAGATCATCGATGCCTCTCAAGATATTCCTGCCGTACAGCGTCAGCTGGCTCAGGCGCTGACCCCGTTGCTCAGTGGGGAGTTGTATTGATGCCAATCTATCCCTGGCAGGCCGAACTCTGGCACCAGCTCCAAGAGGCCCGGCGTTTGCAACGGCTGCCCCACGCGATTCTACTGACCGGCCCCGAGGGTGTGGGCAAGGGCGATTTTGCCCAGGCCTTTGCTCAGGGGCTCCTCTGTCACCAACCTCTGACGGATGGGCAGGCCTGTGACCAGTGCAGCGCCTGCCATTTGCTGGCTGCCGGATCCCATCCGGATATAAAGCGAATCGAACCAGAGGCTCCTGGCAAGGCGATCAGGGTCGATAGTATCCGGGAGTTCCTCTCCAAAGAGTATCTCAGTAGTCAGATGGGCGGCCATAAGATCTGGATCATCAGCCCTGCCCATGCCATGAATACAGCCTCGGCCAACGCCCTGCTCAAAACCCTGGAAGAACCCACAGCCAACTCCCTGATGCTGCTGATCAGTGCCAATCCGGCCTTGTTACCAGCCACCATCCGCAGCCGTTGTCAGACTTTACGCTTTCCCCTGCCAGCTGCTGAGACGGCCCTGGCTTGGTTGGCCCAGCAAGGGGAGGGGGATTGGCGCGCCCTCCTTGCCATGGCGGCAGGATCGCCTCTCAAGGCAGTGGGCTTGGCCGATGATGAGACCAGCAGGACGCGTCAGACCATCGCCGGTCAGGCCCTTGATCTGCTTTCAGGAAAGGCCGATCCTATTTTGAGCGCCAAAACGTGGAGCGAACTGGAGGCCGATTACCTCAGTCAATGTCTGCTTTCATTGGCAATGGATCTGGGGCAGCTGAGTCTGGTGCCCGAGGCGGAGCGCCTGTTCAATCCCGATTATCGGGCTCAGCTGCTCAATCTGAGCCAAACCCGTCCGGCCCGGTATTGGCAACGGCTGATATCGGAGGTGTTAAGTGTGCGAAAGAACCTAACACGTCAGTTAAACTTACAGCTACAATTAGAGACCCTATCAACATATTTTTGTGAACCCGCTCATCAAAGGAGCCTGTAAATGGCATCATCTCGGAAACGTCCTTCAGCCGGCGCCCGCCAGGGGATTTTGTCGCTGACCATTCGTGATAAAAATGCACTTTATGCGGCCTATATGCCTTATGTCACTAATGGTGGTCTCTTTATCCCCACCAATAAAAAGTACAACCTGGGTGATGAGGTTTTCATGTTGTTGGCGTTGATGGAAGAACCCGAGCGAATTCCCGTTGCTGGCAAGGTTATCTGGATCACTCCGCTGGGGGCGGAAGGAAACCGGGCCTCCGGCATCGGTGTGCAGTTTGGTGATCAGGATGAAGGGCAGGCCCGTAACAAGATCGAGGGCTATCTGGCTGGTGCCCTGGAGGCAGATCGCCCTACCCACACCATGTGATTTCTGTGTGTGCCGATGTATACCGATTCGCACTCTCATCTCGATCGGCTGGATCTCACCCCCTATAACGACCACTTCGACGATTTCCTTTCTGCCACACGCGGTGCCGGGGTAGAGCGTATGCTCTGCGTCGCCATCGATATGGATCATTACCCTGCCATGATGGATCTGGTACGGGGCAGGGCAGAGATCCTGACCTCAGTGGGCGTGCATCCCAACGAAAAATCGACTCAGACACCTCTCCCGGAAACCCTGGCGGAGATGGCCCTGGCCGAGCCGCAAAATGTTGCCATCGGCGAGACCGGCCTGGACTATTTTCATGGAGAGGGCGATCTCTCCTGGCAGCGCGAGCGTTTTCGTCTACAAATCCGTGCTGCTCGCCTCTGCAACAAGCCTTTGATCATCCATACCCGGCAAGCGCGGAAAGACACTCTGAGTATCATGAGAGAGGAGGGTGCTGATGGTGTTGGTGGTGTCATGCACTGCTTTACCGAAGATTGGGAGACGGCCTCCCAGGCGCTGGATATGGGGTTTTACATCTCCTTTTCCGGCATTCTGACCTTTAAGAACGCTGATGATCTACGCGCAGTGGCCCGCCAGGTGCCCGATGAACGGCTGCTGATCGAAACCGATGCCCCCTATCTGGCACCGGTTCCCCATCGTGGCAAGCCTAATGAACCTAGGCATGTGATCAGGGTAGCTGAGTGCCTGGCTGACCTGCGTGAGACCACGCCAGAGGCCATTGGCGTGCTCACCACAGAGAACTTCAATCGGCTCTTTCTCCCGAAAACCTAGCTCTTCTCCTTTTTTGCTTTTTTCTCCTGTTTCTGATGGCGCTTCAAATGCGCCCTCATGTGCTCACAGATCTGGCGTAACACCTCGACACGGGCATATTTCTTATCGTTACCAGGAACGATGATCCAGGGGGCCAGCTTGGTACTGGTGCGCACCACCATCTCGTTGACCGCCAGCTCATAGTCATTCCATTTTTCACGGTTACGCCAATCCTCATCGGTGATTTTGTGTTGTTTATAGGGGATCTTCTCGCGCTCTTTGAAGCGCTTGAGTTGTTCCTTTTCATCGATATGGAGCCAGAACTTCAGTACCAGGGTGCCGTTGTCGATCAGTTGGCCCTCGAAATCGTTGATCTCGTTATAGGCCCGACGCCATTCGTGCTCAGTGGCAAAGCCCTCCACCCGTTCCACCAGCACCCGCCCATACCAGGAGCGGTCGAAGATACTGATGCGGCCTGCGCGGGGGATATGACGCCAGAATCGCCAGAGATATTGGTGGGATTTATCCTCATCCGTTGGCGCGGCAATAGAGATATAGCGATAGAGGCGGGCATCGATGGCGCTGGTAAAGCGGCGAATGGCGCCCCCCTTGCCGCCCGCATCCCAACCCTCGAACACCAATACCGTCGGCAGGCCATTGTTATAAGCTTCCCATACCAGATCATTGGCCTCTTGCTGCAGGACTTCCAGCTGTTTGCGGTACTCCTCTTTCTTCAGTTCCAGATCCAGGGGGACCTGATCGAGAATGGTGATGCGTGCCTCCGGCGATAGGGGGGCGTCCGGCTCAGCATTGGGGGTATCCTTGCTTTGGGTCGTCTTGTCTTCAGCCAGGCGCTGATTGACTACAGAGAGCAGGGTCCGAGCCGTGGTCAGATCCCGATAGCGGGAATCGGAGGCCTCAATGATGTACCAGGGAGCAAAGCCATAATCCGTATGGCGGATCAAACGCTCGGCGATCTCCTCAACCTCCTGATATTGCTGATTGAACCCCTCTTTTTTCGGCAGCATTTTCCAACGGCTTCGGTCATCCCGGGAGAGCTCCTCCAGCCGGCCGCGCTGATCTTTGGCCGACATGTGATACCAAAATTTCAGCACCACTGCGCCATCCTCGGTCAGCATGCGCTCAAGGCCAGCAATACGGCGATACTCCTCGGCCAGCATCTCATCGTCCCAGTTCCCCATGACCCGCTCTTCCAGCGGCTTCTGATACCAGCCACCAAATAAAATCGCCATGGAACCATCCGGAGGCAGAATGCGCCAAAAACGCCAGTATCTGGGGTGATCCCGCTCCTCATCGGTCTCATCCCAAAAGGCATAGGTGGCAATACCGCGGGCATCCATCCACTCGTTCAGTCGATTGACTACCTCGCCTTTGCCCGCAGCCTCGATACCAGCAATGATGACGACTACCTTGCTTTTACCATGGGCGCTCAGCTGGCGCTGCATCTCCAGCAGATCGGTACGAAGAGAGGCTTCCTGTTCCTTAAAATCCGCCTTAGGCACCTTGCGATTGAGTTTGGCTGCTTCGAACATGACGGTGAAACTCCTCTGTTTTTTTACTTAGAAGTTCAGTCTAGACGTTGATAAGCGAATTCGCTGGAGCATCATAAAATGCAGTGTCCCTGAAACCGTTATTATTGCGCATAATGTATATTATGTTAAATCAATATAAAGGTGCCCAAACAACAGCTTTCATTTTCTTCGATATGGTGATCGCCCATCCGGCTGAGCATCAAAACGCTTATAGGACCATTGGTACTGGCTGGGTGTTTTTCGGATGCAAGCCTCTATCGAGCGATTGAGTGCAGCAGCGGCGATCTTCAAGTCTGGATCTGAAATCTGAGGATCGGCCAGCTGGGTATGAACGTAGTAACCCTTTCCTTTTGGCAGGCGCTCTGCCCATTGAAAAATGACGGGTGCCCCTGATTTTCGGGCCAGGCGGCTAAGCAGAACCATGGTGTATGCAGGATGGTTGAAGAATGGTGCAAATACGGCCACCTGTTTCCCTTTTCTAAGTTTTGGCTGTTGATCTGGCAGAATACCGATGATTTCGTTTGCCGATAGCGCCTTATAAAGGGCCTTGACGCCACTGGCATTTGTTGGAACCAAACGGGCGCCCGTTCGTGAACGACCCTGGATCATGAGGGCCTCTAATCGGGGCTGGCGTGGTGGGCGATATAAGAAGGTTCGGGGTGTTTGGATATGGATACCACTAAGTCCCAGAGCTTCCCATGATCCCAGGTGTGGTGTGGCGATAATGAGGCCCTTACCTTTGCGCAACTGTGCTTGGATTAAATGTTGAGCTTCTTCGTTGTGGATAAGCGATTCCAATTCGGCCCAGTCTCTTTTCCAGAGCTGAGGCATTTCCAATAAGGTTTTTCCGCTTTCTATCAAGCTGTTACGTAACAAATTTTCGCGCTCTTTAGAAGATAACTCGGGAAAACAAAGATGGATATTAATCTCAGCCTGGCGCCGTTCACGGTTTGGAAACCGATAGAACAACCAACCAACAAAACCGCCCAGGTGATGCGCCATCGAAAGTGGCATGTGGCTCAATAGGGTCAGTACCAAGGAGAAGAGTAGAGGTGGTTGTGGGAAATTGGCTTCTGACTTGCGCATGATAGAGTGGGTATTCTACGGACTGCATGGCCATAAAAAAACCGGGCAGCGCCCGGTTTTTTAAAGAATGTCACTCACTTCCGTTTAATAAGGACGATGGGGATAGCCCCACCTCTGGGAATGAGGCTGCTGGTAGTACTCCATGGCTGGAGCTTGTTGATGATCTTTCTGATGTTCGCGGAAGGTTTCGTATAATGCCTCGGTTTCATTTTTGAGTTCTTCCCTCAATCCATTGATCTTCATCATATGATTGCGCAGCCACTCAGGGGCATTTTCCAGACGTTGTTGTTCCATTTTGCGACGCTCTTCTTCCATACGAACTCTGCCCTCTTCACGCATGTCATGCATGGCCATGCGAATTTCATGGCGAAGTTGATCAATTTTGTTCAGCCGATCTTTAGCCCATTCTGGCGGTTCCTGTGACCAGGGGCCACCATACATCTGCGGTTGAGGATGCTGGATAACTGGATCAGTTGGCACAACGTCTGGTGTTTGGAGCGCTGCTTCTTCTTGGACATCAAGCTCGGATTCTGGAGGCTCGGTAGTAGCGCTGGTTTCATCTGTCACTGATAAGGCATTATTGGCGCCCTGAGAGATCTCAACGGTGACAGTAGGTTCCGCCTCTGACTTTATTGGTGTTCCGTTATCTTTGCTAAAGCCTAGCTTATTCAACCAGGTACCTTTCTCTTCCTTCGATTCCGGCTTGGCTTCTGCTGTTTGAATTGTGACCTGGACCTGAGTCGCCGTTTCTGCCTTTTCCTCAGCTTGTGATATTGGTGCAGATGCCACTGGAGCATCGTCCTTTTTCTTCTCAGCTTGCGGTGATGCCTTTTTATCCCTGGTATGGGTAAGCGTTACGACAGGTTTGTCCATAGTTGCATGTTCGACTTTAGGATTGGCTTTGTCCACTTTACCAGCATGGGGCGAAGGGTTTTGAGCCTCGTGACCTGATTCAGGTTTGTTGGCCACGGTTCTGATATACATAAAAATAAGGATAACTACGGCAACTCCGATGGCAATCTGGAACCAAAATCCCTTATCTTGATTCTCGCTCTCACTATTGTCGTTACTCATATTGTCACTCCCCTGAGTTTGATTGTTCATGTGTTGAATAATGCCAGTCTCCAGATTGTCAGCTTCGGAAGCGACTGCGGTTACTGCCTCAGCTGTTACTTCATCCAGCTCTTCATCTTCTATCGCCATGGCGGCTTCTGCTGTTGTCGCATCCAGCTCCTCACCCTCTATGGCTATGACTGCATCCGCTGTTGTCGTGCCCAGTTCTTCATCCTCTATCGCATCGGCAGCAGCAGTGGTTGCAGCTTCCAATTCCGCGCTATCCTGAGTGGCTGTTGATCTTTTTCGGGTGCCCGCAGCAGAGCTAGTGCTTTTGCGACTGGTTGAGGTTGTCGCAGTTTTCTTCGCAGGTGCCTTTCGGGTCGTGGTTTTCTTGGTCGTGCTGCTACTGGTGCGCTTGCGGGTTGTCGTTTTCTTGGCCGGTTCTTTTTCTTCTGACTCTTGATCTAACTTATCGTTTTCATCAGCCATCTTCCGCATCTCCGTAGAAAAGTGATCTATTCAGGTGGCCATTCTGTCAAGAATGGTCCTTTCGGTGTTCATCAGCCTATCTCAAGATACGTCAGTAATGTCATGACAGAAGTCACACATACTCCCAACTGGCGCTCTATCTCAGTCATGGTGATGGGTTCCGCATCCAATCCGGCCGCCCAGTTGGCTACCATGGCACAGCAAGCGTAGCAGAGCCCAAGCTCGCGGGCCAGGGCTGCTTCCGGCATACCGGTCATACCAACCAAATCGGCGCCATCCTGCCGCATGCGCTGGATCTCGGCACGGGTCTCCAGCCGGGGGCCTTGAGTGGCACCATAACAACCAGTGGGTACAATTTCCATTTTGGCGACTTGGGCTGCCAGGATCAATCGCTGGCGCAGCTTCTCGCAATAGGACTCAGCAAACTCGATGTGCTCAAGCTCCAGGTTTTCGCCATCGAAAAAGGTGTGCGCCCTACCCCAGGTATAATCAATAAGCTGATTGGGGATGACGACAGTGCCTGGGGGCATATCGGGATGGATACCGCCTACAGCTGCCATGCCGATCACCTGGGCAACACCGGCTTCCTTCAGAGCCCACAGATTGGCTCGATAGTTGATGGCATGGGGCGGGACTTGGTGGTCACTCCCATGGCGGGGCAGAAATAGAATCGCTTGGCCATGGAGCTTACCTCTAAGTAACGGCGCTGAAGGTGATCCATAAGGGGTTTGGATGAACTGTTGTTCTTCGATCTCAAACCCTGGCATTTGATCCAGACCGGTTCCTCCGATGATGGCTAACATAGGCAGTGTTCCTTAAGCGTCAGAGTGAATTCAGGCATGATCGTCATGCACAGCAAAAATACCCGGTGCATTACGCAGGTATCCTTTGTAATCCATACCATAGCCAAACACATAGCGATCCGGTACCTGAAGGGCAACATGGTCAGCGCTGATTTCAATATCCTTTGACCGCTGTTTTTCGCAGAGGATGGCCGAGTGCACGCTGGCGGCACCCATTTGGTTACAGGCTTCTGATAAGGCCTGCAGCGTATAACCTTCATCCAGAATATCATCAATGATCAATACATGCCGATCCTGGATGGGTAGGCTGGGCGGCTGCACCCATTTCAGTTCGTGTCCCTGCGTGGTATTGCGATATCGAGTGGCATGTACATAACCCTGCTGCAGAGGGAAATTCATTCGGGTCAGCAGGCGCCCTGCGGTTTGCAGACCGCCATTCATCACGCAGAGTACGATGGGGTTTTTATCACCGAGGGTATGGGTGATGGGCGCCACCAAGGCATCCAGCGCCGTCTCAACCTGGGCCAGGTCAAACAGTGGATCCGCCTGGGCATAGACTCTGTTCACTTCAGCCGGGGTGATACTCATGACACCAGCTCTAATTCAGGATCGGCATTTTCCATAAACGCATCGGCAGCCAGGCGCACAGCCTTGCGCCAGCGGGAATCGTTATGCAAACGATCAAAAGACGATGTTTTGCGGCCATGCATTCTCAAAATGCGGGTTTGGGATGCTGGATTGGTATGGTCGCGCAGGGCAGAAAGCACCTGGCTGGCAGCAGGGCGATTGTTGCATACCAGGACGAGATCACAGCCTGCATCAATGGCCGCCTGCGCCCTTTCCCGGTAATCCCCACCGGTATCGGCTGCGGCCATGTTGAGGTCATCACTGAAGATCACCCCTTCGAATCCAAAGCGTTGGCGCAAGATTTCCTGCAACCAAAAGGATGAAAAACCCGCCGCTTTGCTGTCCATCTGCTCATAGATGACATGAGCCGGCATAATGGCTTCCAGAGCATGGCCGATCAGGCGTTCGAAAGGGATCAGATCCGCCATCAACAGATCGGCGAAGCGGCGTTTATCCACAGGGATTTCCAGATGAGAGTCCTCCACCACGCTGCCATGCCCCGGAAAGTGTTTGCCCACGGCGGGCATGCCGCCCTCCCGCACACCTTTCATCCAGTGGAAGGCCAAGTCGCTGACCACATCCGGCTTGGCATGAAAACCACGATCCGCTATGACACGGCTTTGAGGAATACCGAGATCAATCACTGGTGCAAAACTGAAGTCGAGGCCGCAGGCGCGTAGTTCTACGGCCATCAGCCAACCTAACTCCTGGGCTGCATGACGTGCCTTTTCCTGATATTTGTCATACAGTTGTCCATACCAGCCCGCTGGGGGTAACCGGGTAAAACCCTCCCGAAATCGCTGTACCCTCCCCCCTTCCTGATCGACGGCGATCAGCAGCTTTGGGCTACGGGCCTCATGAATCTCCTGGGTCAACTCCTGGAGTTGTTGAGGGGAGGCGTAATTCCGGCTGAAAAGGATAATACCGCCCGCTGCTGGGTGTTGTAGAAGATCTCTCTCTTCGGAAGTGAGGGTGAGACCTTCCAGATCGAACATGACTGGACCGTGGCTCAAGGTGCTATTCTGCTATTCTGATGAGACATTCACGCGATCATCGCATAAACATTGGTCAGGGGAAACGTATCCATGATGGGCATCCGACACCGCGTCTCGGGTTATTGGGGTTTACTGGTTCTGCTATTGCTGGCTCTGAGTTCTGGTGCCTGGGCCGAAGAGGAGGAAAAAGAGGGCCAAGAGCCCCTGGCAAAACCTGTCTATTTTGAACTGCAACCCTCTATCGTTTCCAATCTGAGCCAGGGGGCCAAACATATTCGGCTCAGTGCCCAGTTATTGCTGGCCGGTGAGTCCATGCAGGAGACGGCAAAACTCTATTCTCCGGTAATGGTAAACGAAATGCTGCTGGTCATCTCCGACCAGGATGGTAGTGCTCTGAAAACGCCAAGTGGGAAGGAGTCCTTCCGCAAGGCGGCTCTGGCCGCGCTCAATACCAAGATCAAGGAGATGGCAGGTCTGGAGAAAGAGCCCTTTAAGGACCTCTTTTTTACCGAATACTATGTGCGCTAGTCTTCATCCGTAATCAGAACGGTATCGCCATTTTCAAGCTGATCGAACAGGGCAATCAGGTCCGGACTCTGCATGCGAATGCACCCATGGGACAGTGGTATCCCCATGGGTTCGGTTTCCGGGGTGCCGTGGATATAGATGCATCGTCTCAGGGTATCGCAGTCCCCCCCCCGATTTCGCCCCGATTCCAGTCCCGTAAGCCAGAGGATGCGGCTCAGTACCCAATCCCGTTGTGGAAAGGCTGCTGCCAACTGGGGCCCATAGACCTCTCCGGTAGGTCGGCGCCCCACAAAGACGGTATTGGTGGCGCAATCCGTGCCAATCTTCAGGCGGATACGATGCCACCCCCGCGGGGTGCAACCACTCCCCTCTTGCTCCCCTGCGCCATTTTTTCCGGTGGATATCGGATAGTCAGCAACCAGCGTCTCTCGCTGAAACAGAGAGAGGCGCTGTGCCGGAATGGAAATCTGCAGCCAACGTCCTTGGGGATATTCAGGCCTCATGGATCCAGTTCTTATAGGGATTCTCGATCAATTTAACGTTGTAATAACGGGGATCTTCGGATACCTCAGGACCAATCCAACCCGGGCATTGAACCGCCTGATCCTCGCTTTCCAACTCTACCTCTGCCACGATCAAGCCTTGATTGTCGCCGCTGAATTCGTCGATCTCCCACAGCAGACCTTCGTGCTGAACCAGATGGCGCGTTTTCTCCACCACCCCTCTCGCCAGGGTGTTCAGTAACTGCTCGGCATCTTCCAGAGGAATCTCGTATTCAAACTCCTGCCGACTGATGGTGAGCCCACCGCTTTTGATGTTGAGATTGGCTTTGTCACCGGCAATTCTGACCCGCAGCGAAGTGGTGTCAACATTGCACAGATAGCCCTGACGCATGCGAGTACTTTTGCTGACCAAAGGGCGCCAATCGTTGTTGGCAAGCAGATATTTACGTTCGATTTCGGTCCCCATTGGTTCACTCCCGGCTAGAGGTTTTTCTCAAACAGACTGATCGATTCCACGTGAGCGGTATGGGGAAACATGTCCATGACTCCGGCCTGGAGCAAACGATAGCCGTGCTTTTGTACCAGAATGCCCGCATCCCTCGCCAGGGTGGAGGGGTAACAGGAGACATAGACCAGTCGCTCTACACCCAGCTTGGGGATCAGGGGTAACACTTCCTGTGCCCCACTGCGTGGCGGATCGATCAGGGCCTTCGGATAGATTGAGTTCAGCCAGGGCTCTGCCCCTAACTCGGCATAGAGATTGGCGGTAAAAAAGCGGGCATTGTTGAGCGCATTGAGTTCGGCATTCTGTCGGGCCCGGGCGACCAAAGCGGCATCGCCCTCCACACCCGTTACCTGTTTGGCCCGGGTTGCCAGCGGCAGGGTGAAATTACCCAGGCCGCAGAAGAGATCCAGGACCTCATCCGTTGGCCCAACCGTCAGCAGATCGATCGCCTGCTTGACCATCTGACGGTTGATATCCTGATTCACCTGGGTGAAATCATTGGGCAGAAAGGCAAGGCTCAGATCAAAATCGGGCAGCCGATAGCATTGCATCAGGCTTTGTGTCTCATCCAGGGAATACAGGGTCTCCGGACCGCCGGGTTGAATGGCGATGATGAAGTCTCGCTCTCTGCCAAAAGACAACAACTGCCGACGATCGGTGTCGGTCAAAGCCTCAAGGATGCGGAAGGCCAACACCACCCCCTGATCACCAACCGCCACTTCGATTTGGGGCAGACGATTGGGCTGTGACAGCCCTGCCACCAAATGCGCCAGGGCCTCCAATGACTGACCTACCCGTGGATCCAGAATGGGACAATCACGCATCTCGGCAACAAAGGCGCTCGATTGTTCGCGAAAGCCCACCAGCACCTTTCCCTTTTTCAGGACATGCTTGACCCCCAGACGTGCCTTGCCCCGATAACCCCAATGGCTGGCGGGGATCAGAGGCGCCAACCACCGATCAGGGGTAACCTTGCCAATGCGCTCAAAGGCATCGGCAAGGATTTGCTGTTTATCCCGAATCTGTGCAGCAGGACGCTGATGTTGCAGACTACAGCCACCACAGATGCCAAAGGCTTCACAGCGCGGGGATACACGGTCTGGTGAGGCCTGAAGAACCGCCTCTACCCTGCCCTCGTCATGTCGACGTTGGCGGCGCTGATAGCGGAAGCTGACCTGCTCGCCGGGCAGAGCACCGCTGATGAAAACGGCCTTACCCTCGATATGGGTCACACCACGACCATCATGGGATAGCCCTTCGATCTCCGCCTCGATGGGATCGGCCGGTAATGGGGATTTGCGACGACGTCCCACGATCAGGCCGGGAAAATCCCGGTGGAGAGATATCGATCTCCCCGGTCACAGACGATGGCGACGATGTAGGCATCCTTAACTTCGGCAGACAATTTGATGGCTGCCGCTACAGCGCCACCGGAACTGATGCCGGTGAAGATCCCTTCACGGGCAGCCAGAAGGCGTGTGGTCTCTTCTGCCTCACCCTGGTTCACGTCGATCAATCGATCCACCTCATGGGGCCGAAAGATCTTGGGCAGATAGGCCTCAGGCCAACGCCGAATTCCTGGAATCACTGCCCCTTCTGCAGGCTGAACCCCTACAATTTCAATATCAGAACGCTGTGATTTCAGATAGCGCCCGGTTCCCATAATGGTGCCAGTAGTGCCCATGGCACTGACAAAATGGGTAATCCGGCCCAGCGTCTGGCGCCAGATCTCCGGCCCGGTGCCATCAATGTGAGCTTGGGGGTTATCCTCATTGCTAAACTGATCAAGAATACGCCCTTTGCCTTCGGCTTCCAGTTGGCGGGCGGTATCGATGGCTGCTTCCATGCTCCCCTCTGCCGGTGTCAACAAAAGCTCAGCGCCATAAGCCTTCATCACAGCGCGGCGCTCAAAACTCATGTTTTCCGGCATAATCAGCAGCATGCGATAACCACGAATGGCCGCTGCCATCGCCAGGGCAATACCGGTATTGCCACTGGTGGCCTCAATCAGGGTATCTCCGGGCTGGATCTCGCCACGGGCCTCGGCTCGGCGAATCATGCTGAGTGCCGCCCGGTCCTTGACTGAGCCAGCGGGATTATTACCTTCCAGCTTGAGCAGGATTCTGTTGTTAGAATCCCCGTTCAGGCGCTGTATCTGCACCAGAGGGGTGTTACCAATGCAATCTTCGATGCTGGGAAAGGCATCCACTGGGGACATTTAACCTCATATGAGTAAAAGTAACCCCAGTTTCAACCAGGGCAAGCGAGGACCTCTGTTATTGCGCCTCGCGCTCATCGCTATGATACCAGTACTCTGGGCCTATCTGGCACTGGGCGTCTACATCTATTTATTGCCATTCCAGGAGCGTGTCGAACACGAGAAGGTCATCGGCGAAACCCTGGCGCGAGAATTGGCCGCAAAACTACAAGTCTGTTTTACACGTTCCGGTGATGCAGACATCAATCACCCTCTGATTCACGCAGAAACCAGCCGCATTCTGGCCATGTCCGAGGTGGCACGGATAGAACTGGAAGACGCCAATGGTCGAATTTTGCTCAATATTTCGAGCAAAAACAGTGCAACCGCCATCCCCTATACTGCCCCTATTTATGATCTTTCCATACTCTCTCAGGGGGCAACCAGTTTCAGCTTGCCCTTTGCCGACTTCTACGAAACATTGCCTCGATTGGGACGGGTCCGCCTTTATATGGCCTGGGCTCGGGATTTCCCAAATTGGACCTTGCTCGGACTGATACTGAGCCTGGCTTTTGGCAGTGGTTTCCTGTTGAGCTGGGTATTGCTTCAACGCTTGCGCTGGGCTTTTCAATATATGGAAAAGCGATTGGAGCATCTCACCCTTGGTAATTTGAGCCCTCAGTCAAACATTAATGCCTTTAGTGATTTGGAGGGTTTGACTCAACGCATTCAGCAATTGACCTTGGCATTAAAGACCCGGGAAAACCGCTACCAAACCCGTATGGCCAGCATTGAATCAGACTATTTTCAGACACTGGAGGCCCTGGAGGAAAGCAACGTCAAGCTGCAGTTGGCCCGTAATCAGGCGCAATTGGCAAGCAAGGCCAAATCCGATTTTCTGGCCAGTATGAGCCATGAGATTCGTACGCCCATGAACAGCATCATCGGATTTACAGAGTTACTGGGTCGATCCCAGCTATCACCAGATCAACATGAGCAACTCAATAATGTCCGCACGGCAGGTGAATATTTGCTACAGCTGGTTAATGAGGTGTTGGATCTGGCCAAACTGGAAAGCGGTACCTTGGAGATCCATACAGCACCGTTTGACCCTCGTCAGCTGGTAGAGCGCATCCTGACGGCCCAGGCCCCCCAATGCAGGAAAAAAGCCATCGAGTTGACAGCCCATATCTATGATGATGTCCCAGATCAGCTCATCGGAGATGCTTTGCGCATTGGCCAAATATTGACTAACCTCTTGTCCAATGCAGTTAAATTCACCTCGGAAGGTGATATCCAAGTCAGACTGATGCAGGAAGAGTCGGCATCACCGGAAAGCATGAGCTACTGTTTTACGGTGACGGATTCTGGCATTGGCATTCCTGAAGAGAAGCAGCCCCTGATTTTTGAAGCCTTTGCCCAGGGCGATGAGGGGATCAGCCGGGCCTTTGGTGGGACTGGACTTGGGCTCAGTATTTGTAGGCGCCTTGCCCATGCCATGGGAGGAGACGTTGGGCTTCACTCCTCCACCAACTCAGGCAGTGTTTTTTACTTTCGCCTGGAGTTGGGTGAGGCGCCCACGGCTGAAACCACGCTGCGCAATGCCTTTGCTGGACTTAATGCCGCCCTATTGCCCTACCCTAAGACTTTGCAACACAGTTACCGTGCTTTGGTTGGTCGCCTGGGTTATATGGGCATTCATTGCCAGCCCATCGAAACATTTGACGGTGAAATATCACCCGATTTTCTTGTTGGACTGGAGCATGTGGTGTCTGACAACCGGTCCCTTTCTGATCGACCTCTGCTGCTTTTGTTTCAGGGCGACAACCCGATCTTTGAGCAGGCCACTGGACGGAATATCGTTGCGATAACAGCCCCAATCAGCCTGGAAAGCTTAAATCGGGCCGTACAGCAGATGCTCATCGAAGAGCCCCAAATACCGCCTGAAAAACAGCCCGATCATGAAAACGAAGGCCAATTAACCGGTGTCCGCATTCTGGTCACCGATGACAACGAGCTCAATCGAAAATTAAGTGACCAAATACTCCGGGGACAAGGTGCTGAGGTGTTAACTGCCTCCTCGGGTGAAGAGGCTGTCACCTTGATGCGGTCTCAGGATGTTCAACTGATCTTGATGGATTTGCATATGCCGGGGTGTGATGGTCTGGAAGCCAGCCGCCGCATTCGTGCCCAGGAGGCTGAATCCGGTAAACCCCGTACCCCAATTATCGCGCTGACCGCCGATGCCATGAGCAACCTGGCCGGCGAAATTGGTCCGGTTGGCATTGATGCCCTGGTCGTCAAACCCTTCCGAATGGATGCCTTGGTGGGCTTTATTCAACAATATCGCTCTGCCCCCGAGTCCCTGCCAGGCCCTATCGTTTCACCCATCATGAATGCGACTCCAGACAAGTACCAGCGGGCCATTTTCGTGGAATTTCTTCAACAGATTGATTCCGAAATTGGGGAGATAAAGGACGGAGTGGATTCAAAGGATTGCGCAGCACTCTGGGAGGCTTTGCATCGTTTTCGAGGATCCATTGCTGTTGCAAGCGCCACTTCCCTGGAAGAGATCGTCGTCGAAATGAGCCAGGCGGCAAAGGCGGAAGACATCACGATTTTACCTGGCCTGCTGGCCCAATTGGAAACCCAAGTCGATAGACTCAAACAGGAAACATCAACATCTATCCCAGAATAATCAGAAGCCCATCAAACCATCAAGCTTTTCATTTCCCGCACAGCTTCGGCAAAACCTGTAAACAAAGCCCTGCTGACAATGGCATGGCCGATGTTTAGCTCGCGCACATTGGGAATCGCTACGATCTCCTCCACATTGTGATAATCCAAACCATGGCCTGCATTGACTGCCAGCCCCATTGAGGTGCCGAGTGCTACCGCTGTACGAATCCGAGACAGCTCTTGCTCACGCTCAACCAAAGTAGTTGAATCGGCAAAGTGTCCGGTGTGAATCTCAATCACCGGTGCGCCAATGGCGACAGCAGCTTCCAGCTGTTTGGGATCCGCATCGATAAACAGTGAGACCCGCACGCCAGCATCTGCCAACTGGGCACAATAATCCTTGAGCATATCCCGGTGTCCCGCAACGTCCAACCCCCCTTCTGTGGTCAGTTCCTCCCGACGTTCGGGTACCAGACAGCAATCCTGGGGTCGGTATTTTTTTGCGATGGCCAGCATCTCAGGGGTGGCGGCCATTTCCAGATTCATTCGGGTCTGCAGCAGATCACACAGCATGGACACATCCCGCTCCTGGATATGGCGACGATCCTCTCTGAGATGCAAAGTGATACCGTCAGCACCCGCCTGCTCCGCCACCAGGGCGGCCTGAACCGGCTCTGGATAGCGGGTACCGCGGGCCTGTCGAATGGTGGCAATATGGTCAATATTGACCCCCAGTAAGATTGGTTGCTGCCTCATGGGCCTTTTTCTCCTCTGGTCTGGAGTGCACGAAAAAGTTCTCTGCTTTTAAGGGGTTTGTCCCCCAAATAATATTGCAGGATGCTGCGCATGAACCCTCTGGCCTGGCGTAAGGAGGTTTCATCAAAGAGCATTTGTCCCTGCAATGCCAGCAAAGTGTTACCAGCAATGCTACCGGGGGGAGAGCCACTGAGTGGTCTGATGCCCCGTTCAATTTGGAAATGATAAAACAAATTTGGCTGAACCGGCTCACCATCCTGGCAATGATCCAGGGACATGGCATATCCCAGCAGGGCCAACAGGTTTACTTCGAAACGGCGCAACACCACTTCGGCTTTCGCATTGGAGGTCTGTGCCAAGGCAACCAGGGTTTTGGCATAGAGATGGAAAATCTCATTGTTGGGATCATCCCTGGGCAACAACCGCATCAGCAGTTCATTGAGATAGAAGCCGAAGTAAAGGGCCTGCCCATCCGCCAGCAGACTGACTCCGCGGGCCTCGGTTCTGGTAAGGGTTTTGATCTCTCCCCGCCCACACCAGTTCACTTCCAAAGGGATGAAGGGTTGCAACTGCCCTCCCTGCTTCCCCGCTCTGCTGCGCTCACCTTTGGCGATAACACCTAGGCGACCATGACTGAGGCTGAACAACTCCAGCAAAAGACTGCTGTTGGCGTAGGGGCGCCTTGCCAAAACAAAGGCGGGTTCCACAGGATATTACCTCAATCAGTGTAGCCCAAGCTGGCCAGGGCGGCCTCATCATCGGCCCAACTGCCTTTGATCTTGATCCAAACCTCAAGATGAACCCGTTTGTCGAAAAACACCATCATCTGCTGACGGGCTTCACTGGCCGCCTCTTTGAGGGCCGTGCCGCCTTTGCCAATGAGAATCCGTTTCTGGTTCTCCCTTTCCACCCAGACCAGAGCATAGATACGATAGCTGTTACCCTGATCCTCAAACCGCTCGATCTCGACGCTAAGTGCATAAGGGATCTCTTGGCTGTATCGTCGCGTCAGTTGTTCGCGCAACAACTCAGCGGCAAAGAAGCGCTCGCTGCGATTGGTCAGTTCATCCTCGGGATAGAGGTTTTCTCCGGGCGGTAGTTGTTGCAACAAGAGTGCTTCCAGCTCATTGACCTGAGTGCCTTTAGCGGCAGAGAGTGGTATCAATGCGGTGAAGGGATATAAGGCAGAAAGTTGTTGCAAAAAGGGGAGCAACCGGGACTTATCTTTAATTCGGTCCACCTTATTGACAGCCAGCACCAGGGGTTTCTCCCTGGGAATCTGTTTCAGGATGGAGGCGTCCTCCGGCCCCCATTTCAGGGCCTCGACCAAAAACAGAACGACATCCGCATCGGGCAGCAAGGCGGTGGCTGCCCGGTTCAGATAATGACTGAAGGCGCGGCGTCCTTTGGCCGATGGGGCATGGATACCGGGGGTATCCAGATAGATAATCTGTCCTTGTTCCAGGGTTTTGATACCAAGGATCGCATGGCGGGTGGTCTGTGGTTTGTCTGCGGTGATTGCCAGCTTTTGTCCGATCAGACGATTCAGCAGTGTGGATTTGCCCACATTCGGACGGCCGATAATGGCCACATGACCACAACGTCTCTCAGGTGAAGCAGTGGTCATGAAGCGTGCAACCGGGCCAATAATGCCGTTGCAGCTGCCTGCTCTGCCTGGCGTTTATTGCTGCCCTCTCCCAGGGTTTGATACTCAGCATCCTCTAATTGGCAGCGAACCTCAAAGGTCTGTTGATGGGCTGGACCTGTCACATTCAGGGTCTCATAACGGGGTAAGGGACGACCTTGAGATTGCAGAAGTTCCTGCAAACGGGTCTTCGGGTCTTTGTCCAAGTCATGGGAATCCAAAGCCTGAATTCTGGGGTCAAAAAGCCGCTCGATCAGCCGCCGAACCGCATCCAGACCGGCATCCAGATAGAGGGCTCCCAGCACAGCCTCCATGGCATCAGCCAGGGTGGAAGTTCGACTCTGGCCACCCGTGCGCAACTCGCCACTGCCCATGAGCAGATATTGGGACAGTGATAACTCATTGGCCAAGTCTGCCAGAGTTTCCCGGCGTACCAGGGAGGCCCGGGAACGGGTTAGCAGGCCTTCATCCGCCTGTGGAAAACGCTGATACAGCAGATCAGCGATAACGAAACCCAGAATGGCGTCGCCCAAATACTCCAGCCGCTCATTATGGGAACCCCCACTACTTCGATGGGTCAGTGCCTGTTCCAACAATCCAGGTTCAGCAAAATCATGGCCTAGGGTTTTGGCCAAGCGCCATGGGGGTGCTCTCACAGAATGGGGATGTCCGTCTTTTCATTAAAGGTCAGAACTGCATCGATGTTGCCAGCCAAATGGCGGCGAATTTCGTAGTCGGCAGTAATGATAATGTGCCCCTTCTTCTTTTCGACATTCAGGTTTTTCATGTCGAATTCACGAACCTCATTCACATAGAGTCGACGGCTGATCAAATCCTTAATTTTCTTTGGCGTCATTTGAGTCACGCCAGGCTCCTCTTTCATGCCATCCATTACGGATCGCAGCGCGAAATTCTGCACATAGACCGGCGTCAAAACAGCAACCAACATGGCAATACTCACCACCAATGCGATGATCACAATCCAACCGATGAGTGTTACGCCATTTTGCTGACGAGGGAGGGCAAAACGATTCATTTGCACTGAATTCTCCTTAATGTATGGACTGGCCGATACGTGACCAGTCAATGATACCACTACGTTGCATATCCCAGTTCATCCAAATGGCCATGGCACGTCCCCGTAGATGACTCTCCGGTACAAACCCCCAACAACGGCCATCGGAGCTGTGGTCTCGATTATCCCCCATGGCGAAATAGTGCCCTGGCGGTACCGTGATCGTTTTATTTTCCATTTCCACACAACTGGGGTGAAAGTCTGGTGCATTGGGATTGATCATCATCCGGTGATCCACTGTACCAATTCGCTCTGAGTTCATCAGGTCTCCATTCTGGTCACTGCCCGTACCACTGTCCTGATAGGTGCCTACCTGAGTTTGGACCAGGGGCTGGCCATTGAGGAAAATGGTTTTGTCGTGGTAGGCGATCTGATCGCCCGGCACACCAATGACCCGTTTTATATAATCCGTATGGTGATCACCCGGCCAGCGAAAAACGATCACATCCCCCCGCTGGGGTTCACCCAGAGATAAAATTTTCGTCTCTGTGACGGGCAAACGCAAGCCATAGGCAAACTTGTTGACCAGAATGAAATCTCCGACCAGCAGGGTGGGCATCATGGAACCCGAGGGAATGCGAAAGGGCTCGATCAGGAAAGAACGAATCACGACCACCGCCAGAAAGACGGGGAAAAAGCTGCGGGAGATGTCTATCAGCCAGGGCTCTTGGGATTGCTGCTGGCGTTTGCGACGCAGTAAAAGCGCATCGATCAACCAAACCAGCCCCGTAAAAAGTGTCAGGCCAACCAAGATAGTGGGGAAATCAAAATACATGGGCATCCTTCTTTTCTCGAATAGGTTTTAGTTGTCCTGACCGACTTTGAGTACTGCCAGAAAGGCCTCCTGGGGAATCTCCACCCTCCCCACTGACTTCATGCGCTTCTTGCCCGCTTTCTGTCCCTCAAGCAGTTTACGTTTACGACTGACATCGCCACCGTAACATTTGGCCAAAACATTTTTGCGCAACGCCTTAACCGTAGAGCGGGCGATGATTTTGCTGCCAATGGCTGCCTGGATGGCCACCTCGAACATCTGTCGGGGAATGATCTCCTTCATCCGCTCAGTCAGTTCCCGGCCCCGACCCTCCGCAAAGGTGCGGTGTACGATGAGGGACAAAGCATCCACCCGCTCGCCATTGATGAGGATATCCAGCTTGACCAGTGGGGCAGCCTCGAAGCGCTTGAAATCATACTCAAAGGAGGCAAAGCCTCTGCTGACTGACTTGAGGCGATCAAAAAAATCCAGCACCACCTCGTTCATGGGGAGCTCGTAGTGCAGCTGCACCTGACCGCCGACGTATTGCATATTCTTTTGCACCCCGCGTTTTTCCACGCAGAGGTTGATGACATTACCCAGATACTCCTGGGGCACCAGGATATGAGCATCGATGATGGGCTCACGCACCTCATCAATGGCGCTGGGGTCCGGTAATGCAGCAGGATTTTCCAGGCGCATGACCTCGCCGTCCTGTTTAAGCACTTCATAGACCACGGTGGGCGCCGTGGTGATCAGATCCAGATCATATTCCCGTTCCAGCCGCTCCTGGACAATTTCCATGTGCAGCATGCCCAGGAAACCGCAACGAAAACCAAAACCGAGTGCCTGAGAGGTCTCCGGTTCAAAATGGAGGGCGGCGTCATTAAGACGCAACTTGCGCAGGGCCTCACGCAGATCTTCATAGTCATCCGTAGCCACCGGATAGAGGCCGGCAAAGACCTTGGGACGAGTTTCGGCAAATCCTGGCAAGGGCTTGTCTGCCCGTTTCTCCGCCAGGGTGATGGTATCTCCCACCGGGGCGCCGTCGATCTCTTTGATACCGGCGATGAGATAACCCACTTCCCCCGTGCTCAGCTGGGACCTGGCGGTACGTTTGGGGGTAAAGACCCCCACCTCATCCGCCTGATGGACGCGCCCGGTCGACATCACCAGAATCTTGTCCCGTTTGCCCAGTACACCATTGACCACCCGTACCAAGGAGATAACGCCCACATAGGGATCGAACCAGGAGTCGATAATCAGGGCCTGCAAGGCCCCCTGGGGATCACCTTGGGGTGGTGGGATCCGCTGCACCAGAGAGGCTAACAGATCGGGAATGCCCACCCCGGTTTTGGCACTGACCTTGACGGCGTCCGTAGCCTCAATGCCGATGATCTCCTCGATCTCTGTGGTGACCCGCTCCGGCTCAGCAGCAGGCAAATCAATCTTGTTCAACACCGGCACCACTTCAAGACCTTGCTCGATGGCGGTATAGCAGTTGGCCACACTCTGGGCCTCAACACCCTGGGCAGCGTCCACCACCAGGAGGGCACCTTCGCAGGCAGCCAGTGAGCGGGAAACCTCGTAGGAGAAATCCACATGCCCTGGGGTATCGATAAAATTCAGCTGGTAGATCTCTCCATCAGGGGCCTCATAATCCAAAGTCACGCTTTGGGCCTTGATGGTGATGCCCCGCTCCCGCTCCAGATCCATGGAGTCGAGCACCTGGGCAGCCATTTCGCGTTCAGAAAGGCCACCGCAAATCTGGATAAAACGATCGGCAATAGTCGATTTGCCGTGATCAATATGGGCGATGATGGAGAAGTTGCGAATGTGATCGAGGTCGGCCATGGATGGGTTCGGGTAGATAAAAGAAACCGCCCCCAGGGGACGGCCAAAGCGCGATTTTACCTGAGAAAAGCGGGATAAGACCAGCGCGGGGATTTAGTGACCCTCTGGCATAGCCACCTTGATGAAATGACGCTTGCGCAGAACCATCGGCAACGAGCTGTTGGCTGATCTGAATGTCTCGATCAATGCAGGAAAGGCAAAGAGCCCCAGAAGACCACCCAACACAGACCAAAACTCACCGGCATCTGGCCTGAAATAGGATGCGCCCTGATCAAACAGGATCACACCGAGAAACAACCCGATCAACGGCAGGAGATAGAGCCGTAGCGAACCCAATAACATGTCCCGTTCTGCCAGGCCGATGACCACCGCCTCCCCCACCTCTGCCTGAATGCTATTGGTGACCTTCACCTTGGTCGGGCGGCTGCCAAACACCTGGGCCAGCAACCCACTGCCACAGGCGCCACTGGAACCACAGCTGCTACAGGCGGATTGACGCTGGGTCTCTACCCAGGCAAATTCCCCCTCCCGCTCAATCACCACCCCTTCGGTCTCAATCATGGCAGAAACTCGACGGATTCAGCGATGAGACGCACTGTCCGTTCCGGCACCTCTCCCAGGGCAGTCACTCTCACCTCGGGCAGGCAGCGGCTGTAAGCATTGACCGCCCCCATTCGGGAAGGGCCTTCCAGGCCGCCCTCCAACATAGCTTCAATAAAGAGGGATACCGAGGCCAACCCATCGGTCAGAATCAGGTGTTCTTTGGGCTGGCCCTGCTGATTGGGCTGGACAAAGTGATCGCTGACCTGAAAACCGGCAGGCAGTGTCCCAAATCGCCAACGAATGGGGCTATCGGCGTCGGCCTCATGCAGGCTGAGGTCGTGCTGAAATAGAGTGAAGCCCTTGGTGGAAATGCTTGGGCGCGAGGTCTCAAAAGGGATACTGGGATCAATGCGAATCCGGCTGTACATGATGAGGGAGATGGTCTTGCCCTTGTCATCATAGAGCTGCTGCTTCAAGGGCAAGTGAGTTTCCTGATCAATAAAGAGGCGTAAGCCATATCGCAGATCATCACTGGGAATCAGGTCCAGCATCTGGGTTTCACGACCGGCAATTCTGGCCTCACCCGCTGCGCTCAAACGATAATGGCCAGCCATCTGAGTCAGGGTTTGGGCAGTGATCTCACGAAAACCACGGGGATTACCTCGAGGGCCCACAGAAACGCGGTGACTGTCCGGCGACACACAAAGCACCTTTTCTTGATCGCGAATGAGCTCCCGAGGCGTACCATTGAGAGAGGTCAACCGCTCCCGTTCGATATCATCCTGTACCGTATGAGCCACCTGCAAGGTCTCAATACGATCATTTTGGTGAAAGATCAACTCCCCTTCGTAGCTTAGCTTCCGCATGGCATGCCCCATACGTGCCAGCATTTGCAAGTAGTCTTCCTGCCCCTCTTCGGCGCTCACTGCCCAGGGGAAGAGCAGTGAACCCAGCAGGCAGAATAAAACTGAAGCGGAGCGGCAAGACATGCTGATTTAACGTCCCTGTTTCTCGTAGCTGACCAGGCTGGCATAAGGCAGCATAGGCCCCATCCCCCGGGTAGAGGCAACCTCGCCATGCTCCATCAGATAACGACTGAACTGCCGTTCTCTTTCCGGTGTCAGGCGGCTCGATGGGGTTAAGGCAACGGTTCTAATAGCGCTTTTAGGCTGAGTGGTTGTGGCGGCAATCTGCATCGGTGCAGCCGATTCCATGGCCACATCCTGCATCCAGTATGGCGCCAGATAGAGGGAGACCATGGTCACCGAGGCCGCAATGCCCAACCCGGTTGCTGCTCGATGCCATTTGGCAGCAGGCTTTATGGGTTTAACAGGTGCCAGTACGGTGGGCTCTTGAAGCAGGCGCTGCGAGAGCTCCTGCCCCCAATTGGGATGCACCAAGGGTGCCCTTTGCTGCTGGCGCATTACCTCGCCAATCAACTGGTAGCGGCGCAATTTTGCCAACTCATCTGTAGAAGCCATGGCATGCCTGGAAGGAGAAGCGGCAGATTCACCATCCAGCATTGCGGATAGTTGTTGTTCATGGTTGTCTTGATTCATCTCAATCCTACTCCACCATCAAAGGTTTGAGTTTTTCATCAATCGCTTCACGGGCTCGAAAGATCCGTGAGCGTACCGTGCCGATGGGGCAACCCATCACCTCGGCAATCTCTTCATAGCTGAGGCCTTCCATCTCTCTCAGGGTCAAAGCTGTGCGCAGGTCTTCCGGCAAATCGGCAATGGCCTGATGAATGACCGCCGCCATCTGCTCTTCGCACAGCAAATTCTCCGGTGTCGCTATCTCCTGCATGCGACCACTGCTGTCCACCTGTTCGGCCAGTTCGGCATCCAGGTCACCCGTATTGGTACGGCGGGCTGGAGAGACCAGGTGGTTCTTTGCCGTATTGACAGCTATCCGGTATAGCCAGGTATAAAACGCGCTATCGCCACGAAAGCGGGGAATAGCCCGGTAGGCCTTGATAAAGGCCTCCTGAGCCACATCCAGTGCCTCGGCGTGGTTGGGAATAAAGCGCATGATCAGGTTGATGACCCGTTGCTGATAACGAATCACCAGGACATCAAAGGCGCTTTTGTCTCCGCGCTGGACCCGAGCCACCAAATCCTGGTCAAGCGCTTTATCCGAATCGGTCACCCAAAATCCTCTGGCCGAATCGGCACCCAAGCATCACCGTCTACACAGCGTTGACCAGTGAAACCGGGGTTAGTTCAGCCGTCATGTGAAAAGGAATACCCCCCTTTTCACAACAAGGTAACGTCAAGCCTCATTCCTGGCAACTCTTGATGAGGATTAGACCGCTGGATGCTACCATTTTGGCAGACTCAATGGATTCGGAATTCGACCGTGCAGCAATATCATGACGTTCTTATCATTGGCAGTGGTGCAGCGGGTCTCAGCCTGGCGCTGCAGCTACCCGCTTATCTGAAAATCGCCCTGGTCTCCAAGCGTGCTTTGAATGAGGGCAATACCTATTACGCTCAGGGCGGCATCTCTGCGGTCATTCATGAACGGGATTCCATCGACTCCCATGTGGCGGATACCCTGGATGCCGGCGCAGGACTCTGTGATGAAGAGGTGGTCAAGACCGTCGTCGAACACGGTCCGGACAGCATTCAGTGGCTCTACGACCAGGGCGTAGCCTTTACCCGCTTTCCCAATCCGGATACCGGGCCTGAGTTCCACCTGACCCGTGAAGGAGGACACTCCCATCGACGGGTGATTCATGCCGCCGATCATACCGGTAAAGCGGTACAAAAACGGCTGGATGAGCAGGTGATGGAGCGGGACAATATCCGGATCTTCGAGAACCACCTGGCTCTGGACATCATCACAGAGGCCAAGCTGGGCCGACCAGGTCGCCGTGCTCTGGGGGCCTATCTGTTTGATATCGATAACAACCGGGTCTGGACCTTTGGCGCCCGCTTTGTGGTGATTGCCACCGGTGGCGCGGGCAAAGTCTATCTCTATACCTCCAATCCCGACGTTGCCACCGGTGATGGCATTGCCATGGCCTGGCGCGCAGGCTGCCGGGTGGCCAACATGGAGTTCGTTCAGTTCCACCCCACCTGTCTCTACCATCCTCAGGCCAAATCTTTTCTGATTACCGAGGCCATTCGGGGCGAAGGGGGGCACCTGCTGCTGCCCAATGGTGAGCGATTCATGCAGCGGTTCGATCCCCGTGGCGAGCTGGCCCCCCGCGACATCGTCGCCCGTGCCATCGACCATGAGATGAAGCGCACCGGGGCGGATCACCTCTGGCTGGACATCAGCCATCAACCTGCCGACTTTGTGCGTAGCCACTTCCCCACCATCCACAGGCAGTGTCTGAAGTACGGCATCGATATCACCACCGATCCCATTCCCATCGTGCCTGCCGCCCACTACACCTGTGGCGGCGTCGTCACCGATGCCCGGGCCCAGACCGATATCTCCGGGCTTTACTGCATTGGCGAAGCGGCCTATACCGGCTTGCATGGTGCCAACCGTATGGCCAGCAACTCCCTGTTGGAGTGCCTGGTCTTTGGCCAGCTGGCAGCAAAGGACATCCTCAGCCGTGATCCCACGGAACCCATGCCTGGCGACCTGCCGGACTGGGACGAAAGCCGGGTCAGCGACCCCAACGAAGAGGTCATGGTGTCGCACAACTGGCACGAACTGCGCCGTTTCATGTGGGACTACGTCGGCATTGTGCGTAGCGTGCGCCGGTTGGAGCGGGCCAAACGGCGCATCGAGATTCTCAAGCAGGAGATCCGCGCCTACTACACCGACTTCCGCGTCACCAACGACCTGCTGGAACTGCGTAATCTTGTCGATGTGGCCGATCTCATCATCCGCTCGGCCCGCAGACGCTGTGAAAGCCGCGGGCTGCACTATAATCTGGACTTTCCCTCTTTGGATGACCAGCACCAGCGTCACCCGACCATACTTTACCCGGACAACTATCAACCCAAGGCCGAGGAATGAGTCATGGAGCTTACGCCCGAGCACCTCAAATCCCTGATCCCCATCAGCCATTTTGAAACCTCCGTATTGCAGCAGCTGTGCGGCATGGCATCTGTTCTGCAGCTGACCAAAGGAGAAGAGATCTATCCGGCCGGAAGCCAGGACGACTTTTTGTATTACCTGCTGGAGGGCGCCATAGTCATGATCGACCGCCAGTCCCATCAGGCGGTCCTGGATGCCAAAAGCGACCAGTCCCATTACGCCTTTGGCAGCCTGAAACCCAGGCCGGCCAGCGCACTGGTCCGTAGTGCCAAAGCCACGATCATCCGCTTCAATGCCAAAGAATTCGAGACCCTGGTGACCTGGCACAACCAGCTCAACCAGAAAGGCCAGAAGTCAACGGAACAGCCCGACGACAGCGAAAACTCCCCCGATCAAACCTGGATCATGACCCTGTTGCGCAGCCGCTCCTTCTTTCGCATTCCCCCGGAAAACATCGAAACCCTGGTTCAGCGGATGGAGCCTGTCCGCTTCTCTCCCCGGCAACTGGTGGTGCGCCAGGGGGATGAGGGCAGCGACTACTATGTCATTCGTGAGGGTCGCTGCCGTATTTTGGTCAATGATGAGACTGTTGCAGAGCTGGGTCCTATGGACACCTTCGGTGAAGAGGCCATTTTGTCCGACGCGCCGCGCAATGCCAGTGTCAAAATGCTGACCAAAGGCCTGCTGATGCGTCTCTCCAAGGCCGACTTCAAACAACTGCTGGTCCCGCCATTGATTCGTCAGGTCATTCCCAAAGAGGCCATAGAGCAGGCCCGGGAGGGCGCCATCCTGGTCGATGTGCGAACCCTTGAAGAGTATCAGCACCACTGTCTGGCACGCTCTATCAACATACCACTCTTCATCCTGCGGGCCATGCTGAAGGTGCTCGATCCCGAGCCAACCTATATCGTCTATTGCGAAACCGGCCTGCGTAGCGCAGCGGCCTGTTTCATCATGGCCCAACAGGGCTTTAAAGTGTTACTGATGAGCAATCCTCAGGAGGCTTTCCGTCTGATGTCAATTTAGTGCAAGGGAAATGCAGAGAAGAACAAACTGAAAAAACACCCCACAGGCGTGGGGTGCTGCGAGCGGTGTCAGCCATCACTGTCTGCATCAGCGGCAGATCAGGCAACCTCGATCTTCTGCTTGGGTAATTGTTCCGTTTTTGGCAAGGCGATTTCCAGTACGCCGTCTCTGAAGGTAGCAGTGGTTTTGCTACCATCCACCGGCGTCGGCAGATGCACAGTGCGGGTCACACTGCCGTGGTAGATCTCGGAACAATGATACTGTCCCTTCTCCTCCGTTTTCTTTTCTTCCCTGTGCTCGGCCTTGATAGTGAGGTAATCCTCCGCCATGGAAACGTCAAGGTCTTCCCTTGTCATACCGGGCAACACGGCACGTACCAGCAATTCGGTATCGCGTTCGATGACGTCTACCTTTGCCATCTCTTCGGTCACGCCGAAGCGCCCCAGGCCATGCGGCCAGGAAAAATCGAAAGGACGTAACCAACCGCCTTCCCACATGCGATTGAAAAAACGGTCCATATCTTCAAAAGGGGCCAACGTTCTCGATTCCTCGGGAACAACTTGACCGGTTTTTTCAAGTTTCGTGGCCATTGTCGTTCTCCTTAAGGTTGGGGGGATACTTTGTTATATAGTCCCGGCACAGAGGATTTTCAAGTCCAAAAGAAAAGATATTTTTTATTGAAATACAATTAGTTATGTAATAAAAAAGAGTCAATACTGGGTTGCCAAGACCGAATGATGACTCTGTCATCGCCCAGACCAAGAAATCGGAGTCAGGTCAGGCTCTAGTCCCCCTGCCCCATATCCAAAGCGCGAACCGGGTAGTTTCGCAACAGATAGCACAAATGGGGAGATTGGTTGCGTCGGGAGAGAAACAGCAGGCGATGCCCCTCTGACATCTGACAAGACAACAACAGACAAGGCCCGAGTTTCAGATAGGAGATGGATAACAGGGGAAAGGCCTCCCCCCTGATCATCAGCGACCAGCCAGCCGCCTCGTTCCAGAGCAGGTATTCGATCTTCTGCTCATGGATGATCCGGCGGTATTGCCAAAGGCCATGACCCGCCAAAAGTACCAGCAGACAAACGGTATGCCAAAGGGGTAACCGGGCCAGTATCAGTGCCACCAGTGCCAGAAGATGGGCCAGGACCAGATAGCCCCATCGGCACCACGGTGAGTCCGGTTCGATCTGTAACGGGGCCTCCTGCCGGAACGACATCAGAAATCCGGATCCAGCTCTGCCTGGGTTCGTAACAGCTTAAAGAGTTTTCGATAAGCCGCAGGCGGCTTGCCTTTAAGCTGCTCCTGCTGGGCGGTGCGGATCAGTTGTCGCAACTGCTGACGATCGGCCCGGGGATATTCGTTCAGGTATTCGGTCAGGGCCACATCGCCCTCTGCCAACAGACGCTCCCGCCAGACTTCCAGTTGGTGGAAGGTGGCCACGCCCGCCTGATGGGGGTTGTCGATCTGGTCGATAAAGCCCTGAATGGCGGCCACATCCTCCTGAAACAGCAGCCGAGCCAGGTAGCGCAGATGACGACGGCGAGCATCCAGCGCCTTCAAACGACGCCCTTCGGTCAGGGCATCGATGGTCTTATCCGCCAGGTTCAGGCTGGCCAGACGGGAGGGATCAAACCCCAGGAGGCGATCCCCCATCTTTTGCAGCCGGTTCATCTGGCGCTTGAGTTCGCTCTTGTTGGGGCGCTCAGCGTATTGGACTTCATACTCCTCTGCCTCATCGGTTGAGACAACCTGCCCTTCAAAAGGGTAGATGACCTCCATTTCGCTGTTTTCTTCGTCGTCTTCGTCGTATTCCTCTTCGCTCATAACGTCCTCAGTCTTGGATATGGAGCAACTGGAGTTGCAGTCTGGTCTGGCCGCGGTATTCGTTGGCATCCAGACGGTAAACGGCCTCAATTTCGGAAAGCCCGTCACCGACCTGATCCGCCTGCCCAAAGGCGATGGCATCCATTTCGAGCCCTGTTTCCGTTTCCAGTAACAAAAGTTTCAGGTGCTTCGTGCCTACACGGCGCTGGGACAGCACCCGAAACCGGCCGTCAAACAGGGGCTCCGGAAAGGCCTGTCCCCAGGGACCGGCATAACGGATTTGCTCTGCCCGCTGCAGGGTTAAATCGGCACCTGCCAGGGCGCCATCGGTCAGCCAGATGCGCTGTCCGGACCGGCCTGCCAGACGCTCTGCCACCTCGGTCTCAAAGGCCTGTTGAAAACGGTCGAAATTTACCCGCTGAATACTCAGCCCTGCGGCCATGGCATGGCCGCCAAAACGCAAAATCAGGTCAGGGTGCCGAGCGGCAATGGCGTCCAGGGTATCACGCAGATGCAATCCTTCAATCGAGCGCCCTGAGCCTTTGAGTATCGTCTCGTCCTCAGCGGGCGCAAAGGCGATTACCGGGCAATGGAAACGCTCTTTGACCCGGGAGGCCAGTATACCCACCACTCCCTGGTGCCAGCCATCACCAAACAGGGAGATACCGGAGAGCGTCTCTGCAGAGACCTTGTCCCAGGTGGTGGAGAGAATGGCTTCCGCCTCTGCCTGCATCTGTGCCTCCAGCTCGCGCCGCTCGCGGTTGAGGCCATCCAGTTCGGCAGCCAATGGCCGTGCCGACGCCAGATTCTCCGCCAGCAGGCAGCGTATCCCCAGACTCATATCATCCAGGCGCCCGGCCGCATTCAGGCGTGGCGCAATGGCAAACCCCAAATCAGAGGCTGCGCAACGGACGGACTGACGATTGGCCAGCTCGAACAGCGCCTG
>JBNKLG010000026.1:0-34083 GCA_050292235.1 Sedimenticolaceae bacterium | reverse complement strand
TTGATGCCGAACACCGTCTGCATCTGGGTGTGCTGGAAGAGGTTGTTCAACACCACCTCAGCCACCTCACCACGACGCAGCTCGATGACCAGACGCATACCGTCCTTATCGGATTCGTCGCGCAGGCCATCGTTGGCAATTCCCTCGATTTTCTTCTCTTTGACCAGTTCGGCGATTTTTTCCTGCAACCGGGCCTTGTTGACCTGATAGGGCAGCTCGGTCACCACGATGCGCTGGCGACCACTCTCCATCTCTTCGATCTCGGTGCGGGCGCGTACATAGATGCGGCCACGACCGGTACGATAGGCCTCATCGATACCACGAGCACCATTGATAAAGCCTGCAGTCGGAAAATCCGGCCCCTTGACATACTGCATCAGACCATCAATATCGGTATCGGGATTTTCGATCAGGGCAATACAGGCACTGACCACCTCATTGAGATTATGGGGCGGGATATTGGTCGCCATACCCACCGCAATACCTGCAGAACCATTGACCAGCAGGTTGGGAAACTTGGCCGGCAACACCGAGGGTTCGCTTTCGGAACCATCATAGTTGGGGACGAAATCGACGGTCTCTTTGTCGATATCCGCCAACAGCTCATGGGCAATACGGGCCATGCGCACTTCGGTATAACGCATGGCGGCGGGGGAGTCCCCATCGACCGAACCGAAGTTGCCCTGACCATCCACCAGCATATAACGCAGTGAAAAGGGCTGGGCCATGCGGACAATGGTGTCGTAAACGGCGGTATCACCATGGGGGTGGTACTTACCGATGACATCACCGACCACACGAGCGGACTTTTTATAGGCTTTGTTCCAGTCATTACCCAACTCGCTCATGGCGTAGAGCACACGGCGATGGACCGGCTTGAGGCCGTCACGCACGTCGGGCAGGGCACGTCCCACGATAACGCTCATGGCGTATTCGAGATAGGACTGCCGCATTTCGTCTTCGAGATTGACCGGGACGACTTCTTTGGCGAAATCGGTCATTACGCGGGGCTTTCCTGGTTGTTGATGTTGCTCGGAATCAAGCGCTCGATTTTAGCATAAAACCCTTCGGATTCGCTCAGGGAACGAAGAAATTCCCAATAAAGCTGAGCACCAGCCTTTGACTTTTTAGCCCGCTGGCTGAGCGAAACTGCCGCTTAACGCCCTGCCATCATATCCGCCAGCTTCCCGGTATCCGGATGCAGCACCACACCCTTTTCGGTCACGATGGCATCCACGAACTCCGCCGGAGTGACATCAAAGACCGGATTCCAGGCAGAGGCGCCTTCCGCAGCGACAGGATGACCCTGGCATTGCAGAATCTCCTCGCCAGGCCGCTCCTCAATAGGGATCATGGCCCCATTGGTGATGGACATATCAATGGTGGAGGTCGGCGCCACAACCATGAACTTCACACCATGATGACGTGCCTGCAGAGCCAGAGCATAGGTACCGATCTTATTGGCCACATCACCATTGGCCGCAATGCGATCCGCCCCCACGATCACCCAACCGATACCACCGGCCCGCATACGGGCCGCTGCCGCCCCCTCCACCATCAAAGAGACAGGAATACCATCGCGCAGCAATTCCCAGGCCGTCAATCTGGCCCCCTGCAACCAGGGGCGGGTCTCATCGGCATAGACCTGTTCAATCAAATCCATGGCAAAAGCACTGCGAATCACTCCCAAAGCGGTGCCATAGCCACCGGTAGCCAAGGCACCGGCATTGCAGTGGGTGATGACCGAGGTTCTCTTCCTGATGAGCTTTGCCCCCAACTCACCCAGACGATGATTGGCCGCCCTATCCTCCTGATGAATGGCCTCAGCCTCAGCCAGGAAGCGTGCCTCTCCATCTTCGGGTTCGATCTCATCCAAGAGCTTCCCCATGCGATCCAAGGCCCAGGCCAGATTCACCGCAGTAGGACGCGAGGCGGCCAGTCTCTGGATGTCATCCTCTACCCGTGAGCGCCAGATGGTGGGATGGAGCCTGAAGTTCTGACGCACAGCCAGAACAACACCATAGGCTGCTGTGATACCAATTGCCGGGGCACCACGCACCACCATGTCACGAATGGCTGTAGCAACCTCATCAGCCGTATTCAGCGCTAAAAAGCTGGCTTTCTCAGGGAGATATCGTTGATCTAAAAGATAAAGGCTGTCATCTTTCCAGATAATGGCATTGTCGGCGGAAAGGGTCACACCCAGGGCTTCTGCTTCCATCAAGGCTCCGGTCATGGCAAATTGAATACTCCAATGTAGTGCATCATAGCGCAGGATCATGACAGAACAGCCACTCACCGTCGATTTATTAATCCATGCCTCCTGGATCATTCCCGTAGTCCCGGAGGGCGTGGTCCTGGAAAACCATGCCATCGTTGTTCACCAGGGCCGCATTCTTGACCTCTTACCTCAGGCCAAAGCGGATCAACGGTATCAGCCCCGGCACTGCCACCGGCTTGAAGGCCATGTTCTGATTCCCGGTCTGGTCAATGCCCACACCCATATCGCCATGAATCTGTTACGTGGCCTGGCAGATGACCTGCCACTCATGACCTGGTTGCAGGAGCACATCTGGCCCGCGGAGCAACGCTGGATGAGTGAACACTTTGTGGCTGACGGCAGCCGACTTGCCATCACCGAGATGCTTCGCGGTGGCACCACCTGCTTCAACGACATGTACTTCCACCCGGATACCACCGCCGAAGTCGCTACCGAGATGGGCATTCGGGCCAATCTCGGCATGATCCTGGTGGATTTTCCCAGCTGCTGGGCAAGTACTGCAGAAGAGTACATCCACAAGGGATTGATGCTTCGGGATCAATACGCCGGGCACCCCCTGGTGAATTTCAGTTTCGCCCCCCATGCCCCCTACTCTGTCGGAGATGAAAGCCTGGACAAGATGATCACCCTGGCCAACGAACTGGACCCGACACCCCAGATCCACATGCATGTACATGAGACCCAGGATGAGGTCCAGCAAAGCCTGAAGGCATTCGGCTGTCGCCCCCTGGAGCGCCTGAGTCGACTGGGCCTGCTGGGACCAAACCTGATGGCCGTTCACATGACCCAGTTGACCGAAGCAGAGATTGCCCTGGTGGCCGAAACCGGCTGTCATATCATCCACTGCCCGGAATCCAACCTCAAACTGGCCAATGGTTTTTGTCCGATCAATGACATCTTAAAAGCTGGAATCAATGTGGCCCTGGGCACAGATGGTGCGGCCAGCAATAATGATCTCGATCTCCTAGGTGAGATGCGTACAGCTTCCCTGGTCGCCAAAGGCATCAGCCATAACCCGGCGGTTTTACCTGCCCATCAGGCCTTGAGCCTGGCCACCATCCACGGCGCCAGGGCCCTTGGATTGGATCAGGAGATCGGCTCTCTGGAAATTGGCAAGGCTGCCGACCTCGTGGCCCTGGATCTGCGCCAGATTGAAACCCAACCCCTTTATCACCCGATCTCCCAATTGGTCTACGCCAGCAATCGCAGCCAGGTTGCCGAGGTCTGGGTAGCAGGCCGACATTTGGTCTCACAAGGGAAACTGATTGGCATCGACACCCAGGATTTGATGGCCCGCGCTGCCCAGTGGCAGGGTAAAATTGCTGCAATCGATCCAGGAACCCTAAAGGACTCACCATGAATCCACACCCCAATGTTGATACCGCTGAGGTCAACAAGTTTGATGCCCTGGCCGCCCGTTGGTGGGATCCGGAAGGCGACCTCAAAACCCTGCACGAGATCAATCCCTTACGCCTCTCCTGGATCATTGAGCAAGCCGGTGATTTAGCAGGAAAGCAGGTATTGGACGTGGGTTGCGGGGGCGGCATCCTAAGTGAGGCCCTGGCTGCAGCCGGAGCCGACACCACAGGCATCGACATGGCCGAATCCTCATTGCAGGTAGCCCGGCTGCACCTGCTGGAGTCCGGCCACCAGGTGACATATCGCCTGGCCTCGGCTGAAGCCTTGGCGTCAGAGACCACAGAGGAATACGACATCATCACCTGCATGGAACTGCTGGAACATGTACCCGACCCACTCTCGGTCATTCAATCCTGTGCCCGGCTATTGCGCCCTGGTGGACACCTGTTTTTATCGACCCTGAATCGCAATCCCAAGGCCTATCTATTCGCCATTTTGGGCGCGGAGTACCTGCTGCGTCTACTGCCTACAGGCACACACGAATACAGCAAATTCATTACCCCATCTGAGCTGATGGGCTGGGTGCGAGCTGCCGGATTACAGGGAGAGCGCACCTGTGGTCTGAACTACAACCCGCTCAATCGGCACCATACCCTGGACCCCAAGGATATCAGCGTCAACTACATGCTCCACTGTCGCAAGCCAGATTGATGTCAGCCCATATCCAGGCCGTCCTTTTTGATCTGGACGGCACTCTGGCGGATACTGCGCCGGATCTGTCCTATGCCCTCAACCAGACCCTAAAGGCCGAAGATCTCGCTCCCCTGCCCTATGAACAGATTCGCCCCCATGTTTCCCATGGGGCAGCCGCTCTCATTCGACTGGGTTTTGGTTTGATAGCAGGTGAAGATCGATTTGAAACACTGCGCCAAGCTCTACTGGCTATCTATCGCAACAACCTCTGTCGGATGACCACTCTTTTCCCCGGTATGAGTGAGGTTTTGTCTGAGCTTGAACGACAGGGCCTATGCTGGGGCATCGTCACCAACAAACCGGCCTATCTGACCGAGCCCTTGGTAGACGGCCTGGGATTGACCAAACGGGCCTGTGCCGTCATCAGCGGAGACACACTGCCTCAAAACAAACCCCATCCTGCGCCCATTTTATTGGCCTGTGAACGCTGTGGCGTCTTACCTGAGAGCTGCCTCTATGTGGGCGATGCCGAACGGGATATTGAAGCGGGAAAAAAAGCTGGCACGCATACCATGGTGGCTCGTTTTGGTTATCTAGGCCCCCAGGAATACCCGGAAGATTGGGGGGCTGATGCTGTAATCGATAAGGCAGAGGAGATTTTGTATTGGCTGCAGAACCAGGGCGAAACCAACCGCCCCAATGACCATCATTGAGGATCCACAGCGTCGATGCCATCCGGCTAGGTCTATACTAAAAGGGTTTCACCCAAAAGGCCTCATTGATGACCCATATCTTCAGCACCGAGCCCCTTCCTCCCGACCATTTGCTTGGCCAAACAATACTCATCACCGGCGCTGGAGATGGCCTGGGCAGAGCCATCGCTTTGGGTGCTGCCCAACAAGGTGCCACTGTCGTTCTGGTAGGGCGCAATACCAGTAATCTGGAAAAGGTCTATGATGAGATCGAAGCCCAGGGCTCACCCCAGCCTGCCATCTTTCCTCTAAACCTGGAAAGCGCCGCACCTCAGGCATACCAGGAATTGGCCAGCATCATCGGCCATGAATTTGGCGCTTTGCAGGGGCTGGTACACTGTGCCGCACTACTTCGCCTGCTCAGCCGCATTGATGACTACGACATTGAAACCTGGGACCAACTGCTCAAGATTAACCTCACCGCCCCCTTTCTGCTCACCCAGGCCTGTTTGCCGCTCTTACATGCTGCCGGAGAATCCTCGATAATCTTCACTTCAGACAGCCTGGGCCGTCATGCCAAAGCCTATTGGGGCGCCTATGCGGTATCGAAGTTTGGCATTGAGGGGCTGATGCAGGTGCTGGCAGATGAATTGGAAAACAGTGGCATTCGGGTCAATTCGGTCGATCCTGGCCCCATGCGGACCAAGCTACGCAATGCCGCCTATCCCGCCGAGGATCACCAACTCATTCCTTTACCGGAACAGGCCGCACCCGCCTATTTACGGCTGCTGGGCGCCGAAGGCAGACATATCCATGGCCAGCACATCAGTTTAAGGGAGAATTCGACATGACAAGGATTACCTGGCTCAAAGCACTGGATACCGGCATTGAGGAGATCGACCTGCAACATCGGCGTCTGGTGGACTACATCAATGAGCTGGACCGGGCACGGGAAACCGGCGACCGCAGTCAGGTTGGGAAGGTCATTGATGCACTGGTGGACTATACCAGAACCCATTTTGTTTACGAGGAGGAGCTCATGTCACAAATGGGTTTTCCCGACTTGGATGGTCACCGCAAGGTACATCAACTCTTCGCGGACAAACTACAGCAAACCATCCTTGCCTATGAGCAGAAAACGAACGTCTGCGATGACCTCATATCCATGCTGGAACACTGGTTAAAGCACCATATTCGCCACGAAGATGGCGCTTACGTTCAGTACGCCAAGGACCAGGGGGTTGACCCTCTGGCCTGATGATCGCAAAGCGATCATACTCAACGAAAGCCACCCCACCCCAGCCAACTCCTGGCCGCCTGCATCATTGAGGTACTGGCAGAGGCGCCAAATTTCCCGGCAAAGCGCTCCAGCAGATCATCCTGGGGCGTGAAATCCACCAGTTTTTCCACTTTGACGACCTCACGGGCAACGTAACTGGCATTGCCGAAATCATCGATCAACCCCAACGCTTTGCTCTCTTCTCCAGACCAGAACAAGCCGGAAAAGAGACGCTCATCCTTGGCCAGGCGGTCACCCCGCCCCTCTTTGACCGCCGCAATGAAATGTTGATGCAGCTTGGCCATCAGCGCCTTGACATGAGCCTGTTCCTCCTCCTTGATGGGTGAGAAAGGGTCGAGAATACCTTTGTGATCACCTGCTGTCAGCAGGCGACGCTCCACGCCCAGTTTTTCAATGGCCCCCACAAACCCAAAACCATTCATGATGACGCCGATAGAACCCACAATACTGGAGGGATTGGCATAGATCCTGTCGGCGGCAGAGGCGATAAAATAGCCGCCGGAGGCACAGGTATCGACCACCACCACGTAGAGAGGAATCTTGGGATATTTTTTTCGCAACCTCAGCATCTCATTATGGATCTCACTGGACTGCACCGGACTACCCCCAGGACTGTTGATCCGCAAGATCACCCCTTTGGTCCCCTTATGCTTAAAGGCAGAACGCAGCCCTTTGATAATACGGTCAGCATTGGCCGGGGCATCCTGGGCAATGACTCCAGTCAAATCCACCAAAGCGGTATGCGCATCACTCTTGAGTTGCAGCCCATCGCTATTCAGCCCCAAAGAGACCAGGAAGACCACCACCAAATAGATGGCCAATAAGAACTTAAAGAAAATCCCCCAGCGTCGTGAGGCACGCTTCTCCTTCCAGGCCGCAGTGGCCAGTTCATGGATCAGTTTACGCTCCCAATTCGGATCCTCTCTCATCGGCTTTGACTCCAGGTTTTCAAACAGAGTGGCAACTCAGTCAGGCTGTCCAGACAGACCAGCGGTTGATGTTGTTGTAGTCGGGCAACCTCGTGAGCACCATAGGAAACGGCCACCGATTTCACACCGGCATTGATGGCCATTTGCAGATCATATTCGGTATCTCCAATCATGAGGCTTTGATGCGGCTCGACACCGCAAAAATCTATGAGTTGATTCAGCATCTCAGGATGAGGTTTGGAGAAGGTTTCATCGGCACAGCGGGTGGCCACAAAATAATCCGCCAAACCGGTATCCGCCAACACCTTATCCAATCCCGCACGTCCTTTTCCAGTAGCTACAGCCAACAGATAGTTCGCCTGAACCAGGCTCTCCAGGGTCTCTTGAACACCAGGAAAGAGGTCAGATGAGGGGGCAGCGGGATGGAGAAAGTGACGACGATAGCCCTGGTAAATCTCCTGTACCAAATCATCATCAGCATCCGGAATCAGGGCCTGTACCGCCTCCGTCAGTCCCAGACCAATGATGTTGCGTATGGCTTTCTGGCCAGGACTGGTAAGCCCCATATCCTGAAAAGTTAACTCCATGCACTCAATGATCCTGCCCGCAGAATCCATCAAGGTGCCATCCCAGTCGAATACAAGTAATGAAAACATTAAGTTTTGATTTTCTGAAGTAATGTCTGAAGTGACTCATCTAAAGGGGCCTGAAAACGCTGTAACGCCTTTTCCCCCGGCCAACGAAAAGTCAACTCAGCCGCATGCAAGAACAAACGTTTTAGCCCCAGCGCCCGAAAATGCCGATTGGCTGCCTCATCCCCATATTTTTCATCACCCAGGATAGGTAGGCCTAAATGAGCAGCGTGTACACGAATCTGGTGGGTACGCCCCGTCTCCAGTTTGACCCGTACCAAAGTACAACCTGGCAAGCGCTCCACCAAGGTGAAATGGCTTAAAGAGGGCTTTCCATTAGGATCTACACGGACAAAACGCTCACCACTCTGAACCACGTTTTTCATCAGCGGCGCATCGACACTCACCCGCTGACTGGTCATCTGACCGGCCAACAGTGCCAGATAGGTCTTTCCTACAGCATTGGCTCGAATCCGCTCATGCAAGAGCCGTAAAGCGCTGGGTTTACGGCTGAGCATCAGACAGCCAGAGGTATCCCGGTCCAAACGGTGGACCAATTCCAGGTGGCGGTCGTGAGGCCGCAAATGGCGCATGGCCTCGATCAAACCATAATTCAGACCACTACCGCCATGCACCGCCAGACCCGATGGCTTGTTTATCACCAACAATCGCTCATCCTCAAAGAGAATGCGCTGTTCGAGCAATTGCAATAGAACCCCTTTGGGGGAAAAGGAGATAGCTGGCCGCTCAGCAACACGAATAGGTGGGATACGAATGAGATCACCGGGTTGAATACGGTATTGAGCCGTTACCCGACCTTTGTTGACCCGCACCTCACCCTTGCGCAAGATGCGATAAAGACGACTCCGAGGAACACCGTGCAGTAGTGCGGCCAGATAATTATCCAGACGCCGACCGGCTTCGGCCTCACCTGCCTGAATCACCTGAGGTTTAGAAAAATCCTGCGGTGAAGACATGATAGTGAAGCAGGTTCAAACCATACGGGAACGGCGTCCCAACCAGATGTCGTGATATGCGCCTGGAACGGCCACCCTGCACGGGCAGCCAGTACCAGACATTAACCCTGCAGAAAAGTGATCGTCAGATAGGATTGCCGCGATCATTCTCACGAGTTTGCTGGGTTGTTGCGGCATGGGCACGGTTACTCTCCTCGTTCAGCTGCCTCATATCGGCTTCGCCGAGATCAGTATGAGAGCGGCTGGCACAAGCTGACAAAAACAGCACAGTCATTACGAGAAAAAATGGTTTAACGAAGTTCATGACGATCTCCTTGGTCTTATCGGCATAAAAAAAGCACTTGGGCCAGATACCCGAAGTGCTTGATTGGTCGGCGTGAGAGGATTCGAACCTCCGACCCCTACAACCCCATTGTAGTGCGCTACCAGGCTGCGCTACACGCCGAAACAGGACCGGACTCGCCATTGTTTAAGTCCGCTAAAGGCTGTGCATCCTATGGGCTGAAAGGGGTTTTGTCAATCATGCTCTGCCTATCTTTTGAGGATATGCAGAATATCTTCCAGCTCCATGCGCATCTGGCGAACAATTTGCTGGCTCTGATTCTGGTCGCTCTTCGCGGTTTCACCAGATAATTGCTGACGTGCACCGCCAATCGTAAAGCCCTGCTCGTACAGCAGGCTACGAATCTGGCGAATCATCAAAACATCCTGACGCTGATAATACCGGCGATTACCACGGCGCTTCACCGGCTTGAGCTGCGGAAACTCCTGCTCCCAGTAGCGCAACACATGGGGTTTGACGCCACAAAGGTCGCCGACCTCACCAATGGTGAAGTAACGTTTGCCCGGGATTGCGGGAAGTTCGACGGTTTTGGTTTCAGTGGTTTCCAGCATAAGCTTCTACCCGGGCTTTCAGCTTCTGGCCGGGGCGAAAAGTCACCACCCGCCGCGCAGAAATAGGAATTTCCTCTCCGGTCTTTGGATTGCGACCAGGACGTTGTTTTTTCTCACGCAGATCAAAGTTCCCGAATCCAGACAACTTCACCTGCTCTCCCTGCTCCAAAGCCGCGCGGATCTCCTCAAAAAAAGTTTCCACCATCTCCTTGGCTTCTCGTTTATTCAGTCCTAATTCATCAAACAGCCTTTCAGCCATCTCTGCTTTTGTCAGTGCCATCTTAATCTCTCAGTCGAGCGCCCAATTCACGCGCCAATCTCTCTACCACTGCAGTCAAATAGGCATCGACCTCTTGATCTGTAAGTGTGCGCGAAGAGTCCTGTAAAATCAACCCTAAAGCAAAGCTTTTTCGTCCTGAATCTACTCTGCCACCAGTATAGACATCAAACAACAAAATGTCTTTAAGAAATTCACCACCTTCTGAACGGATACAATTTTCCACCGCTGCAAAGCTGAGATCCTTATCCACCAGGATGGCGATATCCCGGCGGATAGCCGGATATTTCGACAAGGGCGCAAACCCAGGCAAACGCTCCGCCGATATTGCTTGCAAATTCAGTTCCAACAAATAAACATCCTGAGCCACATCGAGTACTTTCGCCTTCTCAGGATGCAGCATACCCAGCCAACCCAAGGGTTTGCCGTCACGCAAAATGCGGGCGGACTGACCGGGATGAAGAGCGGGATGCTCCGCTGCCTCAAACCTGAAGACCGAATGGGGCGTCTGTAGCGACAGGATAGCCTCGACATCCGCCTTGAGATCAAAAAAATCCACCCGACGGACCGGCTGCCCCCACTGCTCAGGCAGGACTTCACCGGTCAGCAGGGCCGCCAACATGGAAGGCTGTTCGATCGTTTCACCCTGCTGACAGAACTGCAAACCGGACTCGAACAGACGCAACCGGGTTCGTTGCCGGGCCATATTGTGCTTGGCCGCCTGCAACAGGCCTGGCCAAAGGCTGGTGCGCATCACCGACATATCAGCGGAGATAGGGTTCGCCAGCAGCACCGGCGCGACCTCCGGCGTCAAGAGGCCGCTCCATTCCGGACCCACAAAGCTGTAACTGATCACCTCCTGGTAACCCAGTGCCGTTAACCGCCGCTTAGCAGCGTTCAGATCGAACTGCCCCGATGGCTGCATGGGCACCGACATGCCCAATCGGGGCAGTGTCGTTGGAATCCGGTCATAGCCATAGAGGCGACCGATCTCTTCGATCAGATCGGCTTCGATATGGACATCGAAACGGCAGGCAGGCGGGATCACCTGCCAACCCTGCCCATCAGCTGTCAGCTGCATACCCAGCCGTTGCAGAGTATCGATCACTTCTCCATCATCGATGGAAATGCCAAGAAGGCGGCCAATGCGCTCCCGACGGAGAGCGATAGGGGATCGAGCCGCAGGCTCTCCCACCTGATAATCCACCACAGGACCAGGCTCACCACCGGCGATCTCCTGCAACAGCGCGGTCGCCCGCTCAATGGCCTGGACCTGCAACGTGGGGGCGACACCACGCTCAAAGCGATGGGAGGAATCTGTATGCAGCCCCAGAGCCCGCGCCTTGCCCGCAATCTGTAGCGGAGTGAAATAGGCACTCTCCAAAAGGATATCCTTGGTCTCTGAGGAGACTCCAGACGCCTCACCACCCATAATGCCCGCCAAAGCCAAGGGCTTTTCATGATCGGCAATGACCAGATGATCAGAACTCAAACGGATATCCCGGCCATCCAGCAAGATCAAAGTCTCCGCATCATTTGCCATGCGGACGCAAACGCCCCCCTGTATGCACGACAGATCAAAGGCGTGCATGGGTTGCCCCAGCTCCAACAGCACATAATTGGTGACATCCACCAGGGGGCCAAGACTGTTGATACCGCTGCGACGGAGACGCTCTTTCATCCACAACGGGGTCTCTGCCGCAGGATTCAGATTCTTGATCACGCGACAGGCATAGCGGGGACAGGCCTCTGGTGCCAGTACCTCGACCGCCATCCGGTCATCATGGACAGCGGGCAGGGATTCGGCCATCTTTGGAGCAAAATCCAATCGATTCAGGGCAGCAACCTCTCGCGCCAGCCCCAGGATACTCAGACAATCCCCCCGGTCCGGCGTCAGATCGAGATCAAAAATCCGATCGTCCAACTGAAGATAATCGCGAATGTCCTGCCCCAGCGGGGCATCTTGCGACAGGACCATAATGCCCTCAGAGCTATCAGCCAATCCAAGCTCAGAGGCCGAGCAGATCATACCCAGAGACTCCACACCACGCAGTTTGGCCCGTTTGATCTTGAAATCGCCCGGCAACACCGCACCCACCTGCGCCACGGCGACACGCTGACCCTGCGCCACATTTTTGGCACCGCAAACAATCTGCAAAGGCCCAGCAGCACCTACCGACACCTGACAAAGGCTAAGCTTGTCGGCATCAGGATGGGGCTCCTTGACCAGTACCTCACCAACCACCACGCCCTGAAAAGCGGGAGCAACGGGCTCCAGGGCATCAACCTCCAGCCCGGCCATACTGAACTGATCCGCCAGGGTTTGCGCATCCAAGGGTGGATTCGCCCAATCCCGTAGCCAGGCTTCACTGAATCGCATCGGGAAATCCTCTCTCTTTATCCATCAGGCAAACTGCTCAAGAAATCTCATGTCATTTTCAAAAAAGAGTCTCAAGTCATTGATGCCATGCCGCAACATGGCCAATCTTTCGACCCCCATACCAAAGGCATAGCCGCTATACTGCTCACCATCGATGCCCACATGCCGCAGAACTTCCGGGTGAATCATGCCGCAGCCCAGCACCTCGAGCCACCCCGTGTGGGAGCAGACCCGACATCCCTCGCCACCACAGATGACGCATTCGATATCCACCTCCGCCGAAGGCTCGGTAAAGGGAAAATAGGAGGGACGAAAACGCACCCGCAACTCACGCTCGAAAAACTGGCGCAGAAAAAGGCTCAGGGTGCCCTTGAGATCGGCGAAGGTCACGGACTCATCGACATAAAAGCCCTCAACCTGATGGAACATGGGGGTGTGGGTCAGGTCGGAATCACAACGATAGACCCGGCCTGGGGCAATGATACGCAACGGCGGCTTTTGATTCTCCATCACCCGAATCTGTACCGGAGAGGTATGGGTACGCAAAAGGCGATGCTGATCGATATAAAAGGTATCGTGCATGGCCCGAGCGGGGTGATGGGAAGGAATGTTCAGAGCCTCGAAATTGTGATAATCGTCTTCGATCTCCGGGCCTTGCTCGACCTGAAAACCGGCAAAGGAAAACAGGGATTCAATACGCTGTAGGGTCTGGGTCACCGGATGCAGCCCACCCATGGCCTGCCCACGACCGGGCAAAGTAACATCAACACGCTCCGAGGCCAGTCGGGCATTGAGTTGGACCGTTTCCAGTATCGCCTTACGCTCGGCAATAGCCTGTTCCAAAACCGATTTGGCCTGATTGACCAGCTGACCGGCTGCGGGACGTTCCTCTTTGGGTAATTGCCCCAGATTCTTCAGCAGCGCTGTCAAACTGCCCTGCTTCCCCAGAAAGGCAACCCGCACCTCATCCAGGACAGGTAACGCCTCGGCACGCTCAATGTGCGCCAGGGCAACAGTTTGTTGTTGTTCAATTTCTTGGCCAAGATCCATCGTCTGTCCTCAGGCAGGGTCAGTCATGACAACATAAAATTTGAGAGCGCAATAAAGAGAGGGGAATGGCCTTGCCCTCCCCCTCTCATGGTCTTGCGCAATCGGATCCGCGCTTACACGCGGAGAGTTGGGCCAATCAGCCCAAGGCAGCCTGGGCCTTGACGCAAAGAGCGGAAAAGGCCGGACGATCAAAGATCGCCAGATCCGCCAACATCTTGCGATCAATCTCGACCTCAGCCTTGTTCAAGCCATCGATCAACCGGCTATAAGACATGCCATTCTCACGGGCGCCGGCATTGATGCGGGCGATCCAAAGCGCACGAAACTGACGTTTTTTCTGGCGACGGTCACGATAGGCATACTGACCTGCCTTGATCACCGCCTGCTTGGCAACGCGATAGACTTTGCTGCGCGCGCCGTAATAACCCTTGGCCTCATCCAGGACCTTTTTATGACGGGCGTGGGCGATCACCCCTCTTTTAACTCGAGCCATGTTTTAAATCTCCAATGCAAAAAAGTGAAAGCTCAGCAATAAGGCATCATACGACGCGCCAACTTGGCATCTGAAGGATGCAGATGGTTGGGCGAGCGCAGATGGCGCTTACGCTTGGTGCTTTTCTTGGTCAAGATATGGCGACGATGGGACTGTGCGCTCTTGACTGCACCGGACGATTTGAGTTTGAAGCGCTTGGCAGCACCCCGGTTGGTTTTGATTTTGGGCATTATGCATACTCCGCATTCATCAAAGGATTTTCTCTATCAGGAAAACTTCCTGACTACTTTTTCTTGGGGGCGAGCATCATGACCATTTGTCGGCCTTCCATCAGGGGCTGCTGTTCCACGCTGGCATAATCGGCGAGATCCGCCTCAATACGCCGCAGAAATTCCAACCCCAACTCCCTGTGTGCGTGCTCTCGACCACGAAAACGCATGGTGATCTTGGCCCTGTCCCCATCTTCTAGGAAACGTACCAGGTTGCGCAGTTTTACCTGATAATCCCCTTCATCCGTTCCCGGACGAAACTTGATCTCCTTAACATGGATCTGCTTCTGCTTTTTCTTAGCAGCTTGGCGTTCTTTTTTCTTATCGAAGAGAAACTTACCGTAATCCATCAAGCGGCAAACCGGTGGATTCGCATCCGGCGCAATTTCCACCAGATCCAGGCTCTCGTCAGCGGCACGCTTCAGGGCATCAACGGTTGGCATGATGCCAACCTGTTCGCCACCGGCACCGATCAGACGCACTTCACGTGCCTCGATCTCTTCGTTCAGGCTATGCCTGTCATCTTTTTTGATCGCTATTTCCAGATCCTCCTAAAGAGAAAAGCACCGAACACCGGTGCTTTTCAGCAATCTACCTTATTGGGCTAACCTTGACGATTCAGCTCTTCAACAAAGGCCTCCGGCGACATGCTTCCGAAATCCTTGCCGTCTCGCGTTCTCACCGAGACCGTGCCCTCTTCCATCTCGCGATCACCGACCACCAACAGAAAGGGCACCTTAGCAAGCGTGTACTCGCGTATCTTATAACCAATCTTTTCGTTTCTCAAGTCCAAATCCACCCTAACCCTCTGTTGCCTCAAGGAATTGGCCAGCTGTTTGGCATATTCGGCCTGCCGATCGGTAATATTGAGCACCACCGCCTGTTGCGGGGCCAGCCACAGGGGCAGATTGCCCGCGTAGTGTTCGATGAGAATACCGATAAAACGCTCCAGGGAACCCAGGATAGCGCGATGGATCATCACCGGGGTGCGTTTGCTGTTGTCTTCGGCGATATAGTGGGCGCCCAGGCGCTCCGGCATGGAAAAATCGAGCTGAATGGTGCCGCACTGCCAGGCCCGACCGATGCTGTCGTGCAGGGTAAATTCGATCTTGGGACCATAGAAGGCCCCCTCACCCGGCTGATAGCGATAGCTCAGCCCCTTATGCTTGAGGCAATTCTCCAATGCCTCCTCTGCCTTATCCCAAAGGGCATCCTCCCCGACCCGCTTTTCCGGACGGGAGGAGAAGGCGAGATCGATCTCTTCAAAACCGAAAGCCTTATAGGTCTCAAACACGATATTGATGAGGATACCGACCTCCTCTTCGATCTGATCCTCACTACAGAAGACATGGGCGTCGTCCTGCACAAAACGGCGGGCACGCATCAGGCCATGCAGGGTACCGGAAGGCTCATTGCGATGCACCACCCCAAATTCGGCGATGCGCAGGGGCAGATCGCGGTAGCTTTTCAACCCCTGGTTATAGATCTGGATATGGCCCGGACAGTTCATGGGCTTGATGGCGTAATCGCGGTTCTCCACATGGGTGGTGAACATGTCATCAGCGAACTTGTCCCAATGGCCGGACTTCTCCCAGAGAGTGCGATCCAATACCTGAGGGGTATGCACCTCCTGATAGTCATACTCCATCAGCTTTTGGCGCATAAAGTTTTCAACTGCCCGATAGAGGACATAGCCCTTCTGATGCCAGAACACCATACCGGGAGCCTCATCCTGAAAGTGGAACAGGTCGAGCTGCTTGCCCAACTTGCGATGGTCGCGTTTTTCCGCCTCAGTCAAGCGGTTCAGATAGGCCTTGAGCTCTTTCTTATTGCGCCAGGCGGTGCCGTAGATGCGCTGCAGCATGGCGTTGCTGGCATCACCGCGCCAGTAGGAACCCGCCACCTTCATCAGCTTGAAGGCCTGAAGCTTGCCCGTGGCAGGCACATGGGGGCCGCGACAAAGATCCAGGAAATCGCCCTGGCGATAGACCGAAATCACCTCTGACTCTGGCAGATCCGAAATGATCTCTGCCTTATAGGCCTCACCCTGCTGTTGAAAAAAGGCGATGGCCTCATTCCGCGGCCAGACTTCACGGGTCACCGCATAATCGGCCTTGGCCAGCTCCGCCATTTTGGCCTCAATGGCCTCCAGATCATCCGGCGTAAAGGGGCGCTGATAGGCAAAATCGTAATAGAAGCCGTTCTCCACCGTCGGACCAATGGTGACCTGAGCATCGGGGAACAGCGACTTGACCGCCATCGCCAACAGATGAGCCGTGGAGTGGCGAATGATCTCCAGCCCCTCTTCATCCTTATCGGTGATGATACCCAGACTGGCATCCGATTCGATGAGATGGCTGAGATCCACCAGACAATCATCCACCCGCCCGGCCAAGGCAGCCTTGGCCAGACCTGGGCCGATATCAGTGGCCACCCCCAGCACGGTGACCGCCTGATCGAAACTGCGTTGGGAACCATCGGGAAGGGTAATGACTGGCATGGCAACACCTCGCTTCAGTGGTGGCCGCTACCAAAGGCCACTTGAGTAACAAAAACAAAACGCCGGGTAAGCCCGGCGCGACAAGGAATGGACTATTTTATAATCCAGTGCCAACCTTCACAACCTGGGAGCCACCGTTGCCTGCCGCCATCGCTGCTGGTCACGAAAAAACCACCGAAGCCGCCCGTCATATTCTAGAGGCGGGAGGCAATATTTTTGATGCCGCCCTGGCTGCCATGTGCGCTGCCTGCGTGGTAGAGCCGGTACTGGCCTCACTGGGGGGCGGTGGTTTTTTGCTGGCCAGAGAGGCGAATGGACAGACACGGCTCTATGACTTCTTTGCCCAGACACCCCATCAACGTCGCCCACTGGATCAACTGGATTTTCAGCCGATAGAGGCCGATTTCGGCCAGGTGCGCCAGACCTTTCATATCGGCATGGGTGCCATCGCCGTACCCGGTGTGGTGCGCGGCCTCTTTGCTGCCCATCGGGAACTGGGCCACATTCCCATGAAAACAATCCTGGAACCAGCCATCGACTACGCCCGCCAGGGCACCCTCATCACCCCACAGCAAGCCTATATCTTCTCGGTGGTCGCCCCCATCTATCTGTTCAGCGACAGTGCTCGAAATCTCTATGGCCGAGAGCACGGCAGCCGCCTGCCCCTAGCCGGAGAGTGGCTCTATCAGCCCCAACTGGCCGACGCTCTCGAAGCCCTGGAACGAGAGGGGGATCACCTCTTTTATGAAGGGGAACTGGCCGACCTGATCAGCCAGCAATGCGCTGAACGTGGTGGCCAGATCACACGACGGGACCTCTCCGCCTACCAATGCCTCGAACGCCAACCCCTACGCCAGCCCTACCGTAACCATGAGTTTCTGACCAACCCGGCACCATCAGCAGGCGGCCCCCTGATCGCCTTTAGTCTGGCGCTCCTGTCCGAACACACCTTCGAGAGAGGGGCATGGGGCTCTAGCAACCACCTTAGCACCCTGGCTCAGGTCATGGCCCGTACCGACAAAGTCCGGGAATCCCTACTCCACCCCGATGGAGAGAGGCACGAGCAATTGTTAGAGAACTACCGCCACCATCTGCGCCAAAGTAGCCTGCGCAGCCGGGGCACCACTCACATCAGTCTGGTCGATGATGCAGGTAATGCCGCTGCTCTCACTCTCTCCAACGGCGAGGGTTGTGGCCACCTATTGCCCGACACCGGCATCATGCTCAACAACATCCTGGGCGAAGAGGACCTCAACCCCCAGGGGCTCCACTGCTGGCCCACCGATATCAGACTGGCCTCCATGATGGCACCCAGCATGCTGCTTGGCCCGAACCAATTGCTGGTGATCGGTTCCGGTGGATCCAACCGGTTACGCAATGCCATCCTGCAAACCCTGATCAATATTGCCGATTTTGATCTACCCATCGCAGAGGCCGTAGCCGCCCCGCGCATTCACCTCGAAGGGGGTCTGCTCAATCTGGAACCCGGCTTTACATCTGAAACCCAAGCTGCGCTTGCCGAGAACTATCCCAATCGACACCAATGGGATACGCTCAACCTGTTTTTTGGCGGCACTCATAGCGTTATGCTTCGCCAAGCCCAACTCGACGGGGCAGGCGATCCACGCCGCGCTGGCGCCTTCCTCCTCTATAACCACTGACATTCGACAACCAGGAAATCCATGCCCCACTTCACCTTCCCCGTTACCGCCTATGCACAGAACTGCTCTCTACTCTGGTGTGAACAGCAGAAAACCGCCGTTGTCATCGATCCTGGCGGCGACATTGACCGTATCCTCGATGCCGCCAAAAACCGCCAGCTGACCATCAGCAAACTGCTCATTACCCACGGTCATTTCGATCATTGTGCCTCTGCGGCAGAGCTGGCCCAGCAACTGAACGTCCCCATCGAAGGCCCTCATCAGGCAGACGCCTTCATCCTGGATACCCTACCGGAATGGTGTGAGCAATTCGACTTCCCCATCGGCCAGGCCTTTACCCCAGACCGTTGGCTGGCGGATGGTGATCAGTGTCAGATTGGAGAGATTTCACTGAAAGTTATCCATTGTCCCGGCCATACGCCGGGCCATCTGGTGTTTTATCACCCCGAGAGTCAGACTGCTTTTGTCGGTGATGTGCTATTCCGAGGCGCAGTGGGCCGCACCGATTTGCCCGGTGGCAACCATCTGCAACTACTGCATTCAATCGAGCAAAAACTTCTCCCCCTGGGCGACGAGGTACGCTTTGTCCCCGGTCATGGACCGGATTCCACCCTGGGCATGGAGAGGCTGCACAATCCGTTTTTGCGTCAGAGATGAAGGAAAATCAAAGCCTAAACTCAGCCCAAACCGGACAATGATCCGAGGGTTTTTCCATACCCCGTATCTGGTCGTCGATGCCCACGCCTTTGCAGCGGGCCATCAGGGCTGGAGTGACCAAGAGGTGATCAATGCGCAGCCCATGTCTGGGCTCGCGTTCAAAGCCTTTGCTACGGTAATCAAACCAGCTTAAAGCATCCGTCGCTTCGGGTTGTAAAGCACGAAAGCTGTCCACCAACCCCCAGTCCAGCAGAGCCTGGAACCATTCGCGCTCTTCAGGCAGAAAGCTGCATTTGCCGGATCGCAACCAGCGTTTGGCATTATCGGAGCCAATGCCGATATCCAGATCCAGCGGAGCAACATTCATGTCGCCCATGAGCACCAGCCGATCTTCGGGGGTGTGATGCTGTTGCAGGTAGGTCAGAAGATCCGCATAGAACTGGCGTTTGTTGGGGAATTTGGTGGGATGGTCGCGGCTCTCTCCCTGGGGAAAATAGCCATTGAGCACGCAGAGATGACCACCATCAGGCAAGGCGTAGCGCCCGGCGATGAAACGGCGTTGGGCATCTTCAGGCTCTCCGGGAAAACCCATCTGTACGCTCTCAGGCGCCTGTCGTGACATGAGTGCCACGCCATAATGGCCCTTTTGGCCGAAATAGCGCACCTCGTAACCCAGCTCGACAAAGAGCGCCAGAGGAAACTCTTCGTCCCGCACCTTGGTCTCTTGCAGACCAACGATATCGGGCTGCTGACTCTCAACCAGCTGTTTCAGTTGATGGGGGCGAGCCCGCACACCATTGACATTGAAGGAGACAATTTTCATGGCAGAAGATTATAAATGAGCTGTCGAAAGTGATGGTGCTTAACAAAAAGCATAAATTTATGGTATTTTTTTAAGATCCTTCAATAAGGTTATGGTTGCCTTAAAGAAATCATCATTAAGATTTTCCTGACAATGGATCCGATTTCGCCGCATTGCCCCATCAACGCTCACGCCGCGCAGCTGATCATCGCTGGTGGCCAATGACAAACCGGAAACAAAACCCGTCAACCAATCCTGATAGCGGTAATATTCAACGATGTCTTTGGCATCCCCTTTTTCCCAACCGACATAAGTTTGAAGGTAATGTTCACAAGAACGCACGCCATATCCCAGCAATTCCAATTTGTCAGCCCGGACCGGTATTGTGACCGCCAGCAGTAACAACAGCGTACTCAGTGTTCTCATGGTGTGGATCTCCCGCTTATCTCGATTTTGGACACCCACTAGGATACAAACCCCTGACCTGCCTGTGAAACCCTTCCGTTGCCAGTGGCTGGCTTTCCTCTTACTGCTGACCCTGCCATCCTTGCCGCTATTGGCCAATCCTCTGTTTGATCAGGAAGTCGCCAAACTCCTGCCTAAGAACCAGGAACGTTTCGCCCAACTACCCAGCGGCGAAACCCTCTATGGCAAATACTTTATCCGCCGGATGTATGAAGAAAAAGGCGGCGGCCCGATCTGGACGCCCGAGGCCATCACTGCCCTGGCAAAGGCCCTGAAAACCCTGTCGGGCGATGGGCTCAATCCCGATGACTACCGGTTTGATGCAATTCTGCCACTGCTCAACAATCCAGAATTGAAAGCCAATAGCATTCATCAGGCGGTTACCTGGGACCTACTGCTCAGTGAAGCCTATCTGCGGGGCATGTACAACCTCTACTATGGCAAAACCGACCCCCAACGACTGGATCCGAACAACAACTTTGCCCAGGCCCGTGACGGCAAGGACCGCTCTGCCCTTCTTTTGTTGTGGATCAAACATGCTGGCATCGAAGAGGCCTTTAACTGGGCTCGTCCTAAAAACCCTCGCTATCACTGGATGCGGCGGGCACTGAAACACTATCTGAAAATCCAGGCCAATGGCGGCTGGCCCCAAATCCCGCCGGGGCCGGATGTTGAACCGGGCGGGTCCGATCCGCGCCTGCTTTTGGTTCGCCGCCGCCTGGCCATCACGGGCGATCTGGCCTCGGCAAAGGGCGACATGAAAATGGATGACCGCCTGTTGGAAGGCATCCTACGCTTCCAGCAGCGCCACTATCTGACGGAAACCGGTGCGCTGGATGCCGACACCATTACCGCCATGAATGTGCCCGTTGCCGACCGCATTGCCCAAATCCGGGTCAATCTGGAACGTCAACGCTGGCTCTTCCCCGTAATGGCGGAGGAGTACCTGGTAGTGGACATTGCCGGCTTCACCATCTTCTGGTTCAAGGATCAGGAGATTGTCTGGCAGGATCAGGTCCAGGTCGGGGAGCAATTCACCCAGACACCGATCTTTAAGGACAACCTGCGTTTCGTTGAACTCAATCCAGACTGGAAAGCCACCCACGGCCAGGAGTCTTTGCAGGGAGGAGCGGTGCGCTTCCTCTTCCCCAATCCCCATGGGGTCTACCTGCACGACGCCGATTTCATGGAAATGTTGGTCTCCCCCAATCGCACCACCACCTCCGATGGCTGCATTCGGCTGCAGAACCCCCTGGATCTGGCCGATCAGTTACTGGCACGGGAAGGCTGGTCTGCCGAACGGGTGGACAAGGCGGTTCAGTCAGGAAAGCCACATAAAGTTGCACTGAAACACCCCATCCCGATCCTGATCCACTACAGCACAGCCTGGGCCACCGAAGACGACATCAGCTTCAAACCCGATGTCTATCACCGCGATCCCGGCCTTTTGACTGCGCTGGATGGTCCCTTTGTCTTCCATCAGCCGGATCTGGAGCGGGAACCGCCGAAGATCCGCTATCAACCACTGCCGACGGAGTCGTTTCTCAACTTTTAAGACCAGAGGCAGCGAAGATACTGGTGAAACCCCGGACAGGCTGGGATTCGGCAAAGGCGTAAATGGCCTCAAGCTCCTGCCGGACCACCGTCTGATCCTCTCCCTGCATCAACTGTGATTTATACCCGGTGGTCAGATCCAGAAAGGGCTTCAGACCCAAATCATCACTGGTCAGACTGTGGACGTACAAAGCAACCTCAGAAAACCCGGCCCCCTGCAACAGCTCACCCAATTGACGCCCGACATGGCGATTGCCGCCCTGGCTGGCCTGGGTGCGGGCTGCCCGCTCAATGAAAGCGTTAAAGGTCGGAGGTGTCGGATACATGGCCAGCCAGCCATCATCCACATCGGCCACCAACAATCTGCCGCCGGGGGCCAGAACCCGATGAGCCTCAGTCAGAGCCTGTTGGGGATCTCTCAAATGCTGAAACAGAAAACGGGCATAGACAAAATCGAAGCTGGCATCAGCCAGATCCAGGGCATAGACATCACCCTGGTAAAAGCTGAGATTGTCCAGCCCCTGATCAACAGCAGCGGCCTTGGCCTCGGCCAGCAGATCCGGGCTGAGATCCACTCCAGTGACCCACCCGGCCGGTGCAACCATGCGGGCCAGGGCACAGGAAACCACCCCGGGACCGCAGGCCAGATCCAATACCCGCATACCGGGCTGTAGACCCCCTTGTTGCAGAATACGCCGCTCCAGCGCCTGGGCTGCTCCGGCCTGCGCCTTTAACCGGGTCAGCTCCCGCTCATTCTCATCGAATTCGCCAAAGGCGTAGGAACCAGCCGCCTCAGTCATCACAGGCTTCCGATCCCCCCTGTACAGCCGCCACCCAATTGAGCGTGCTGCCCTTGAGACGATCACAGAGCACCACCGCCAGATTCAGTAGCACCTTGGAGACAATAGCGGGCATCTTGATCATGGCTTTTCGGAAAAAGCTCTGGGTCAGGATCAAAAGCTTGACGTCAGTCTCAGCCACCACCTTGGCTGTTCGCGGCTCTTTACTGACAAAAGCGATTTCACCGAAAATCTGACCAGGGCCAAGCAGCGCCAGCGATACCGGACAGTCATCATCCCCCCCCCAAACCGAGATGGCCCCATCCAGGATGACAAACATTTCATCACCCACATCTCCGGGGCGAATGATGATGTCACCTGCTTTACAAGGCAATACCGTACCGGTCTTCAGAAATTGCTGGGCCTCTTCTTCATCCAGGTCTGTCAGCAGGGAAATGGTCTCTCTGGGATCAGTATGGAGATTCTGCTCCAACATAGACCAGAAACCCTCTGCATCGACCAGACGACGATTAACGTGGGCTGCATGGCCGGGAAATTTTGACTCAAACCACTGGGTATCTGCACCGCTGGACGGAAGTTTGCGTGCCAAACGTAAAAAGGGTGAATGCACCAAACGCATATAATCAACGTCTTCGGTCATGAAGACCATAGGCACGCGGTAGCCCACATCGGTATCCACAAAGCCATCGGCGTAGCGCCGGTAACCCAGCTGTTCGTAAAACTCCAGCAGAGAGGGCGAACAGTTGAGGAAATTAAAACGAACGCCTCGGGCTCTGGAGTGTTCAAACAGTTGCAAAAGCAAAGCGCCCAAGACCGAAGAGCCACGCCATTCCGGCGCCACCATGAGACGGGAACTCATGGAGATAGCCTCAGCAGGAAACTCATCCCAATGTGCCAACTGATAGAGCTGACGCCAGTGATCGCCAAAAGGGGTCTCGGTCGCATAATTCAACCGCGCCGTGGCAATGATCTTTCCATCCTGCTCCACTAGGTAGTGATGGGCCATCTCATCCAGATCATCCAGCAACATCTTCTGTGATGGATCGGCATAGCCCAATTGCTTGCCCATCTCCTCAACGTAGATTTGATAGCGAAAGGCATAGACCGCTTCTCGGTCTTTAGGACCGGCAGCAATACGAATCTGAGTAGCGGAGTGTGGCATGGGCATCAAAAATCCAGAAAGCCGGGGGCCAGGCGTGTCCGGTGAGGCTGACTGGGGGCAGTATGCATATCCGTCTCCGGATCCATATCATCCATAGGAAACGCCTCATCACTGGCAACCGCATTGGTAGAGGGACGACCCGCCGCATCCACCTGATGGAAGCGAAAAGGCCCATTGAGTGCATCAAGAATCCTGGCATCCCGCTTATAGATGTCATTTTTGAAAGTGACATTTCCATTGTCATCCGCATAGGCAGTGCTATAGAAAATCAGAATCCGCATGGGCTTTTTCAGGTTGACCCGGGTGGTCTTGCCCGAGCGAATCACCCGATCAATGCGGGCACGGTTCCAGCCCTGATCCGCCAGCAGACGTTCTGCCAGATCAAAGGGGTTATGCAAACGAATGCAACCGGAACTGGTGGTACGCACCTTGCGGGAAAAATAGTTCCGGTGATTGGTATCGTGCAAAAAGACATGGTGTTTGTTGGGGAACATGAACTTCACCAGTCCCAGGGCATTATTTTTACCTGGTGCTTCCCGCACCACATAGGGAAAATGGGACATCCCCTTCCAATTGATGCTGTAAGGATCCAGGGGGTCACCACTGGAGGAGAGCAACTGATAACCTTTGGCGTCGAGATAGCCGGGATCCTTCTTCAGACCAGGCAGGATAGAGCGACGAAGAATGCCCGGCGGCACGGTCCAGGTAGGATTAAAGACGAGGTATTCGATCTTATCCTTGAAAATCGGCGTATTGGTGTATTTCTTGCCGACCTGAACCTGTTCCTTCCAGATAATCTGACCGTCTTTGACCCAGTAAATCATAAAGCCGGCGATATCCACTGCCAGAAATTCACCACGATCCTCGTGCAGCATCCAGCGCTGTCGTTCCAGATTGACCCGAATCTGATCGACCCGACTGGAGCTACCGCCATTCATGGCCCGTAGCGTACCCGGGCCAATAATCCCGTCAGCCGCCAGACCTTTGTTTCGCTGGAAGCGCTTGACCGCTGTCAGAAGCTCATCGTCATACAGGGTCGATCCTGATGAGCTGTTCAGCTCACCACTGGCTGCCAAACGCTGACGAATCTGGGCGACACGGGCATCGGTATCACCTGGCCGCAAGGTACTGCCTTCATCGACCCGGGGCATATGTTTGGCCTGGGCATGGGTCTGTCGGTATTTGGCCAGCCCTTTGCGTAAGCGCTGATAGCGCACACTTTTGGGTCTTGCCCAATCGAAGGCCGATTCGATCCGCCCCTTCTCTATCCAGTGCAACAACTGGCGGGAACGATCCTTGCCATCACGGGCGCGGGCAAAGTTGTTATTGGGGTCCAGCCCTTTAGGATCCGCCTTGCCGTAATAGAGGTGATACATCGCCCGCAGATAGGCCTCGGTAAAAAGGATGTCCAGCTCTGCGGACTCCACCAGAGAGTGACGACTGCGATTCGGGGCATTCAGAAAGGGCTCAATAGCGGCAAAACGGTACTCCTCAGGGCGAAGACCATCATCGCTGAGGCCATCCAGAGCGCGAGACAGAGAGGCAATGGCCTGGGGCTTCCACAGGGGATAGAAACCATTCTCTTCATACATGCGACGAATGAAGAACTTCCCAAAGATGCGTTGGCCGTCGGGCAGGGTGCCAAAACGTTCACCATTATCCGGCAGTACACGATCGACGGAATCCTTAAACATAGAGGCGGACAAGGATCCTGCCATCCATAGCATCAGCAACAATACTACTAGGCGAAACCGCAGAAATCCTGGCATTGCAATCACCTCGAACAAAGCATCTATGAAAGCATCTATGGGGGAACCCCGCCTTATTCTACCCAATATGCCGAAAAACTCAGGTGTTTTATGCTGCCCACTCAACCCAGCCACCCAACAAAAGAATCCGCCCTGAAAAAAACCACAAAACCCGAATGCACTATAGAAAAAAACGGGTATGGGAAAATGCTGACAATTCGACTAGCCTAAGCGGACTGATTGCCAATCAGCAGTTCAACCAACGGGAGAATCCAATGAAAATCCACGCCCTACTCACCTCATGCATTCTGCTGCTTGCCGCCTTACCCGGTGCTCTGCTGGCCGCTGATACCGACCCGCTTTACATCAACCTGACCACCTCCGACAGCCATCGGGTCAAAATGGCCCTGGCCCTGGGTGGTAAGATGATGGAACGTGGACACCCCCTCACCGTCCATCTGAACGACAAAGGGGTGTTTGTGGCGATGAAAAGCCAATCCAAGCGCTTTGCCGGTCTGCAGGGCAAACTGAAAGAGCTGTCCAAAAAGGGGGCCAAAATCCTTGTTTGCCCTATGTGCCTCAAACATTACAAGCAATCCGACAAGGACCTGATCACTGGTGTTGAACTCGGCAGCCCTGAGCTGGTCAACGAAGTGTTATTTAAAGATGGCACCAAGGCCATTACCTGGTAATCGTTACTTTACATCCAGGCATCCCCGCCACGACACCGGAATTGTCGCCATAGCGAAAGTTAGCAAACCGCCAGCCATGCGAACAGCAGGGCTGGCGGCTCCATGGTGACGTGGTGAATATCAACACCCATAACCATGAGGATTTAAAGCGATGAAACTATTGAAAGGCGTTCCGGCAGCATCGATTGTTTTCGGAACCACCGCCCTCTATGCCGCCGATGAACATGCTGCACACGGCGGTCACAATGCCTGGGGTTACACCGGGCACACCGGGCCGGAACACTGGGGAGACATCTCCGAGAAATTCAGAATGTGCGGCATCGGAAAGAACCAGACGCCGATTAACATCGCCTCATCCATCGAGGCCGATCTTCCTGAAATCGGCCTCAGCTACAGCGCCAAGGCCGCTGAGATCTGGAACAACGGACACACCATTCAAATCAATGTCGAAAATGGCAGCAGTGTCACCATCGAAGGCAAGACCTTCCAACTCAAACAGTTCCACTTCCACATCCCCAGCGAAAACCATATCGAAGGCAAATCCTTCGCCATGGAAGCCCACTTTGTTCATTTGAATGAACAGGGCGACATCGCTGTGATCGGCGTCATGTTCAACCTGGGCAAGGAGAACCCCGCCATCGCCAAGCTCTGGTCCAAGATGCCCTTCGAGCACGACGAGAAGAAGTCCATCGAGTTCTCCAGTGACGAGATGAAGAGCTTGATCCCCAGCACCAAAGAGTACTACCGGTTCAACGGCTCACTCACCACCCCACCCTGCTCCGAAGGCGTCACCTGGCTGGTCATCAGCGCACCACTGGAGCTATCACAAGAACAGATCGACCTCTTCACCAAAGCCATGGGCGGCCACGCCAATAACCGGCCCATTCAGCCCACCAACGCCAGACCTGTTCTCCAGTAAAGAGAGCGTTGATTTATCGAGCCAGGGATGGCTCCGGTTCCAAATGGTGCTGGGTATCCGGACGGGCCAGTAACTCCAAAACAATAGGCACCGCAGCTGGCTCGCGCGTGCTGCTCTTCGTGAGATTGAAGAGAATGCTCAGATGGTTGCCCTCGACCTGATAGAACTCAGCCCCCTCCAGACGCGCCGATGCCAAAGGCACCGCGCCATCACCCACTGAGGCCAACAACCTGCCCAGAGCATGGACCAGGGGTTGCGCCTTGGCGCCCCCCCGCTGTTCCAGCCATTTGGCCATCGTCTGTCTCTCCACCTCTCCCATGACACCGGCAATGACCGCCAGATGGGTCGAGGAAGGTGCAGGACGGGCATTGAGTGCCTGTAAAAAGGGACTTCCAGGGGTGAGATCGATACCCGCCTCTCCGGCACCGTCACGCAACCAGCCGAACCATTCAAACCGGCCATCGATCATCTCACCAAGCTGATCCCCAAACTCGGACAGGATCCGGAACCGGGCCATCTCCGATCCATGATTGGGTGTACCCACCATGATCAGCTGGGTGATCTGGGGTCGGACCCCCTCCTTGGCCAACCCGGGTGCGGTCAACATTTCACGGGTCACCAATCCCCCCATACTGTGGGCCACGATCCTTAGATGGGTAATGCCCTTTTGCTGTCGCAGGCCAACCAGTTGTTGATGGAGATACTGGGCGGACTCGCTGATGGGCTGGTCGTCCGGATAGCGCATCAACCAACAGGCATACCCTTTCCCAACCAATTGCGGCGCCAGATAACTCCACACCTGACCAGGATCATCCAGGCCGTGAATCAGCACCACCTGGCGGGCTCCTTTTGCAAGTGTTTGATTGGGATCGCAGGGATGCAGGCCATAGCGCTTGTCGTTTTCGGCCTTCAAAGCGGGAAACTGCCGCTGCAATTCATGACGAATCTCCTGGCGCAGCTGGTGTTCCTCCACCATGAATTGGCTGCGCACCCACTCCGTGCCCGCGATGAGCAACAGAAAACTCAGGGATAGAAAGAGGATCTTTTGAGTCTTGCTCAGTGATTTCATGAAAAGTTAGTGGCTGCGCCAGAACCTCTGCATTGTTTCACGATACCGTTCCACCTCCCAAACGCTTTGCGCAGCTTGCCAGCGTACCCGGATGGCGCCAGAGTCCTGCGTATCCCAAACCTGACTCCCAACCTGCCGCCATCGCTGAACGATTTTTACCGCCGGAAATCCGTAGCGATTGCGATACCCACTGGAGATAATCGCCAACTCAGGCCGGGCTACCCGGACAAAATCCGTGCTGGATGAGGTGCGACTGCCATGGTGGCCCACCTGTACCAGGGTCAGGGGGAAAATCTCGGGATACTGTGCCTGCAACCGTTGCTCTCCCTCCCTTTCCAGATCGCCGGTCAGCAAAAGGCGTCGATCCCCCTGCTGCACCGACAAAACACAGGAAGCGTTGTTGCCCTGCCATGGTGATCCTGGATCGGGATTCAGAATGCGAAACTCGACACCATCCCAACGCCAGCTGTTACCCGCCCTACAGGGGGCGTAATCCCCCTCCCCGCCCATCACACTGGCCACAGGCAGGGCATTCAAAACGGCCTGAGCACCACCGGAATGATCCCTGGCATCGTGAGATAAGATCATGCGATCAATCCGGCCTATCCCCTGGCTTTTGAGATAGGGCACCACTACCGCCTCACCGGCATTGAAATCCTTGCTGAAAGCCGGACCGGCATCGTAAAGCAGGAGATGGTGCTGGGTTCTTACCAACTGAGCCAGCCCCTGCCCCACATCCAGGATTACCCACTCCCATTCACCAGGGTGCAGGGTTTGCGCCGCTGGCCGCAGCAGAGGCAAAAAGAGAAACAGTGCCAATGGCTTAGCAGGCAGACGCAGTGGCAACAGCAGCCATAGTGCCCCCAGAACCGACAATAATAAGGCCCAAGCAGGCCGTTGAGCCAGATCGATCAGGCCATTACCCTGGGTGGCCAGGGTATCCAGAACGCTCAGGGTACTGCTATACAGGGGAGCCAGCCATCCGAAAAGCCAAGCGCCCAGATCCGGCCAGATCAGCAGCAACAGCACGGCAACAAAGGTCAGGGGCACCAGCACCAGACTGAACCAGGGAATGGCGATCAGATTGACCACAAAGCTCAACCAGGAGAGTTGCTGAAACAGAAACATCAACAGCGGCGTTAGCGCCAAAGTGACCGCCCACTGCATCCGCAACAGCTGGCGCAACCAGCCCGGTTTTTCGTCCCTCGAAGAGCAGTGCCAGAGAATGGCTCCCACCGCCGCAAACGACAGCAGAAACCCAGGGGCCAAAGCGGCACGGGGATCGAAGGTCAACACCAGAATCAACGCCAGTCCCAACCCCTGCCAAGAACGGCTTTGCCGCCCCATAATCAACGGCAACAATAAGGCTGACAACATGATCAAGGCCCGTTGCGTAGGCAGGGTAAAACCGGCCAAACCCGCGTAAAGGGTCGCTCCCAGCAATGCCGCCACAGCCCCGGACCGCTGGGCTGCCCAATAGAGACAAAGCTGAGGAAAAAGACGCCAGAGGCGCCCGACTCCCAGCAGCAAGACACCAGCCACCATGCCAATGTGCAGGCCGGAGATGGCCACCAGATGATTGCTGCCTGTGGCGCGGAAATTGGCCCACTGCTGGCTGTCAAAACCGGAGCGGTCACCAATGCTCAGTGCAGCGATCAGAGGCATGGCCGAAGGCGGCACCCGTTCGTGCAACCGCTTCTGGATCTGCTGCCGGGCCTGACCCAGTCCTTGGAAACCACCGGGCTCTGCCAGCAACCGGTTCTCCGCACTCGTGCGCACATAACCCGTGGCCCGGATACCGGCCTGCCACAACCAGGCTTCGTAATCGAAACCGCCGGGATTGAGGAACCCCCGGGGTCGCTTCAATCGCAGCTGTAATTGCCAGCGCTGGCCCAGATGCAGTTCGGGGACATCCCGATACCAGTAGAGCCGGACCTTGCCGCTGAACGAGGCTGGCGCATTGGCCAATGACTCAATCTCAAACTCGAACCGCCAGCCTTTATCCCGCTGCACGGGTAGCGAAACCAGTCGGCCCTGAATCAGAATATCCTCACCTTCCAATACCAAAGGCAAGCTGCCTGCCAGCTGCCAAGCCCCATGCAGCCAGGACCAGGAAAGACCCAGAATAAAGGCAGCCGCTATCCAGTAGCGCCGGTACAGCAACAGCATGAGAAGCAGCATCGGCCCCAACAGCCAGTAGACTGACGGCAGCCAGGGGCTCAGTTGGATACTGAGGATGCCAAGAAAATAGGCAATGGCGGTTGGCATGGCACTCCTTCGCCCTCTCATTCGCTGGGGATCTGCCCTAAATCAATAGGGGATTCCCCATATTATCGTTTAAAATCCCTGACTCCAATGTCGGCCCCACCCTGAAATGGCGTCGATTCCATTCCCACAATTTTGGTCGGCGAACCATGCCCAAAGCCTTTTTCCGCAAGCTCTCCCCCGACCACAAAAAACTCAAAGAACACAAATATCTCCGGATCTTTGGCCGTCTGCTCCACGACCCCAATCTGTTTCACCTCAACCGGCGCTCGGTCTCAGGGGCCATGTTTTGCGGCCTGTTATGCGCCTTTATCCCCATTTTTCCGCAGATGCTCACCTCGGCCATCCTCGCCATCATCTTTCGGGTCAACCTGCCCATCTCAGTCTCTTTGGTCTGGCTCACCAATCCCATCACCATCCCCCCCATGTTTTATGGCAGTTATCGGGTCGGTCTTTGGGTTCTGGGGCAAGAGAGCAAGATTGCCGAGTTTCAGATGAACATGGCCTGGCTGGAAAGCGTGCTGGGGGACATCTTCTGGCCCCTCTTCGTCGGCGGCATCATCGTTGGCACCGTCTTTGGCGTTCTGGGCATGATCGGCACCCGTCTGCTGTGGCGCTGGCATGTGATCAGCCATCTGAAACGACGCCGGGCAGCACGTCAGCAGAGAAAGACCGAGGCCTGATCAACCAGAGAATCAGCTATCGACAAAGACCCCATCAACCAGATGCAGCACCCGATCCATGCGTTCGGCCAGACTGATGTCGTGGGTCACAATGACAAAACTGGTACCCAGGGATTGATTCAGTTCCAGCATCAGGTCGTAGATGGATTCAGCGGTGTGGCCGTCCAGATTGCCGGTAGGCTCATCGGCCAACACACACTGGGGTTTGTTGACCAGAGCACGGGCAATGGCCGCCCGTTGCCGTTCGCCCCCGGAGAGCTCCGCAGGCTTGTGTTGCAGACGCTTCCCCAGACCGACCCGATCCAGCATCGCCTTTGACGTCTCCCGGGCCGAGACCACCTCCTCGCCAGCAATCAGCAGCGGCATAGCGACGTTTTCCAGGGCGGAGAACTCCGGTAGAAGGTGATGGAACTGATAAACAAAGCCCAGGGTGCGATTGCGCAAACGACCGATCTGGGTTTCGCTAAGGCGAAACAGATTCTCACCGGCCAGCAATACTTTGCCCTCATCCGGGCGATCCAGACCACCCAGGCAATGCAACAACGTACTCTTGCCCGAACCTGAAGCACCGAGAATAGCGCAACGTTCACCAGCTGCAACCTGCATATCGACGCCCTTGAGCACATCCACCTGGAGCTGGCCATCGTCAAAGTGACGATGCAGATTCTGGCACTGCAGAATGATCTCACTCATAGCGCAAGGCCTCCGCCGGACGAGTGGCCGCCGCCCGTCTGGCGGGATAGATGGTAGCGACCAGGGTCGTGGAGAGGGTGACCAGGGAGATCCAGAAGACATCATCCCAATGCAGATCGGAGGGCATGCTGCTGATGTAGTAGATATTGGGGTCGAGCACCTTAAAACCGAAAAGATCTTCCAGGCCACCCACAATGGCGGTGATATTCAAGGCGATCAAAACACCGAATATCAACCCGGAAAGGGTACCCACAATCCCCAGAGTCGCCCCCTGAATCATAAAGATCTTCTGGATATCCCCCGGCGACATGCCCAGGGTGCGCAAAATGGCAATATCACTGCTCTTATCGGTGACCACCATCACCAGTGCAGAGACGATATTAAAGGCCGCCACCAGCACAATGATGAACAGAATCAGACCCATCATGCGCTTTTCCGTATGCAGGGCGCTAAAGAAATTGCGATGCTGCATGGTCCAGTCAGAAACCTTGAACCAGCCATCCTGAGCCCTGGCCAATTCTACCGAGACCTGAGGCGCCTTATACATATCCTTCAGTTTGAGCCGAATGCCACTGACCGCATCGCCCAGACGCAGGACACGGGCAGCGTCGGCCATGTGTACAAAGGCGACGCCGGAATCGTATTTCCCCATATCGATCTTGAAAATCCCGGAGATGGTGAAGCGGCGCATGCGCGGCATACTGCCGGTCGGGGTCATCATCACCTCTGGCGCCACCAGAGTGACCCGATCCCCTACGACGACGCCCAGAGAACCGGCCAGTTCGGCCCCCAGAATGATGTTGTAACTGCGATCCTGGAGATCGCTCAACCGCCCCTGCTGCATGTGATCGCCCACATTGGAGACCTTGGGCTCCTCCTCCGGCAGGATACCGCGTACCGAAACACCGGCCACCTGATCCCCGCTCATCAACATGCCTTTCAATTCGACGAAGGGAGCCTGGCCAATCACCTCGGGATGATCCTTGGCAATGATAAGGCCCTTTTTCCAATCCAGAATCTTGCCCTCGGCGCCCAAAATGGTGGCGTGGGAGGCCATACCCAGGATACGCTCGCGCACCTCTTTGTGAAAGCCGTTCATCACCGACAGCACGATGATCAAAGCAGCCACGCCCAGCATGAGGCCCAGAATAGAAATAATGGAGATGAAATCGATGAAATGAGTGCGCCGCTTGGAACGGGTATAGCGCAGACCAATAAAGAGGGGTAAAGGTTTAAACATGGCGACATTTAATCGTACTCAGGGATCAGAGTCGAGCTGGAGAGTCGATTTTTCCGCAAACTAAGGCGCGAACCAGGGATATCAAGTCGTCCTGGTCGGGTAGTAGAAGAGGGTCAAGCTGACTGGCTCTGATCTCCTTCAGGTGAGACTCGCCCGATCCAAAAAACCAAGAAGCGCCGTTTAACGGTGCGACAGACCCTTTACCAGCATCCACCGCGTAAGGATGACCCGCCCCAGCAGCTGCGGGAGAAGTGGGTGCCCTGGTTGCAACTAACAAATGTGCCGGGAGCACATTTGAACAGCCGGAGGCTGGCTCGAAGGGCGGAGGGCAGGATGCCCGGAGTAATGGGCTGTGGCTGGAACAGGCCGGGTTCGATATCAAAACACCCGTCAAAGTCAGGGTCATGCCAGGCTGTTTGGTGGTGACTACCGAGGAGCACGGCTAAAATAGAAAAGCCCCGGTTAATGACTGATTAAGCGGTGCTTTTCTATAACAGAAACTCTATTCGTTATGGATCAATCGAGTCTGACCCCTTTGATCGCCCTTAGCACCACGGTGGATTACTTGCTCACAGGCAACCCGCAGCAGGAACACCCCAACGTGGATGAGACGCTATTCCGGCGCTTTCAGGTACTGGAGCGGTTCGGGGATGAGGACAAGCAGACGGTCATCACGGTCATCGATGCCCTGATCGCCAAGCACCAGGTGGAACATGCCATCAGGCCGGTGGCATAACACGGGAGAAAATCAAGCGGCTAAAAAGGTAAACAAATAACCGAAGGAAGGATTAAAAGGCGCTGACCAAGGGTGCAGCAACACCCCAGGCCAGCTAACCATCAACGACCATATGGGAGTCGATCATGGCTAATGACCATTGTACGGGTGAGGCTCGCCCGATCCAAAAAACCAATGAGCGCCGCTTGACGGTGCGACAGACCCTTTACCA
>JBNKLG010000025.1:0-34210 GCA_050292235.1 Sedimenticolaceae bacterium | reverse complement strand
GCCTATATTGCCGCCAGAACACCGCCCATGCCTGTGCGGTTGCTAAAGTTGGCTGAGGCTTGTGGGTAATCAGGTAAATCAAAGAGGGGGACTTAATCGATCAGTAACAAATAACGCTTTATTATAAATAAGCTCCGATCTGTTCAATCATTAACCGGGCCTTTTCTATCTTAGCCTTGCTCCTCGGCAGTCACCATAAAGGTTCCTGTGTGACTCCTGGTTCAATCAGGAGACTCCCCGATCGACAGTCGTGTTTCGTATTGTAATTTTTGTCAAGTTGTCTACACTTCCTCAGACTGGTAGTAGCTGTTTTGTCCCCATTTAGAGCAGTCGTTTAGCAGCGGGCATTGATGCTATGGTGTGACGCCAATATTTACTTTTGATTGATCTAGGGAGAGGCCAATGAAGCCATTATTGATTGCGGTATCCGTTTTGCCTATTGCACTGTTTTCTAGCAATGTCGCTGCTGGTGCATGTCGGGGTAATGGGTGGCAACCGACATTTGTTCATGACCTGACGGTTCAAAGCAGGACAGGGCCGTTTTATGTCATGCCTGGAGGTAATTTTGTCAGCCTTGGCCCACCAAGCAACAGTGGATGGGTGAGCCGCGCTTGTGACCTGATTCAGCGTCATGGACTTCGTAATCGGAGAGGCTTTACCGATTGCCAGCACTACACGCGTGTCCAGTGTGGTTGCGACAATGATAGCAGGAGCAATCGTACCTGCGCAGCATTCTTACGCTCTCAAGGACATTGACGAGTGATCGATAGAGTCAGACGCGATTGATCCGTAACCAATAGAGTTTTTTTTATAAAAAAACCCCGATCAATTCAGTCATTGATCGGGGTTTTTCTATTTTATCTTTGCGCCTCAGTCGTCACCACCAAGCAGCCCGGCAGACGCTGATGGCGGTGTTGACGCTATTGTCCCTTGAGTAGCAAACAGGGCGCCAATACGGGTGATGGAGGCACTCTTGATCAGCAAGGGCCAGATTGAGTGGCGAGTCGTACTCCTCTGGCCAAGCCAGGATCCTCCGAAAATACGCCATTTGGCTTAAGAAAAAATTACCCGTTCGATTTGGTTTGATTAAGCGGGGACATTTGTTTTCCGTCGATAACCAGTAGGCCGACAGGCGATAAATCACGATGATATATGCCTGCGTTCATTGCGAAGAGAAGCCGCTTGTTGTGCAATTTGAACGATGAAGCAAAGCGCTTCAATCGTCGGAACGGCAAAACAGCCCCAGCTTTTCATGATCAGTATCGATACTCTGACAACAGAAAATCTTTGTCATCTGCGTTGTAGCCAAAGCTTGGTAGTAGACAGGCAAGCGGAATTAACACTTTTTCAACATATTATTTGCAACCCGGTCAGGGTGTAGGGAGGCTGGTTGAGGGGCACCTGAGCAGAGAGGCCGCTATGCCATCTGTTACAAGCCCTGAGCTGCCCTGGCAGTCAGCTGTTTCAATGTTTCGAAACGGGCGGAGCCCTCATGAATCTCCAGCTTAACCGGCGACAGGCTGAGAATGTAATCGCCTTTGCGAACCCCAAGAATGGCGACGCCCTCTTTCGTCTGGTACTGGGGGTTGGCCTCTTGTATGGCCGCAACCGCCTCGAACCCAAGACCTTTGATCTCGAGGAGACGGTATCCCTTGCCCATGTCAATGGCCTTTTTCAGCTCGACGGGGGTGGGCAGAACCTGCAGGATGAGTTTCGGAACCCCTTCGGCTGGCCAGAGGCACTGCCGGATGCGGGGGTTCGGGGAATCAAGCTTTCCTGAGCCGATGGGGTGGTCGAACAGGCCATCAATTTCCTGCTGAGTCAGCAGGGAGCAGGCGTCGATGTTGTTAACGGCGGCTTTCCGGGATGATTTCTGATCACTGTCACAAGCTGAGAGAGAGGCCAAAACAAGACCAAATAACGTAATAAGAGGGATCTGCTTCATGCGACGACTCCTTCAACACCACCTTTGCTTAGGAATGACCTGGCTTTGCCGGTGGTTTGTAGCGACCAAAGGTATCATTGATCTGCCGATAGAGGCCATTCACCCAGGATAGCTTTGTTGGATTCACCAGGCGGCCTTTTCTGGGATCTTTGGGTGCAATGGTTACCGCAACCTGGGCGTGGCCCACATCGGCGATCAGGGTAAATATCTCCTCAATAGCGCCGTCTCCCATGGCCAGGCAGCCAATAGAGACGGCCTTGCCGTGGATGAAGATGTTGGAACCCGGTTGGGTGCGGCCTTCTGCCTTCGCCTGCTTGAGGTCGAAGGCATTGGGATAGTTGAGTTTGAGGGAGAGGTGATAGGCGCTGTTCGGATTCAGGCTGACGATCTGGTAGAGGCCTTCCGGTACCTGTCGGTCACCCTCCCGCAGTTTGGGGCCGCTGTGGCCGCTGAGGGCCTGGATGGCGTAGGTTCGGATATAGATTGGGCTTTGGCCGGAGTCGTCCCAGACTTCCAGCCTGGCCTTGTCTTTGATGGCCAGGAGCATGAGCTTTTTTGGCGGATAGGCCACCCCTGCCGCTTTGAAATGGGGGGCCATGCGGCTCCTGGCTGTCTCGCCATAGAGCGCGATGACATCCTCAACACTTCTTTTCGCCGCCACCTTTTTCTGTTGAAGCGGCGGCGGTTCTGGTTTTGGCGCTGGCTCAGGTTCCCAGGGCATGCATCCATCCAGCGAAAAAAGCATGGCCATGGTTAACAGCAGAAAGAGCGGGCCAGTATGTGGTTTCGGCATGGCTGATCAATCGAAGTGTTTGACCACCTCGCAGACCTCTTCGATCTCTTCAGGTTGCATCTCGGGGAAGATGGGTAGCGAGAGGGTTTCGGTGCAGAGGCGGTCGGTGACCGGCAGGTCGTCTTTTTGATAGTTGAGATGCTCAAAAACCTGCTGTAAATGCAGGCCTCTGGGGTAGCACTGGCTGCAACCGATGTTCTGTTCGCGCAGGGCCTGCATCAGCACGTCACGACGGGGGTGACGGATGGTGTAGAGATTGAATACATGGCGGCCCTGCTCAGGACGCGTGGGGGTTTGGGCGGCACTGTTTGCCAGCAGTTCATCATAGCGGTCAGCCACGGCGATACGGGCGGCGATGTCCTGTTCGATCTTTTCCAGTTTGAGTCTCAGCAGTGCGGCCTGCACTTCATCCAGCCGGCTGTTGTAACCCAGTTCGTCATGGGTGAAGGGGGCGGTGGCGCCGTGGTTGCGCAATTTGTGCAAACGATCGCGCACTGTTTCATCTGAGGTGCTGACATAGCCGCCATCGCCATAGCAGCCCAGCACCTTGGTGGGATAGAAGCTGAAACAGCCGCAATGGCCGATGCTGCCCACCTTTTGCTCATGACTTTCGGCACCGAAGGCCTGGGCACCGTCTTCGATCAGTGCCAGCCCATGCTGTTCGGCCATCTGGCTGAGTGAGCCCATATCCGCCGGGTGGCCAAAGATGTGGACTGGCAGGATGGCTTTGACTTTGGGATTCAGTCGCTGGGCAACGCTGTCCGGATCGAGGGTGAAGTTGTTGGGGTCAATATCGGCAAAGACCGGCTCTGCACCCACCTTGGAGATTGCTTCGGCGGTGGCAAAGAAGGTAAAAGGGGTGGTGATGACCTGATCTCCGGGGCCGATGTCCAGGGCGCGGAGAGAGAGCTCCAGGGCGTCGGTGCCATTGGCCAGGCCAATGCCATAGTGGCTGCCCAGATAGGTGGCGGCTTCGGCCTCAAAGGCCCGAACATGGGGGCCCAGGATGAAGGCGCCGGAATCGCCGATGTGCTCCAGCCGGTTCATCCATTTGAGTTTCAGCTCGTCAAATTCGTTTTGTAATCGCAGGAAGGGAACGCTCATAAAAGGGGCTCAAGAGTGGTTAAGGATGGTTGCTTTGACGCGCAGGGCGGCATCCAATGCTGCGAGGCCGACGCGGCCATCGACCAGAGGCGGTTGACCCGTACGGCAACTGTTGACGAAAGCGTCCAGTTCGGCATCCAGGGGCTTTACCGGCTCTACCTGGATGCGTTCCGCCACAATCTCCGGCCAGGCCTGGTCCGCTACCGGCTGGGGATAGGCAACATCGATACGCTGATCGATAAAATCGAGCGAATGATAATGCTGTGGGCTGAATACCCGAATGCGGCGGGACTGTTTCTCAGAAACGCGGCTGGCGGTGATGTTGGCCACACAGCCGTTCTCAAAATCGAGACGGGCGTTGGCGATGTCGATGTGATCGGTGAGCACCGGGGTGCCGGAGGCGGAGATGGCACGGATGGGTGAGCCCACCAGCGACAGGATGATGTCGATGTCATGGATCATGAGATCGGAGATCACATCCACATCGGTGGCCCGGGCAGAGAAGCTGCTCATGCGGTGGGCCTCGATGAAGCGCGGGTTGTCGATGCGCTCTGCCAGCGCCATCACTCCGGCGTTAAAACGCTCGAGATGCCCGATCTGCAAGAGCACATCCCGCTCCTCCGCCAGTTTGACCAGGGTTTCCGCCTCAATCATGCTGGGGGCGATGGGTTTCTCCAGCAGCATGGGGATGCCTGCTTCGAGGAAAGGCCGGGCAATCTCCAGGTGCAGACTGGTGGGCACCACAATGCTGATGGCCTCCACCCGGCCCAAGAGTGCCTGGGGGTCGGTAACGGCCGCACAACCTGCCTCAGCAGCCACCACCTCGGCGCGCTCACGATCGGCATCGACCACTCCGACCAGCTCGACGCCGGGCATGCGGGCGTAAATCAGGGCATGGAAGCGGCCCAGATAGCCAACGCCGATGACCCCAACTTTCAATTTCTTTGTCATGATGACCTTACGGGACTTGCTTGAATTCAGGCAATCTATCATAAGTTAAGCAAACAAATGGGGACGCCCATGTTGATCGAGGTCACCGAAGCAGATTTTTTGTTACAGGCTGAGCGTCTCTGGGCAGACCGGGCCAAGACAGCTATTGCCGCCCGCGGAATTTTTCATGTGGCCCTCTCTGGCGGTGGAACGCCCGCTCATCTTTATCGCCGGTTGGCAGACAATCGTGAGTTGGCCAAGGACTGGGGCCAGATACGCCTCTGGTTTGGTGATGAGCGCTGCGTGCCACCGGATCATCCCGAAAGCAATTACCGCATGGTGAGCGAGGCAGGGTTGGCAGCGATGCCCGGGGTGGAGATTGAGCGGATGTCAGGGGAGCTGTTGCCCCAGGATGCGGCCCTCGCCTATGCCAGGCAGTTGCAGCAACTGCCTCGATCTGCAGGGGGCTGGCCGCAATTCGATCTGGTGATGCTGGGCATGGGCGCCGATGGCCATGTGGCCTCGCTGTTTCCCGATTCCGATATGCTTCATGAACGCCAGCGCTGGGTCTCTGCCGCCCACATCGCCCAATTGGATCGTTGGCGTCTCAGCCTCACCATGCCGGTGATTGGGGCTGCCAGGGAGATTCTGCTTCTGGTCAGTGGTGCGTCCAAGGCCGAGGTGCTGTCCCGGGTACTCCAAAGCCGCGATTCCCGTTATCCGGCCTCTGAAGTGGCCGCCATGCCCCAGGCCACCTGGTTGGTGGATGGGGCGGCAGCCTCAGCGTTTAGGGCATGAGGTCAGCGACCTTTAATCCCTGATGCTGGTGCCCATGGCCATGACTATGGTCGTGGCCATGCTCATGCTCATGGGGGCCAGGCGCTGGTAACGGTTGTTTATTCGCCAGGGCCTGAACGGCAGCCATGGGGTCGGTCTCTGCGGTGGCGATGACCTGTACCTGCTGCTGTGCCATGCGGTTGGCAAAACCCGCACCACAGCTGCCCGTGACCAGAATATCCAGGTCAAACAAAGGGTGCTCCACTCCGCGAAAGTCATGCAGGGCCATGCCCATGGGCAGGTCCAGGCGCTCCCCTTCCTGGACCTCTCCAGACTCATTGATCTCATAGACCAGGAAACGTCGGCTCTTGCCGCCGTGGCCGGTGATGGTTCGGAAGTTCTGACTGGTGATACCAATTTTCATGGGTGTGATCCTCTAACGATTGGCGATGGCCCGGACCCAGTTTTCCATGGCCTCGTTGGCTTGGGGCATGGGGGCTTCCAGGAAGGAGATGACAAAACGGTCTTCATATTCAGCAATGCCGATGGCGCGGGGACGGACCGCCATCATCTCAGGCTTGGGCAGTTTGATACCAAAGCAGAAAACAATGTTTTTGGCATCGATGATGCCGGGAGCCAACTCGCCTTCTGGCAGGGCCTTGGTGTGGCTGAAGTGATCGAACTCAGCGATATAGGCTGCTACCGGGTGGTTATCGATGCAATCCTTGAGATAGGTCAGGATGGCCTGGGTGTCTGCATAGGGGGTTTCGTTCTTGCCCACTTCAAGCACATAGACGGGGTATTTCTCTTGCAGCAAATGTTGTTTCATGGAGGTTCCAGAATGGTGAAAACTGGCGCTCATCATAGGAGCCGGTTTCCCGACGAACATTGAATTCCGTCAATCCCTACTTTTTTTATCAGGATTTTGGCTGGAACCGCAGAAAATTTCAGGCCCCAAACGGGACCTGATGTCTGTCAGGGACTAAATCTGAGCTGTATTTCGTATCCTACAGGGGCCGAAGGCCATGATCCGGCAACTGAGGCGGAAAAAGGTCTGGATGGTTTTCAGCTGAATCCAGACAAAGGGTGCCAGTAGCAGCAGATAGCTAATGGATAGGGGAGCGATCAGGCCATTTTTAACCAGACCGAACTGGAGAAAGAAAAATCCGAACACGAACAGGGCGACGCCAGGGCAGATCAGGGCAAAACTGCCCGCATCCCCTTTGGGGCCATGGATGAAGTCACGAAAATAGTTCAGTTTGCGCATGACGGAATAGCCAATCAGTCCGGCCAGGATCTGCAGAGAAAAGAGCACAGAGGTCAGGACAAAGAGGCCCGCCTTGGGCACAGGCTCGTGGAAACCATGGTGCAGGGCCATGATAATGCGAATCAGACTGATGCCGATCAGGGTCAGGATGGGAATGACAATCCAGAGGCTGGGGCTGGTGTGCTGGGAGATGCCGTGTTGCAGCATGGAGTAGAAACCCAGCACCAGCTTGATGACCATGAGCAGAACGGCCAGTGACAGGAAAAGGATGGAGAAGAAGACGCCCAGGGCGTTGACCGTTTTGATGTGACTCATGGCCCCAGGTGCGGCAAAGCCCACCGCCACCATGGAGAGGGCAAAGATGGCGATCATCTGGCTGAGGTTGTTGTTGGCCACCAGATCAAAGCCGCCATTGACAAAGAGGCGGGTGAAGTAGGCACCAAGAATCTTCAGCGCATAGAGACCGATGGATAAAAAAGCGACCAGGGCCACCGGAAATAGGTACTCGACCGCTGACCAGAGACCGGGAACGAAGAGGCTGCCCAGGGTAAAAGAGACGTTGACGCTCATGGCCAGGGTCAATGGAATGGCCATGAGAGAGACTTCGCTGTTGGATTGGCGCAGCTGCTCAAAGGCGCTGGTGCGTCGGAACTGACGGTATTCGCTCAGGTTCCACCACAACAGGCGAAAATGCAGCAGAGCGAAGAGTGCCACGACAGCCAGATCGGCATAGAGCAAGGCCTGCAGCAATGGATCGCCATGGGTCAGCAAGGGCTGCAAATGATCGAAACTGACCAGGGGCGTGCCCGGGTGTTTGACCATGAACATGGGATAGAGAAAAAAGGAGATGGCCAGGCCACCGGCACCCAGGGAGGCCAGGAAATAGAGCGGATTGTATTCGGTGCCCAAATCACGTTTCAGCATCAGGGTCATCCTAATTCAATTATAAAATTATAAATCTCTAATATTGTAGACCCTGTTTCGGACTGTGCCAGGGAAATTTTATGCGGATGGGGGGTTCTCTGAGCAGGCTGGCGTTTCTTATTTGGCGCCAGCATCCCCAAGCAGCTTTGAGACCTCTTTTTGCTTGGCCTGATCCGCCATCTTTAGCGGGGTGATACCGGCCTTGTTGGCCAGGTTGACATCCGCACCCCCCATGATCAGCGATGCCACAACGTCTGCATGGCCCTCACTGGCGGCCACCAGTAGCGCGGTGTTGCCGGCGTTATCGGTGGCATTGGGGTCGGCACCGGCGCTGATCAGGGCCTGAACCAGACGGCGGTTTCCCTGCTGTGCTGCAATCACCAGTCCCGGTCGTCCGGCAGCGTTTTTGGCGTTGACGTCTGCCCCGTGGGCGATAAGTTCTTTGGCAATATCGAGCCGGCCCTGAAAGACCGCCGCGAGCAGTGGGGAATTCTCGGCCCCAAAAGCAGAGAGCGTGAGTCCGATGAGCAGGAGGGCGATCAGTTTCTGTTTCATACGGGTTTCAACCTGTAGGTGAGCCAGGAGAGACAGACCGCCAGGGCCAGCAGGCCTATCCCGGTCCAGAGCTGATTGAGCCAGTCGGGCGCGACCAGCAGCAGGATGCCCAGACCGAACATCATGTATCCCGACAGCAGTTTCAACAGCCGTCCCTCGCCCTCGCTGAGCTTGCGCCGTCCCAGGGTAAAGGTGAAGACCAGCAGGATCACCAGCAGGGGCGTGATATAGACCAGATTATAGAGCAACAGATAGAGGTAATAGGCGGTATCGGAGTTGGTCTGGAGGGTCAGCACCCGGGTGTAGACCATGGGGAAGCCGGCGGTACAGAGCAGCTCATAGCTGTTGGCGGCGAGGGCCAGGGCGATGGTGCCGATCAGCAGCATCCCCAGATGATCCTGGGTCAGTAGGTGGCGCATGCGAGCGAAGAGACTGGATTTGGCGCCATCGGTCAGGGAGAGCGAAGGCCCCTGGCGGAAAAAGAAGAAATCCTTGATGTTGATGACGCCGATGACAACGGCCAACAGGCCTGCTGACAAAGTAACCCACCCCAAAGCACCGATGCGCAGAAAAAGTGCCAGCCAGGCGGCCATGAAGAGGAAGTAGACCAGGCCGGAGCAAAATACGAAGACTCCGCCGATGAACAACATGCGTGCCCGGCTGCGGGCGTTGACCAAGAGGCTGAGCAGAAACAGCAGCACAAAAAAGGCGCAGGGATTGAAGGCGTCCAGGGCAGCGATGGCCAGGGTAAAGAGGGGAAGCGACATCTGATCAGGATCGATGCCCGCAGGCAGGATCGTTGATTCGGCCAGTGACTCGGGCATCTCACCCCCATCCCGGCAGGTCTGGATAGCCTGGTGCAGCAGTTTACCCACGCCATCGGGGCGATCGAAGCCGATATAAAGATGATCACAGAGCACAAAGGCGGGTACCGAATCGGCATTGGCACCCAGTGCTTTGGCGGTCTCTACATAACGTTTGGCGTTATCGGGGTGTTGGGTGACTTCATAGCTGTGGACATGCAGCCAGTCGAACTCCTTGGCCAGATCCTCGACAAAGGGGCGGGCTTCCTGACAATGGGGGCAGGTCAGGCTCCAGAAAAAGTCGAGATCGACCTGTTGTTTGGCGGCGCTGGCAGAGAGAGAAGCCGTCAGGCCTGTCAGTATGAGCAGTATAATGAGGAACGGGAAAACCCTTTTCATTGCGTCTACGCCCTATTTTGGAGTTCACACCCTATGCCACTGGAACAGCCCAATTGGTTTACCGAGCCTTGCGAAGATGGCGGCTCTGCCTACTCCTTGCGAATCCGTGATCGGATCCATGTTGAGCAGACCCCGTTTCAACAGATCGAGATTTACGATACCACCGATTGGGGCAAACTGATGGTCATCGATGGCTGCACCATGTTGACCGCCAGGGATAATTTTCTTTACCACGAAATGATGGCTCATCCGGCCCTATTTATCCATGATGACCCTCAACGGGCGGCGATCATCGGCGGTGGCGATTGCGGCACCCTGACCGAGGTGCTCAAACACGACAGCATCCAGCAGGTGACCCAGATCGATATCGATGAACGGGTAACCCGGCTGTCAGAGATCCATTTCCCGGAGCTTTGCGTGGCCAATGATGATCCCCGCGCCAGGCTTATGTTTGACGACGGCATTCAGTGGCTGGCCGATGCCAAGCCCGCTTCGCTGGATCTGGTGATCGTTGACAGTACCGATCCGGTTGGGCCGGGCGAAGTTCTGTTTACGGCGGATTTTTATCGTCATGCTTATGAGGCCCTGGGTGATGGCGGCATGGTGGTGCAGCAGAGCGAATCACCCATGATCCATCTGCCTATTCTGGAAAAGGTCTACCGAAATATGCGGGCGGCAGGTTTTGAGGACGTGCGTACCCTCTTCTTCCCCCAGCCCCTCTACCCCTCCGGTTGGTGGAGCGCCACCCTGGGGCGCAAAGGGAAGAGGATTGAGGGCTTTCGGGAAGAGGCCGTTGCACAGCGCGGTTTCAAAACCAGCTACTACAACGCAGAAATCCATCGCGGGGCCTTTGCTGAACCGGAGTTTTTCCGCGAAGCCCGTCAGGTGTGGATGCAATCGCTCTAATCGGTGTCAGGTGCAAAGAGGTTGATGAGGTCATTGAGGAAGCGGTAGCCCAACGCTGTGGGGCGTAGCCAGTGCGTCTTCCTCTGTAGCAGGCCCTTGGCTTCAGCCTCGGCGAGTGGCTGCTGAATCTGGGTCAGGGATAGGCCAGTCACTCGCTCAAAAAGGCTGTTGTCAAAACCCTGCTTCAGCCTCAGCGCATTCATCATGAATTCCATCGGCAGCTCTTGATCTGAGAGGATCCAGCTATTTGCCATTGCCTCTGGGGCTTCTAAATAGCGTTCCGGCCCCCTGGTCTTGCAATATCGCTGCTGTTTGCCCGATGCCAGTCGGATCTTGCCGTGTGCACCCGCCCCGATGCCCAGATAATCCCCGAATGACCAATAATTGAGATTGTGTCGGCACTCGGCCCCCGGGTGGGAAAAGGCAGAAACCTCGTATTGCCGATACCCTTGCTCCTCCAGCAAGGTGGTGCCCTGCTGTTGCATCTCGTCGATCAACTCCTCTTCCGGCAGTGTCGGTGGCTGATGGTGAAAGGGGGTATTGGGCTCCAGGGTCAACTGATACCAGGAGAGGTGGGCTGGCACCAGAGAGAGCGCGGTATCCAGATCTTCCAGGGCCTGGGCTACCGATTGACACGGCAGGCCAAACATCAGATCCAGATTGAGATTGTCGAAACCTGCCTGGTGGGCATCCTCAGCACTGTGCAGTGCGGTGGCCCGGTTATGGATGCGCCCTAAAGCCCTCAGACTGGTGTCGTTCAGGCTCTGAATCCCCATGGATAGCCGGTTGATACCAGTACTGCGATAGTCACGCAGACGGATCAGGTCGAGCGTACCGGGGTTGGCCTCAAGGGTGATTTCCTGGCAACCCCCTAGTCCTGCCAGGCGGTCAATGCTGTTTAACAGCCTTTCAACCAGAGCAGCAGGCAACAGACTGGGGGTGCCTCCGCCGATAAAAACTGTTTCTATGTGTGCATCCGCAATCCTTGTCAGCTGACTGCCAAGGTCCTGCTCCAAAGCTTGGATATAGACGGTCAGGTCTGTCTCAGGAGGCAGGGCATGGGAGTTGAAATCACAATAGGGACATTTCTGCTGACACCAGGGGAAATGGACATAAAGCGCAAGCGGGTGGGGCAAAGGGGGTCATTCTCAAACAGTAGGCACAACTGCATCATAACGCCGACTCAGCGAGAAGGCGTGATTATGGTGAGAAAACAGGGGATGGCCCGCCGTCTGGCGGGCAGTGATCAGGCGTCGTTGAATTCCTTAACGCAATCTTCACGCCAGAGACAGCCCTGCTCGGCGCAACTCTGGATACGTTCGCTGCCAAAGCAGTCATAGTTGCCCTCCTCGACCTGGATGGCGCGAATCAGGTCGGCCTTTTTGATGCGACCAGCCTTGATGCCCATGTCGGCTGCGATGGCTTTGATGTCCTGCATTTTCATGTCACTAACTCCGGTGGTGAGATTAAAGCCGCAACTTAAACATCCCCTTCTTACAGGGGTTTTACTGCATCATAGTGCAGATGGTTTTTTTTGCACGGGAAATCATTCCGCTTTATAGGGTTCTACCCGATTGGCAGTGAGTAGATAACCCGCATCACCCATCTCATTGCTGGTACTTTTGATACTCAATTGGCCGCTGACCCAGACCGGTGAATAAAAATCATCGTTGGGCATGTTGACGCCCTCGGGTAGGAGCACAAACACCATTTGGTTGGCGGGCGGTGGGGGTACATGGATGCAGGCGCCAAAGTAGGGCACCAGAAAGAAGGCCGTCAGTCTTTCCCCTTCGGTTTCCAGGGGAATGATAAAACCGGGCAGCTTGAGTTTGCGTCCGTCCAAAGATGTCACGACAGGCGCTGTCTTCCAGGTTGCCTTGAGTTCCTTCATGATCTCAATAGCTTGAGGGTCATCATCTGCCAGCTCATTGACATCGTATTTTTCGAATAACTTATCTGGATTGAAGTCAGGGGGCATTAAGGCTTCCCAGGTAACCTCTTCAAAACCGTCCCCGTCTGAATCAGGTTTCTGGTCTGGTAAAAGTTCCCAGCCTGCCAGATGGCTGTTGGTATTTGCTGTTTTCGGAGATTGGGTGAGAGGCCACAGCAGGTAGGCGGAAAGGGCCAGAAGAGCGAGTAAGATCAGGGAGAAAAGCCAGCGGCGAGACATTCAGAGATAATCCAGAAAAAGGCCAATAAACACCAACATCCCAAGGGTGTTGTTGTTGAGGAAGGCTTTAAAGCAGTCTTGTGGCCGGCGTTCCCGAATCAACCATTGTTGATAGAGGGCACTGAGACTGGCCAGGGCCAGGCCGACAAAGTAAAAGCCGCCCAGCTTTGCCCCCAGACCGACTGCGATCAAGAGTCCCAGCATCAACGCCTGGAGCAGGCCGATGATCAGGCGGTCCTGTCGCCCAAAGAGAATGGCACTGGACTTTACGCCGATCCTGAGATCGTCGAGCCGATCCACCATGGCGTATTGGGTATCGTAGATCATCGCCCAGATGACGGCGGCCAGGTAGAGTTGCCAGCCTAGCAGGGGCACCTCGCCCTGGGTGGCGGTAAAGGCCATGGGTACCGCCCAACCGAAGGCCATGCCTAACACCAGCTGTGGCAGGTGGGTATGGCGCTTCATGAAAGGATAGATGGCCGCCAGGAGGACAGCGACAAAGGACAGGAGCAGGGTGGTGAGGTTAAGAAACAGCACCAGGACGAATGCCATGAGACTCAAGCTGGCAAAGACCACCAGGGCCTCGCGGGCAGTGACCTGCCCGGTGGCCAGCGGTCGTTCTTTGGTGCGGTCGACATGGCCGTCGATATGGCGATCAGCGAAGTCATTGATGGCACAGCCGGCGGAACGCATGAGAAAGGCGCCAAGGGAAAAGATCAGCACAATGTGCCAGGCTGGCTGGCCCCGGTCTGCTATCCAGAGCGCCCAGAGCGAAGGCCAAAGCAGCAGATAGGTGCCGATGGGGCGATTCAGCCGGATCAGCGCGGCGTAGGCGGAAAGACGTTCGCGCCAGTGGGGTGGCGTCGGGCCGAGGGGCTGGGAGAGTTTGGTGCTCTTTTGGCTCATGGCAACTCGGTTAAAAAGATTTCGCTGATCACCAAGGGCTTGTCAGCAAAGCGAAACAGGGTGCGGCGAGCCCAGAATTGTTCGGGTCGCTGGCTGCAGATGGTGGCCGCAGATTCGTAGAGATGGTGCCCCGGGCGCAGGCGGGCAAAGGTCATGCCGACGCGTTTGGCCGAAGGGTCGGCAAAGAGCAAGGCGCCCAGAGGCCGATTGCCCAGGTGTTTAAGCTGTAAGGCCGGGCCGTCCAGGCTGTTGATGAGGGTGCGGGCGAAAACCCAGGGTTTGTCGCAACACTCCAAAGAGACCTCACGGGTGAGGGCAAGGCGATCAGGGCGACAACCCAACCAGTCGGCTTCGGAGCGCAGGGGCCGGGCTTGGTCCAGGTGCAATAAGCGCACGCGAAAACCCAAGCCGCAGGTCTGTTGCAGCCGTCGGGTGAGGGAGCCCCGGTCTTCCAGCCAGGCCTGCGTCTTTGCTGAGGGCCGGGGCTGTAAAGATCGACAGGCCGGTAACCAGCGGGGCTCTCGTCGCTGTGTTGAGGAGATGGCTCGGGATTTCATTCTGCCCATTGTCGCATAGGCCGGTATGGTGCCAGAGAGACATTTGGCATTTGGAACTCAGACGCGGCCAAACTGAACCCGCTCGCCGACCCAGCGTTGCACCAGTGCCTTGGCCTGATCGGGGTGCTGGTGCAGCATCTGATCCGCAATGGGCTGAAGTTTGGGCAGCCAATGCTGGTCGTTCTCCAGGTCTGCAATGCGTAGCAGTATGTCGCCGGTCTGGCGGGTGCCGAGCACTTCGCCAGGGCCGCGTAGCTCCAGGTCGCGCTGGGCCAGTAAAAAACCGTCATTGGTTTCGCGCATGACCGCCAGGCGTTGTCGTCCACTGTCGCTCAGCGGGGCGTGGTAGAGCAACAGGCAATGGCTTTCCCGGCTGCCACGCCCCACCCGACCTCGCAATTGATGTAACTGGGCCAGCCCCAGGCGCTCCGGGTTTTCGATGATCATGAGGCTGGCGTTGGGCACATCGACCCCTACTTCGATGACGGTGGTGGCCACCAACAGCTGTAACCTGCCTTGTTTGAAGGCTTCCATGACCGCCTGTTTTTCGGCGGGCTTGAGACGTCCATGGACAAGGCCTATTTGCAAAGTGGGTAAAAGCGCCCGAAGCTCATTGGCGGTATTTTCCGCTGCCTGGCATTGCAGTGATTCGGACTCCTCAATCAGGGTGCAGACCCAATAGGCCTGGCGGCCATTCAGACAGGCCTGGGCCACGCGTTCAATGACCTCGTCACGGCGACTGTCGGGCAGCGCCCGGGTGGTGACCGGGGTGCGGCCTGGGGGCAGTTCATCGATGGTGGAGAGGTCCAGATCGGCATAGTTGGACATGGCCAGCGTGCGCGGAATGGGGGTGGCGGTCATGACCAGTTGGTGGGGTACCAGATGGCCTTCGCTACCCTTGTCGTGCAAGGCCAGTCGTTGATGGACCCCGAAGCGGTGTTGCTCGTCGATGATCACCAGAGCCAGTCGCTGAAACTGAACATCGGTCTGGAAGAGGGCGTGGGTGCCGATGACCAGCCCGTATTCTCCTTCGGCCAGGGCGGTCAGCAGTTTTGTTCGTTCGGCTCCTTTGATACGGCTGGATAGCAGGGCACAGCGGATACCCAGGGGCTCAAACCATTGGCGAAAATTATTCCCATGCTGTTCGGCCAGCAGTTCAGTCGGGGCCATGAGGGCGACCTGATGACCTACGTCCAGAGCCTCCAGCGCGGCCAGAGCAGCAACCAGGGTTTTGCCGGAGCCGACATCGCCCTGAACCAGGCGCAGCATGGGGTGGGACTGTCGCAGGTCTCGGGCGATCTCCGCCGCAACCCGTTGTTGGGCGCCCGTCAGTTGGAAGGGCAGGCCGTTTAAAAATCGCTGGCGCAGGGGGCCGTTCCCCGTCAGCGGCAGGGCGGCGTGCTGGCGCTGTCTTTCACGTAATTGGCGTAGCGAAATCTGGTGGGCCAGAAGTTCTTCGAAAACCAGACGCTGCCGGGCCGGATGCTGGTTCTCTTCCAACAAAACGAGATTGGTATCGGCCGGTGGGCGGTGGATCAACTGCAGCGCGGTGGTGAGGTCACAGAACCCCTGTTCCTGGCGTATCGCCTCCGGCAGTAGCTCATCCAAAGCCAACTGGCCCGACTGCAACTGCTGTAAGGCTTTGCTGCTCAGGTCACGCCAGCTCAGTTGATGCATGCCTTCGGTGGTGGGATAAATGGGCGTCAGTTGATCATCGTCATCAGCTTCCGTCTGTTCACTGGCGAAACGGTATTCCGGATGTATCATTTCTAAGCAGGCGGGGCCACTGCGTACCTCACCGAAGCAGCGGAGGCGTATACCGGGAGCCAGGGTTTGTTGCTGGCTCTTGCTGAAGTGAAAAAACCGCAGCAGTAAGGCACCGCTGCCATCGGCGATGCGCACCAGCAGAGAGCGACGCCGACCCAGTTTGATCTGGGCCAGTTCCACCCTGCCCTCAATCAGGGCGCGGTTGCCCGGTTGCAGGCTGCCAATGGGGATTTGGCGAGTTCGGTTTTCGTATCTTAGGGGTAGATGAAAAAGAATATCCTGAACCCAATGAATGCCCAGCTTGGCTAGCCGTTGCCGGGTTTTGGGACCGACCCCCTTGAGGGTGGTCAATGGGCTAAGTTCTGCAGGCATGGGTTGATATCAGTAATAACGAGGTTGGAGATGCTGTTTCGAGATTACATATTGGTGGAGTCTCATGGGAGAAAGACCTATTCACTGTCGGAGCAGGTGATAAACCTGGTTGAAACCTCCGGCATCAGGCAGGGGCTTTGTCATCTGTTTTTGCAACATACCAGTGCGTCCCTGATTCTGTGTGAAAACGCCGACCCCGATGTGCTTGCCGATATGGAAACCATCCTGCGGCGACTGGCACCGGATGATCACCATGCCTATCGTCATCGTCAGGAAGGGCCGGATGACATGTCTGCCCATGCCCGCACAATTTTGACCCAGGTCGATATGACGCTTCCAGTGCTGGATGGTCAGCTGGCACTGGGGGCTTGGCAGGGTATTTACCTCTACGAGCACCGAACCAAGCCACAGCGTCGGCGGGTGATCGTCACCGTTTGGGATTAGTCTCCTGCCAGCTCCATCATGCCATCCATCTCTACAGCGGCCCCCTTCGGCAGGGCGGCCACGCCGATGGCGGCCCTTGCCGGATAGGGCTGTTGAAAGTACTCGGCCATGATTTCGTTGACGATGGGAAAGTGTCCGAGATCGGTCAAAAAGACGTTGAGTTTGGCCACGTCAGCCAGGGAACCACCTCCCGCTTCGGCGACAGCAGAGAGATTGTCAAACACACGTCGGATTTGAGCCTTGATATCACCTTCGACCAATTCCATGGTGCTGGGGTCCAAAGGAATCTGGCCGGATAGGTAGAGGGTACTGCCACAACGCACGGCTTGGGAATAGGTACCGATGGCCTGGGGTGCCTTGTCGGTTTGGATGATCTCTCGTTTCACAGCAACTCCTTGATGTTGACGGTTAGCCCAGGGTTCGATGGAGGCGAATGACCTCCGGGATGGCGCGGACGCGACGCATGATGTCCGCCAGGTGCTTGCGGCCACGGGTCTCGATGACGAAGGTCAGCGTGGAGGTGAGACCATCACGCTCATCCAGGCCCACATTGTCGATGTTGGAACCCATTTCTGCAATGGCGGCGGCCACTGTGGCCAGCACACCGCGCTGATTGCCGACCGAGACCCGGATGCTGGCGGAGAAATCGGTGCCGATCTCCTCGGCCCAGTCCAGCTCCAGCCAGGATTCCCGGGTGCGGTTGAGGTTAAGATTGGGGCACTCCTGACGATGAACCACCATCCCTTTGCCAGGATTGAAGACGGCGGTGATGGCATCACCGGGAATGGGTCGACAGCATTTGGCGTAGCTCACCACCATGCCTTCGGTACCACGGATGGCCAGAGGGTCGGCGTTGTGATCGCGGTGGTCGGCTTCAGGCAGGGGGTTCCCGGCCTGGTCGAGCAGCCGTTGGGCAACCAGCAGCGGCATCCGGTTTCCCAGGGCAATCTCGGCCAGCAACTCGGATTGGGATGCCAGTTGCCACTCTTCCAGCACCGATTGCAGAACCTTGGGGTCGATTTGATCCAGGGTGCTCTGATAGGCATTCAGCTCTTTTTCCAACAGACGTTCGCCCAGCTCCACCGCTTCGCGCTCTTTGATCTGACGCAGATAGCTGCGGATGTGGGCGCGGGCCTTGCCGGTGACCACGAAATTCAGCCAGGCTGGTTTGGGGGTGGCGTCTTCTTTGGTGATGATCTCAACGGTTTGGCCATTGTTGAGACGGGTACGCAGTGGGGCAAGACGATGATCTACCCGGGCAGCGACAGTACGGTGACCGATGCCGGTGTGAACGGCGTAGGCAAAATCGATGACGGTGGCCCCTCGGGGAAGCACCTTGATCTCCCCTTTGGGGGTGAAGACATAGACCTCATCGGGAAAAAGATCGATCTTGACGTGCTCAAGGAACTCCGTGGAATCTCCCGGTCCGTTTTGCATCTCCAGCAGGCTGGTGAGCCAGTCTGAAGCCCCCTTGGGCAGGGGGTTGCGCTCGTCAGAATTGGTTTTGTACTGCCAGTGGGCGGCGATACCGCTTTCTGACAGCTGGTGCATGTCGGTGGTGCGGATCTGGATTTCGATGGGCAACCCATTGGGGCCGACGAGAATGCTGTGCAGGGACTGGTAGCCATTGGCCTTGGGAATGGCGATGTAATCCTTGAAACAGCCCGGCTTTGGCTTGTAGAGACTGTGTACCACGCCCAGAACGCGGTAGCAGGTATCCATGGTATCGACGACGATGCGAAAGGCAAAGACATCGGCCAGTTCGTTAATGGAGCGGTGCTTATCGCGCATCTTGCGATAGATGCTGTAGGGGTGCTTCTCCCGGCCGCTGATTTGGCAGGCGATGCCTTCCTGCTCAAGCCGAAGCCTGATGGCGTCTTCCACATGCACCAGGATCTCCCGCCGATTGCCCCGGATGCGTTTCAGACGGTTGTTGATGACCCGGTATCTCAGCGGCCAGTGGGCGGCAAAGCTGAGCTGTTCCAGTTCCAGCCGGATATTGTTGATGCCGAAACGGTTGGCGATGGGGGCATAGATATCCAGGGTCTCTTTGGCGATACGGCGACGCTTGTCGGGGCGCATGGCCCCCAGGGTGCGCATGTTGTGCAGCCGGTCAGCCAGTTTGATGATGATGACGCGGATGTCTTTGGCCACCGCCAACAGCATCTTGCGCATATTGGCGGCCTGGGCCTCCGCCTTGGTCTGAAAGTCCATCAGCGTCAGCTTGCTGACCCCATCAACCAGCTCGGCCACCTCCTCGCTGAATTCGTTGGCCAGTGCCTCCTTGCTGATGCCGGTGTCCTCAATGACATCGTGCAGAATGGCGGCCATGAGACAGGCCTGATCCATATGCATGCCCGCCAGAATGCGGGTTACCGCAATGGGGTGGTAGATGTAGGGCTCTCCACTGAGGCGGGACTGGTTCTGATGCGCCTCAGCCGAGAACAGATAGGCGCGATAGATCTCGCGGATCTGCTCCCGGCTGAGGTAGGACTCCAGATAATCACAGAGGTCGCTGATCAGCAGGCGGTGACCACTGGTCTCCTGCGGCTCAGGCGGTTTGGATGCGGCCTCGGTCATGGGGTATTGCCGACAAGCCGCAACGGGCTTTTACGGACCGCTTAGATGTCGCTGTTGAGCTCATCTTCCAGGCGCAGGGCCTCAGCCATGGCAGCGGCCTCGGCTTCAGCCTTGGCGGCCGCAGCTGCTGCCTCTTGTTCGGCCATGGTCTCGCGGCTGACCAGGCCCTCGGCGATCTCGCGCAGGGCAATGACTGTCGGCTTGTCGTTTTGCATGGGCAGCAGGGGTTGAACACCGCCCGCCAATTGACGTGCCCGCTTGCTCGCCATCAACACCAGATCAAAGCGGTTCTCTACTTGGTTCAGGCAATCTTCTACAGTGATACGCGCCATCGTCGTTCTTCGCTCCAGGCCAAAGCTGGCCTCGTTGGGTTTTACAGAAACAGTCTAAAGTACTGGATTTTATCCTTGAAGTCCATCCAGCAACGATGCCAAATGGGACTGTTGCTGCTCCCGGCGCAAGCGCAGGGCGGTGATCAGCGAGCGGATTTCATACAATGCTTGGTCAAACAGATCGTTCACGAGCAGATAATCGAACTCCGGATAATGGGAGATTTCACTCTGTGCCTGCCGCATCCGGCCCTCGATGATCTCCTCTGCGTCCTGACCTCGGGAGAGCAGCCGCTCTCGCAGGGCCTGGGTGCTGGGGGGGAGAATGAACAGGCTGGCAGCCTTGGGAAAGTGCTGGCGAACCTGGCGGGCACCCTGCCAGTCGATTTCCAGAATCAGATCGAGCCCTTCATTCAGTGGCTGCTCAATGCTGGATTTGGCGGTACCGTAGAAATTGCCGAACACTTCGGCATGCTCAATAAAGGCCTCTTGCGTCAGCATCTCTTGGAATTGGCGGACGTCCACAAAGTGGTAGTGCTTGCCGTTGATTTCGCCTGGACGAGGTGCTCGGGTGGTGTGAGAGACGGCCACTTTCAGCCCTGGCTCAGACGAGATCAATGCCTTGACCAGACTGCTTTTCCCCGCGCCAGATGGGGCGGAGACGACCAGAAGGTTGCCGCTGTGAATCCGGGCTTGTTGATCTTGGGCGGTCTGGGGATCGGTCACAATACATACCTGCAAAAGATGGAGGGCTTGCCCGAAAGGAGGCTGATGATGCGGTCATTATGGGCTGAAGCCCCTTTTACTTCAAAGCGCTTTTCCAGTGGTTGGTGGCCTGCCTCAATTCAGTAGAGGCCCGGCTGTCATCGCTGATACGGCTCCAAAATTCTTGGGCAAGGTGCCGAGTCTTGTTGATCAGGTCATCCGTCGTTGCCGCCGTTCGCAAGCGGGTGGATAGATTCTGCTCGGAATAGGGTCGGATCTCTCCCGCCACGGGGGCAAATCCCATGGCGCACATATCGTAGGCGGGCAGTAGCCGAAAAACCGATCCGTCGATGGCGAAACTCAGGTTGCCCAGGTGCATATCCGTGTTGAAGATGAGCCGGCCAAAGTGGTACAGCAGAAGGCCATCGTAATGGTGTTCCGGGCTGATCAGGTTCTGGTTTTTCAAGGCTAAGAGGGCCTCGGGCCAATCGCCGCCAGTGCCGGAAAATTCGGCATCAATCATTTGCAAGGAGAGCATGGATTGTCGGCCTTGCTCACCATGGCGATCAAATCGCAGTGATTCCAAAAAGAATCGCCCTTCGAGATCAAGCAAATGCACTTCGGGCCCAGAGCAGGGTGCGCTTTCACGCAAGAGCGTTGCGGCATGAAACTCGGTTAAAAGGATATCTTTCCAGCGTCTGGCCAAGGGCTCCGCCCCTTGGGGAGAGAATTTGACCATCATATGGCCTGCTAGAGTATAAGCGGTGAATTTTGGCTGTTCGCCGCCAGCAGACGAGCCTGGTAGGGCATCCCCCAAAATTTCTTGGGCAAGGCGTGGATAGTCACCGGGAGAGATTTGCGGATAGCCATTGGGAACGCGCAGAAAGGCCTGATCACCCAGCATGAGATTACCTGGGGCATCTTCACCGTTGATCAACAGAAAACGCCCCAGTTGGTCGGTTGTCCACTGGCGAGGGTCGGATGAAAACCCAGCCCGTTCCGCAATGGCTTGCGCAATCTTGCGGCCAAGGAACCCCTGGGGCCGCAAGTCCTGTAAAAAGTAGGGTAGGTCGTCAAAAAAACCTTCCCCGCCAGACCCTAATAGTAAAGGTGGGGTGCCGACCACGGCCTCAACAAAGAAGCCACCAGCAGACAGTGGCCGAAGCCTGCCGACGGTGACGGGATTGCCGTGGGAGTCAACGGCATAGATGGGGATATTGTCACCAGCGCCAAAGGCAGGTGCCGTCAGCGCATATCGATAAGGTCGACGGCCAAGTCGGACAACTTTCTCTCCCAGTGCGCGCAGCTGACGAGAGATCGTAGCGGGGCTGGCATCAGTAGCCGCCGCTAATTCGTGTTGGGTGGCGATCTTGGTTTGAAGGACTTCTATTAAGCTTTGCATGGCATATTGAAACAAGTAGTGAAATTTCAATATGTGCTATTTTTTCTGTTTTTTCAATAGATTGATGTTAAAGATGAAATGATCTATGAAATTTAGATGCAACAAAATGGCAAGGCTATTCAATATTTTGAACTTGCTCCCGCATCTGCTCGATCAAAACCTTCATCTCAACTGCATGCTGGGTAAGGGCGGCATCGTTGGACTTGGAGCCCAAGGTGTTGGCTTCGCGATTGAGTTCCTGCATGAGAAAGTCCAGGCGGCGACCGATGGGTTCCCGGCGCTGGAGGACGGCAGCGACTTCGCTGAGGTGGGTATTCAGACGATCCAGCTCTTCGGCCACATCCAGGCGCTGGGCCATGAGTAACATCTCCTGCTCCAGCCGGCCTGCGTCCAGTTCAATCTGGGCTTCGGCCAGTCGTTGTTGCAGTTGTTCTCGTAGGGAGGCGAGGATTTGGGGGGCCAGGGTGCGGACCTGGGCGACCTCATTTTCCAGGCGTGTGCGGCGTTGTTGAATGAGATCAGCCAGGCGTTCACCTTCACGTTGGCGGGCTTCGGTCAGCTGGTCCAAACACTCTTTCAGGAAGGATAGGGCCTCAGTCATTACCGGGGTATAGTCAGGCTTTTGTTGTTCGATGACGCCGGGCCAGTTCAACAGATCCATGACCTTTGGGGCTTGTAGCGCGATACCAAGGCGCCCCACCAGAATTTCGCTGGCGGCCATGAGGCTGCTGGCCATGTCGGCGTTGACCTGAAGCGAACTTTGACTGGAGGCGCTGGGCTTGAAGCGTAGGGCGCACTCGACTTTGCCGCGGCCCAGCCGGATATTGAGGCAGTCTCGCACCTTGGGTTCCAGTGCCCTCAGTTCTTCTGGAAGCCGCACCTGGGCCTCCAAATAGCGGTGGTTGACACTGCGTATTTCCCACACATATTCACCCAGCGGGGTGCGTTGGTCCGTGCGGGCGAAAGCTGTCATGCTCTGGGTCATGGTGAAAACCCCATGGAGGTTGATGTTGTTGCTATGATACAGGGGTAAGCCCCCCGATTCATGAGGAAAGAAGCAGAGTGCGATGGCTGTAGACGACCGAAATGCCCTTGCCGCTGGTACCCATCTCGATTGCTACGAAGTCATTAAGCTGATTGCGGGCGGGGGGTTCAGCCTTATCTACTTGGCTCAGGATGAGGACGAGCCGGACCGTGTGGTGATCAAAGAGTACCTGCCCAAGAAGCTGGGTGTTCGGGATGAAGGGGCAAAGCTGGTTCGGGTGGTGGCGGAGGAGAAGCGCCACTCCTTTGCACAAGGGAAACGCCTGTTTTACAAAGAGGCGAAGGTTCTGAGCCAGATCCAGCACCCCAACATCGTCAATATCCGGAATTTCTTTCTCGATAATGATACCGCCTATATGGTGATGGATTACGAGGAGGGAAAAAACCTCGGCGGCTATGTCCGCAAACGGGGTGGAAAAATGAGCAAGACCTTCATGATGACGGTGTTTCCACCGCTGTTGGATGCGCTCAGTATGGTGCATGATCATAATCATCTCCATTTGGACATCAAACCGAGTAATATCCATTTGCGTCAGGGAGGCAATCCGCTGCTGCTGGATTTTGGTGCTGCCCATGAGTTTGTGGAGCAAAGCTCTGGCAACCGCATTGGCCGCGTGGTGACCCCCGGATATTCACCCGTTGAACAGTATTACAGTAGTGGCGAGGTGGGGCCCTGGAGCGATATCTACGCCATTGGCGCCAGTATGCGCACCTGTCTGGATGGCAAGGCACCGCCCACTTCGATAGAACGCCATGCCAAGGATACGGTAAAGCCAGCGGCCATCGAATATAAGCGCCGGTATCCGGCGCAAATGCTGGAAGCGATTGATTGGGCAATGGAAATCGATGCGGACAGTCGACCCCAAAATGCCCGAGAGTTGTTGACAGCCTTTATCGGTGAGACACCTACCGAAACACCGTTGTCAGAGTCCTCGTCGGGGGGAAATACCTCGACACTTCAATCCAACGATGCGACGGATGATTGAGTCCCAATGAGTAACCAGGCTTTTCACACAGCTCAAGTCAGTTTGGTTGGTAATCGTTCAAACAATCAGGACCGCATGGCGGTTTTGCGATCTGCAGGTACCGCCTTGTTGGTGGTTGCCGATGGTATGGGCGGTCATCCCAAAGGGGAAGAGGCTGCTCAGCTGGTGATCGATACCAGCATGAATCAATTTATGCGGGTTCAAAAACCTTTGGTGGAACCCCACGCATTTCTGCAGACCATCTGCCTTCAGGCCCATGAGGCCATCCTGCGATACGGTTTAGACCAGTTTCCTGTGATCGACCCGCGTACCACGATTGTGCTGGCCCTAATTCAGGAGGGGCGGGTCTATTGGGGGCACGTGGGGGACAGTCGTCTTTATCTGATCCGTGATGGGGTTGCCTTCGAACGCACGCGGGATCACTCTTATGTCGAGGAGTTGTTGCAACGCGGCAGCATCAGCCATGATGATGCCAGTCATCACCCTTTTCGGAATTATGTTACCCGCTGCCTGGGGGGGGTTGGTACTGACCCCGTGTTGACCGTGCGGGAAAAACCCATGGTGCTGCAAAAAAATGATGTTTTGGTGTTGTGTTCAGATGGGCTGTGGGGTCCGTTGGGTGATGAACGTCTGTCCGCTGCTTTTGACAGTGAGGAGCCGTTGGATGCCCTGCTTGAGCGCACAGCAAACATGGCTGCAGAAGAGGCCAATCCTTCCAGCGATAATGTGACCGCCGTGGCCCTGCGCTGGTTAGTGAAGGGGATTGCGCCAGTGGTTGTTAACGAGGATGATGCGGTTCCCCAGGAGGAGCGCAAGCTTCGCAATGCTGTGGCAAATCTGAGCAGCGCTTTGGAAAGTTTCCGACATCGTAAAGAATCTGAGGAGAAAAAATGAGGCCCAGCGGTCGCGCATCTGACGAGTTGCGAACGGTTCGCATCGAACGCCATTTCACCCGTCATGCCGAAGGCTCGGTCCTGGTCAGTTTTGGCCATACCCAGGTTATCTGCACCGCCTCGGTGGAAGAGCAGGTACCCCGCTGGATGAAAGAGAATCAGGGTGGTTGGGTAACGGCGGAGTATGGCATGCTGCCCCGTTCGACCCACACCCGTATGGGTCGTGAGGCCAGTCGCGGAAAGCAGGCTGGTCGCACCCTGGAGATCCAGCGTCTGATTGGCCGCTCTCTGCGGGCAGCCCTGGATCTTCCGGCCTTGGGTCAGCGAACCGTTACCCTGGATTGCGATGTTATCCAGGCCGATGGTGGTACCCGTACAGCTTCCATCACCGGTGCCTATGTGGCCATGGTCGATGCCATTCGGGGGCTGCAGAAAGCGGGCAAACTGGAGAGCGATCCTCTGCGGCAGGCGGTGGCTTCGGTCTCCGTCGGTATCCATCAGGGTACGCCAGTGCTGGATCTGGATTATGCCGAAGACTCCAATGCCGAGACTGACATGAATCTGGTCATGGCTTCCGATGGCCGCTTTATCGAGGTGCAGGGCACAGCCGAGGGCCATCCCTTCAGTCAGGACGAACTCAACGCTATGCTGGCCTTGGGGAAGGCGGGGATCGAACAACTCTTTGAGATTCAAACCCAGGCATTGGAATCCGCATGAAAACACCCCCCCGCATTGTTCTGGCCAGCAGCAACCCCGGTAAAGTCCGCGAGATTGGTCAGTTGTTGGCCGATATCCACATCGAAGTGCTGCCCCAGTCGGAATTTGAGATTCCCGATGCCGAAGAGACCGGTCTCACTTTTGTTGAAAACGCCATCCTCAAGGCGCGCCATGCCTCACGGCTAAGTGGTTTGCCGGCCCTGGCCGATGATTCCGGTATCGAAGTGGATGCTCTCAATGGTGCACCCGGTATCTATTCCGCCCGCTATGCCGGTGAAGGGCGTGACGACGAGGACAATAATCGCAAACTGCTGGAAGATCTGAGCGGGGTGCCGGAGGCGGAGCGTACAGCGCGTTTCCAGTGCCTGCTGGTCTATCTGCGTCACGCTGAAGACCCCACTCCACGTATCTTTCAAGGAACTTGGGAAGGCCGTATCCTGCATGAACCCCAGGGCGAAAATGGTTTTGGCTACGATCCCCTCTTCTTCGTTCCCACCCACGGCTGCAGTTCCGCCCTGCTGTCACCGGAAGTCAAAAACCAGCTCAGTCACCGTGGTCAGGCGTTGCGCCAGTTCACGGCGTTTTTTCATCCGGGGTGAGTTTGTTTTCTGGACCTGCCAAAGATAAAGCAATCGAGCATTAAGAATACCCATTAGATGATCGATTACGATTGGCGTTGTGCCGCTTGCGGAAAAGGGAACAAGAGGGGCATTAATACGTGCTCTCGATGTTTGTGTCCAGCCGAATGCAATGCCCTAATCGCTGAGGCACACCATCGTCTGCTGAATAACGCTGAGCATGAAGGCAACGTCGTTTGTATGGGTTGTGGTTCGGGTCAAGTAAAGGCTGACTATGCCGAGTCCTATGAAGAGTATAAATATCGTTACTCTGATATGCCTTATAAGGTAAAACTTATCCTATTTAAGGTTTTTTCATTTAACTTGAGATGTGGTAACTGTGGTTGTTTACAGACTATCGAGGTGGAAGTGCCACTCCTAAGAAGAATGTATCGTTGGTTTTTTAAGAAGGACATAGATAGTGAATGGCTAAAAAACATATAGCCTAAAGTTCACTATAGCCATCTCGATAATCTTCTAGGGATAAACAATTTTCGGCAACCAAGTGGCCAATGCCGGAAACTGGGCCAGCAGTCCCAGCACCAAGAGTTGGATGAGGATAAAGGGCGCCACACCCTTGTAGATGTCCATAGTGGTGACTTCGGGTGGCGCCACCCCGCGCAAATAGAACAGGGCAAAGCCAAAGGGTGGGGTGAGGAAAGAGGTTTGCAGGTTGAGGGCGATCATGATGCCCAGCCAAACCGGGTCTAACCCCATGCCCAGCAGGATGGGGCCGATGATGGGAACCACCACGAAGGTGATCTCGATAAAATCGAGGACGAAGCCGAGCAAAAACATCACCAGCATCACTGCGACCATAGCGCCAAAGGCGCCGCCCGGCATCTCTGAAAGCAGGTTGGTGACCAGCTCATCGCCGCCAAATCCGCGGAATACCAGAGAAAAAAGAGCGGCAGCGACCAGGATCATGAACACCATGCTGGTGACTTCCAGGGTGCTGCGTCCGACTTCGCGCAGAGAGGCCAGGTTCAGCCGTCTTCGGAATCCGGCCAGCACGATGGCGCCCAGGCCACCCACAGAGGCGGCCTCGGTCGGCGTGGCCATGCCGCCCAGAATCGAGCCCAGCACGGCGATGATCAGTAGCAAAGGAGGCAGCAAAACTTTAAACACCCGTCGCCAGAGGTGGCCTGCCTGGTCACGCTCACTGGCGGGAATGGCGGGCATGCTTTCGGGCCGAAGCCAGGCATTGGCAATCAGATAGAGGAGATAGCAGCCTACCAGGATCAGTCCGGGGATGAGGGCGCCGACGAATAGGTCGCCGACGGTAACGGTATCCGGGGACCAGTTGCCCTGGTCGATCTGGACCTGTTGATAGGCGGAGGAGAGCACATCACCCAGCAAAACCAGTACGATGGAGGGCGGGATGATCTGCCCCAGCGTGCCGGAGGCGCAGATGGTGCCCGCAGATAGGGCGGGGTCGTAGTTGCGGTGCAACATGCAAGGTAGGGAGAGCAGGCCCATGGTGACCACGGTGGCACCAACGATGCCGGTGCTGGCGGCCAGCAACATGCCCACCAGGGTAACCGAAATGCCTAGCCCGCCACGCAGAGAGCCAAATAGCAAGCCCATGGTGTCGAGCAGCTCCTCGGCGATTTTGGAGCGCTCCAGCATAACGCCCATAAAAATGAACAGGGGCACGGCCAGCAAGGTCCCGTTGGTCATGAGGCCATAGAGCTTATCGGGCATCGCCTTCAGAAATGCGAGGTCAAAACTGCCGGTCCAGAGCCCGAAAATGGCAAAGGCCAGGGCGGTGCCGCCAATGGAAAAGGCCACTGGAAAACCCCAGAGCAAAACCAGGAACATGGCTAAAAACAGCAGAAGCGAAAGATATTCGGTCATGGGCTGGCCGAGGATTGGTTGTTGGTCAGAATCAGCAACTGGCGCAACAGGTTGGCAATACCCTGTAGGATCAGCAGTAGTGCCATGGCAGGAATCAGACTTTTCAGCAGATACACCAGGGGCAGGCCCAGGTCGCCCTCTTGCGATTTTTCCAGGATATGCCAGGAGTCGGCCACAAAGTCCCAGCTGGACCAGAGGATGAAACTGCTGACCGGTAGCAGCAACAACAGGGTGCCGAACAGATCGACCCAGGCCTTGCCTCGTTCACCAAAACGCTGGTAAAAGATATCGACGCGTACATGGCCCTCCTGGCGCAGGGTGTGGGCTGCGCCCAACATGAAGATGGTGGCGTGCAGGTAGGTCACGGATTCCTGCATGGCAATCCAACCCAGACTGAAGGCATAACGCAGGATGACAACGCTGAACATGACCAGTACCATGACTGGCGTCAGCCAGGCGACACCCTTGCCGATCAGGCCATTGATCAGGTCAATCCAATGAATGAGTCGGCGGAGGATGTCCGTCATAAATCAAGAGGGAGGAGGTGGTAATCCCAAACCAACCGAAGCGGTTGGCTTGGGTCAGGTTTTTAGAAACGGAGCAGAACCCACATGGGCACGGCAGTATCACGAAAATCGTTGGTGCGGGTGTCCAGCTCTCCATCACCATCAGAATCTATCTCGTAATAGGGTTTGCCCACCTTGGGCTGAATTTTCACCATATAGAGGTGGCCATTGGCCCGGTATTCGTAGGCAGTTCCCTTTTCCGTGTCCCGTACGGTGATCTCAGGCTCAATGACTTCGCCACTTTCCTGGGTGGATGGGAGCTGCGGGGGTGGCGGCAGGTCATCTTCCGCCTGTAGGGTCGAAAATAGGGGCAGAGTGAGGCTCAGGGCGCAAAGGAAATGCAGCAGTCTCATGGGCAAAGGTCCTAAAATAGTCGTCCGCATGGGGCAGAATGTGCCCATAGTATTACGCCATCACAAAATGATCCACGTTCAATGCGCTTTCAACTCAATCCTCAACAGCAAGCGGCGGTGTGCCATGTGGGTTCTCCCCTGCTGGTTCTGGCTGGTGCAGGCTCCGGAAAAACCGGTGTCATTGCCAATAAAATCGCCTACCTGATCCGTCATTGCCAAATGGCCCCGCGCCACATTGCAGCGGTAACCTTTACCAATAAGGCGGCCCGGGAGATGAAGGCGAGGGTGGGCCGCCTGCTGTCGGATGTGCCAACCCGGGGCCTGCGGGTCTCCACCTTTCACAACCTGGGGCTGGATATCATCCGCCGTGAGCATGCCGCCCTCGGCTACCAGCCGGGGTTCTCTATTTTCGATGCCCAGGATGCCGAGGTCTTGCTGAAGGAGTTGTTGAAACGCCATCAGCAGGATGAAACCGAGGCCGTGGGCAGTGCCCTCTGGCGTATCTCCGGGTGGAAATCCAGCCTTTGTGATCCAGACCGGGCGCTCTCGCTGGCCGAAGATGAGGTGACGGCCTCCTACGCCCACCTCTATGCCGAGTATCAGCGCCATCTTCAGGCCTACAATGCGGTGGATTTCGATGATCTCATTGCGCTGCCGGTGCGCCTCTTCCGCCAACAGTCTGAGGTATTACAGCGCTGGCAGGGACGCATTCGCTATCTGCTGGTGGATGAGTATCAGGATACCAACGAGGCCCAATACGAGTTGGTTCGTCTGCTGGTGGGGGAGCGTCAGGCCTTCACCGTGGTGGGCGATGACGATCAGTCGATCTACGCCTGGCGCGGTGCCCGGCCGGAAAACCTTGCCAGTCTGGCTCAGGATTTTTCTCAGCTTAAAGTGATCAAACTGGAGCAGAATTACCGCTCCTCAGGCCATATCCTCCAGGCTGCCAACCAGCTGATCGCCCGCAATCCCCATGTGTTTGAAAAGCGACTCTGGAGCGAACATGGGCCGGGCGACCCCATCCGCGTTATCGAGTGTCGCAATGAAGAGGACGAGGCGCGGCGGGTGGTCTCCGGCCTGCTACAGGCCCGACATGTCGGGGGTGTGCCCTACGGGGATTTTGCCGTCCTCTTCCGTGGCAACCATCAGGCCCGTCCTTTTGAGAAGATGCTGCGCGAGCATCAGATCCCCTATTTCCTCAGCGGTGGCCAGTCTTTCTTCGCCCGCGCTGAGATCAAGGATCTCATGGCCTATCTGCGCCTGCTGGCCAATGGGGGCGATGATGCCGCCTTTCTGCGTATCATCAACACCCCCCGGCGCAACATTGGCCCTGCAACCCTGGAGAAGCTGGCTGGCTACGCCCGTCAGCGGGGCGTGGCGCTCCTGCCCGCCTGTGAAGAGATGGGTCTAAGCGAGGTGCTGGAGACCAAGGCGCGGGAGCGGCTGATCCAATTTGCCGAGTGGATCGGTCGCCTGGCCCGGCAGGCTGAGACCCAGGCCCCTATGTCCGTAGTGCGACAACTGGTGGATGAGGTGGGCTACGAGGACTGGTTGCACGAGATCAGCTCCAGCGATGCCGTGGCCGAAGGCCGGATGCGCAATGTGAGCGAGCTGTTGGACTGGCTGGAGCGTCTGCAACAAAAGGAAGAGGAGCCGACCCTGGCCACCCTGGTGAACCAGATCACCCTGCTGGACGTGCTGGATCGACAGGACGAGGAGGAGGGCGGCGATCGGGTGCATCTCATGACCTTGCATGCGGCCAAGGGGTTGGAGTTCAACCAGGTGTTTCTGGTCGGCATGGAGGAGGAGCTGCTGCCCCATCGCACCAGCATCGAAGAAGACAACATCGAAGAGGAGCGCCGCCTGACCTACGTCGGCATTACCCGGGCGCGGCGCAGGCTGACCCTGACCCTGGCCAAGCAGCGCCAGCGCTATGGTGAGAAAATCCCCTGTCAGCCCAGCCGCTTTCTGGACGAGCTGCCCGCCGATCAACTGGAGTGGCGTCGCCTGGGCGAGGCCCCCTCAGAGGCCGAACGCAAGGCCCAGGGCAGCGCCCATCTGGCGGGTATTCGTGCCTTGCTGGGGACGGGCTGAGCCACCCTATTAACCACGAGTTTAATCCATGAACCCACTCAAACGCCTTGCTTCACAAACCGCCATCTACGGTGTCAGCAGTGTACTCGGGCGTTTTCTCAACTATTTGCTGGTGCCTCTCTACACCTACGTCTTTGTCCCGGTGGAGTATGGGGTGGTGTCGGAGTTCTACGCCTACATGGGCTTTCTTTCCGTGCTGCTACTTTTTGGTCTGGAGACGGGCTATTTTCGCTTTCGGGAGAAGGCCGGAGTCGCCGAATCCCTGGTCTATGCTACCGCTCTGCGGCTGGTGGCCCTGGGGACGAGCCTCATGCTGGCGGCCCTTTGGCTGTTCGATGAGCCTCTGGCGGTGCTGCTGCACTATGAGAACCAGCGCCAGTTCCTCTGGTGGACGGCGGCTATCCTGGCCCTGGACGCCCTCGGCTCCATCGCCTTTGCCCGCTTGCGGGCGGAGAACAAGGCTGTTCGTTTTGCCAGCATCAAGCTGGTGGAGATTGGCCTCAATATCCTGCTGAATCTCTTCTTCATCCTCTACTGCCGCAAGGCCTTTGAGGCCGATCCCCAATCCCTTGCAGGTAGTCTGTGGGTGCCTGCCATCGGCGTGGGTTACATCTTCATCGCCAATCTGGTGGCCAGCGTCCTCAAAATCCTTCTGCTGGCCCCGCAACTGGGAGGCTTTCTGACCGGCTTCGATCGACAGCTGGCCGCACGGATGCTGCGCTACTCCCTGCCCATGGTCATCATCGGTATGGCCGGTATCGTCAACGAGATGCTGGATCGCGCCGCGCTGAAATACCTGCTGCCCTACGATCTGGAGACCAATCTGGCCCAGCTCGGCATCTACAGCGCCTGCTACAAGCTCTCGATCCTCATGACGCTGTTTATCCAGGCCTTCCGCTATGCCGGAGAACCCTTCTTCTTCGCCTATGCCAAGGAGAAAAACGCCCGCCAGGTCTATGCTGATGTGTTGCGCTATTTCGTCATCTTCTGCGTCTTCATCTTTCTGCTGGTGACGCTCTTTCTCGATCTGTTCCAGTACTTCATCGGCTCGGCCTTCCGTGAGGGGCTGACCATCGTGCCGGTGCTGCTGCTGGCCAACCTCTTCCTCGGCATCTACGTCAACCTCTCCATTTGGTACAAACTCAGCGACCGCACCCTGCTGGGCTCTGTCGTCGCGCTTATCGGCTCTGGCATCACCATCCTGCTGCTGATCTGGTGGGTGCCTAACTATGGCTATCAGGGTGCTGCCTGGGCGCATCTGGCCTGCTATAGCAGCATGGCCGCCATCTCCTACGGGCTGGGCAGGCACCACTACCCGGTGCCCTATCCGTTGGGACGGGTGCTGATCTATCTGGGGCTGGGGCTGGGAATCTATTTCGCCCACACTGGATTGATGGGGCTAGGGTTAGCCTGGTTTATCAGCGGCGGCTTGGGATTGATCGCCTTCCTGGCTATTGCCTGGCGCCTGGATGGCGCCAGACTTTTGGTGCGGGGGTAGGTTTTACTGGGCCTGGGAGACCATGTAATCCACTACAGCTTTGAGGTCGTCATCCGAACACTGAACGCAAGTGCCACGGGGAGGCATACCTTTCTCGGTGCCATTGAGGGCAGAGGTATAGAGCGCCTCTTTGCCTTTGGCGATGCGCGGTGCCCAGTTGGCCTTGTCATCCAGCTTGGGCGCGCCAGCTGCGCCAGTGCCGTGGCAGGCGATGCAGAGGGTGCTGTAGGTTTTTTCCGGATCAAAGGCGGTTTTGGGTGCGGCCTCAGCAGGCTTTGTCTCAGCCGGGGCGACTTCGACGGGTTTCTCTTCAACAGAGGGGGCTGGCTCAGCAGCAGGTTTGGCTTCGGTGGCTTTTTTCTCGGCGGCAGGTGCCTTCGTTTCGGGAGCGGCCTGGCCGGTTACCGTTACGCTACCGATGGGCTTGATGCGCTCCAGTACGGCAGAGCGATCTTCTTCGGCGGCGAATGAGGCGCCCATAAGACTGGCGAGAGCCAGAGAGACAAGGGTTTTGCTGAGCTTCACAGGTAACTCCTTCAGTTTTTGAACAAACGGGCCGATTGGCCCGGAAACAGGGCTTTTCAGTATACCTTGTTGGCTTTTGCCTCAAAAGTCAGCGTGGACTGAAAGGCCGTTTCCAGCTATGATCCCCGACCTAAGCGCCCGTAGCTCAGCTGGATAGAGCGCTGCCCTCCGGAGGCAGAGGTCAGAGGTTCGAATCCTCTCGGGCGCGCCAATAAACAACCCGCCCCAAGCGGGTTTTTTTGCGCCCGTGAGGGTGAGAAGCTCTGAGAGGTTCGCCAAAATTGTCCGGAACAATTTTGAACGGCCGCAGGCCTGCCCGAAGGGTGCCGGGCAGGGAAAGCCCGGCATAATCCTCTCGGGCGCGCCAAAAACAACCTGCCCTATGCTGAATTGTTGCTACTGCTGATCAAAGACATCGCAACAAATCCACCCGAGAAGGCTTCATAAAGTGCGCCCCATCCTCTCCTAAATGGGCGCAAAAGGCGCGTTTGATGCGCTGATAAAGCTCGGGGTCGATCTGGTGCTCGGTGTGGGTGACGTTGAGCATGCGTTGCTCGAAGCTCTCCCAGTCCGGGTAGTGGCCGGGGGCGGCAAAGAAATGCTGGGCCTGATGCCGGAACAGGCCCTGGTCGGCAGCTCTTAGGGTGGCGCTGAAGGCGGCTTCCCGCACTTCGCACTCGTCGTGAAAGAGGCGCATGATGCCATTAAGCTCGCCTTCGTAGACGGGTTCGGAGATATAGGCCAGTCCACCGGGCTTGAGCACCCGATGCAGTTCTCTGAATCCTTGATCCATCAACTTTAGGGGCACATGATGCAGGGATTTGAGCATGATGGCGATGTTCACCGAGGCATCGGGCAGGGGTATCGCTTCCATACCTCCTTCGACAAAACGGATTTTCTCCAGCGGTGCCAGTTCCAGGTTCTTGGCGTGCTGAATGGCATCCACTTCGGTGGCAATGATTTGGCGAACGGGGAAGCGTTCGGCGATTTGGCGGGTCATCCAGGCACGACCGCAGCCAAGTTCCAATAATGAGGCACCAGCCAACGGTAGCAAACGCTCGAGCATTTGCAGTTCCGTCGCCTCGGGATAGCCGTTCTGGGCTATGAGGTGGCGCATGGAGGGAATTCATGGTGCCGTGGCCAGGGCAGGTTGCCCTGCCACGGCGAGAACATCACAGCGGTGTGACGTTCTCGGCTTGTGGGCCTTTTTGACCTTCACCAACGGTGAATTCGACAGATTGGCCTTCCTTCAGGGTGCGGAAGCCGGAGCCGTTGATGGAGCGGAAGTGTACAAAAAGATCAGCGCCGTTGGCGCGCTGGATGAAGCCATAGCCTTTGGCTTCGTTGAACCATTTTACAGTTCCTGTTTCACGATCGGACATAGCAATAGAACCTCAATCAATATAAATAGCTGTAGTTAAAAAA
>JBNKLG010000024.1:0-35014 GCA_050292235.1 Sedimenticolaceae bacterium | reverse complement strand
AAGTTGTGGTAAACCTATTTTACCAAAAGGCTCACGAAACCGGACTCTTATCTGCGCGCTAAGTGGGACAGCAGTGGGCTGTCACCCAATGGACAGTTGACGGACCCTTCAAGCGAACGTCACATCTCACATTCCAGTATTTACACTTGCCTTGTGACCTCATAAGCAGACTGTTCTACAATCGGACAGATGGATGCCTCCCTCAAGGTGATATGGGTTTCGCGTTCATCTGTATCATTTGCCAACGTATATCGTCATTTCGTAAAGGGGGTTTTATGAGCAAGAGTATCCAAGGAGTATTGGTCGTCTGTATGGCATGTTTTTCCTCTTCAATTTTTGCAGACAGTTCAACGCATCATGGTGAAGGCACATTTTATGGTTATGGTGGCGGGGGCAACTGTAGTTTTCCAATGCCTGACTCTTTACTGACTGCAGCCATGAATGCAACTGATTACGATGGTTCTGCGGCATGCGGTGGTGTCATCGTGGTAACAAATGAGGATACAGGTCTTAGCGTTACGGTGCGTATCGATGATCAGTGTCCTGAATGTGCTAAAGGGGATGTCGATCTGGATCAAGCGGCCTTTGCCCAGATAGCGGATATTTCCGCAGGCCGCATCCCGATTAAATGGCACTATGTTGCCAATGATCAGTCTGGCAACATCAAGCTCTATTTTAAGGAAGGTTCCAGCCAGTGGTGGACTGCGGTACAAGTTCGTGATCATCGCTATCCGATTACACAACTTGAATATCGGATTACAGGCTCCGGCAATGACTACACCAAAGTATCCAGAGAACCATATAACTATTTCGTCGGTTACAGCGGTTTCGGAGTAGGTCCATATGACTTCAGGATCACCGATTTTTGGGGACAGACTGTTGAAATCAATGCGGTTTCATTAGTGCTGACAACCGAGATCGACACCGGGGTACAATTACAGGAACATGTCGAAAACGGCGATGGTACCGCAGACGATTCCGGGGAAGATACGGGTGCGGGTGAAGATGAAGGCGAGGCAGAAGACGATACAGTAGAACCCGCAACAACTTCATTATCAATGATCTCTTCCTGGAATGAAGGTTATTGCGCGACGGTAACAGTGACAAATCCAAATAGTTCATCACTTACTTGGGATATTAGCTTGGATGTCGGTGCCACCATTACAACGCTGTGGAATGCCGTCTGGACTCAAACCGGTACGGAGCTTACGGCTTCAGGGGTTTCCTGGAATGCTACGCTGGAGTCCGGGGCGTCGGCTGAGTTTGGATTTTGCGCCGATTATTAATTATCTGCATGCTATGTTGTGCAAAAGGATGGGGTCTTTGACTTAAGGGGTCAATCAAGCCGGTAAAATGAAATGCCCGCGATTTCTTTTAGATCAATCACCATGTAGCGGGCTTTCTCTTTTTGGGTCGCTAAATGGATGCTGCCGGTTTTTTTCTTAAGGATTAGAACTTCGCCAGATTTTTTGACGAACTCGCCCGAGAAGCTGCCGGCTGTGGTCATTACCTCAATGTCCTTGTAGTTTGCCTTCTCAACCTGGGCCAAAACGGCATCAATGGCCCCATCCATCGACATCTGATCCGGGAAAAGATTCTCCCCATTCGCAACGCCCACCAATAACTGGCCAGCGACAAAAACAGCAGCCAAACAGGTTTTCATGTTCATCTCTCTTCGCAACCCGAGCAGGGGCCAGTGCTATTTTCTCTGCCCCAGATAGGTATGATAGAAAGCCTTGGCATCAAAACTGTCCGGGCGTTTATCTGGATGCAAAGCGTACTTTTTATCGACACCGGGCGGATAAAGAATCATGCTATCGACATCATCCCGTTGGCGATGGGATTGAATCGTCCACCATCTGACATTACCCGGTATCTCAGTAGTTTCGTATTTGTAATTGGTGCAGCGCTTGTTGTCGCAGAGCTTTTTGTGCAGAAAAATCTGGCCATCCAGCCCGTTATCGATACCATCGACCTTGATCAAAACCGAGCTATCATCCTGACCAATCCGCAGTATGGTGACTCTGTAACCACCCGCCACGAACAGCCTGGGATATTTACCCAGCGCAGGTTGCTCTGCCACTGCCTGACTCAGGTACAGCGTCAGGAGGCTGGCCAGCAGCATCGTGATTTTTCTCATCTGGGGTCCTCAATGACTTGCAACCCCCTGACCAAGGGGGTTGATCAGGAGGGGGAAACAGAAGGCGATTCTTAGAAGATTTTCTTCAACCGAATCATAAAGTCAGAAGCGCTTCGTGCCATATAGTGGCCCGTTTGCACATTGATGCTGGTGCCTTCAAGGGCAAAGGCACTCTTATAATCCGAAAAATCCTCTTTCACCGTTACCTTCACTTCAGCCACTTTGGCAATTTCAGCCTTATAATCCGCATCGTCCTTGCAGATTTTGGTGAGCGCTTCCAGGGTAGATACGGTGCGTTTGCCAACAGCAATATAGGACTGTTTAAGGTCATGGTTTTTAGCCTTCATCTTATCGGCATTCTTGTTCGCCACCGTATCGATCTGGTCCCATGCGATGCTGGTCTTCAGATTGGCATTGCCACAGGTTGTTTTCATGGTCTCAGTGGCCTTTGTCACTGCCTCATCGGCCTCTCTTTGGGCCTTTTTCTCGGCAACACCGGCAGAAGCCGTCGTCATCAGGGTGGCAGCAACAAATCCGGCTAGCATCTGTTTTTTCATACGCTTTCTCCTATGATATCTGGTTTGACATACTCATAAATCCATAGGTTTTATCTCTCCATCCCTTTGTGCCGAAAGCTGGAAAATCAAATCACCAAACAGCAATTCTGGTGATCCAGGGCCCCGATTTTTCGACCAAAAAGGGAACCATCCTACCCAAACGCAAAGGGGGATGCTGTGAGAAATGCTCTATAGACTTATGGGCTAATGGATGGTAGGTATTGGGCTGCAAAGGGGGCGGAGCCAATCGGATACAATGTTTACCCTTGAACACTACTGTGTCGGGTTGATTCTGATAATCCCCTGGCTATCTCCTACCTCAGGTGGTACCGCATAGTTCGCAATCCAAAGCAACCACCCGATAAGAAGCCCAAAGGTGAAAAACTCAAAAGTGGTAGAAGGAGATCAATCGCCAGCTATTTTCCCCGCGGGCCAACAGCAAGCACGGGATCCGGGTGGAACCATGAGAGAATGGCCTTTCGCTTTGTGATCTCCGCCAAATGACTGCCAAAAATCCCCTGCCCTGCCGGAAGTTCTGCACAGCCCCCATGCTGGACTGGACCGATCGTCATTGCCGCTATTTTCATCGGCTGCTGACCCGCCGGGCCCTGCTCTATACCGAGATGGTGACCACCGGTGCACTGCTGCATGGAGACCGCCCCCGGCATCTCGATTTTGATCCCGCAGAACACCCTTTGGCGTTGCAGTTGGGAGGGAGTGATCCGGGTGACTTGGCGGCCTGTGCCCGATTGGGTCAGGAGTGGGGCTACGATGAGATCAATCTGAACGTTGGTTGTCCGTCGGATCGGGTGCAATCCGGTCGTTTTGGTGCCTGCCTGATGTTGGCGCCGATGGTGGTGGTCGATGCCGTGAAGGCGATGCGGGACACGGTGAATATTCCGGTGACCGTCAAACATCGCATCGGCGTGGATGAGCGCGACAGCTACGCTGAATTGATCGACTTTGTCGGCCAGGTGGCCGAGGCGGGTTGCGAGACCTTTATCGTCCATGCCCGCAAGGCCTGGTTGCAGGGGTTGAGCCCCAAGGAAAATCGGGATGTTCCACCCCTGGATTATGGGGTGGTGTTCCGGTTGAAACGGGATTTCCCCAATCTGGAGATCATCCTCAACGGAGGTCTGCTTGATCTGGATCAGGCGGAGGCTCAGTTGGAAGGTTGTGACGGCGTCATGTTGGGCCGTGCCGCATATCAGGATCCCTGGCTGCTGGCCCAGGTGGACAGCCGCTTCTATGGCGAGGCAGATCGGTTGCCCAGCCGGGCGGAGGCGGTAGTACAGCTGATCCCTTATCTGGAGGCCCATCTGGCCAGGGGCGGTCGATTATATAACCTGGTTCGCCATATTCTGGGTCTGTTCAATGGTCAGCCCGGTGCCCGTCGCTGGCGTCGTATCCTCAGTGAGGCGGGGTGTCGTGATGGGGCAGGGGTCGAGGTGTTGGAACGTGCTTTGAAAGAGGTATCACGATGAATCCCATCCGCTCATTTCGTGGCCGAACACCCCGGTTGGGTCAGAATGCCTGGGTCGATCCTACAGCGCTGCTGATCGGTGATGTGGTTTTGGGCGCAGAGAGCAGTGTCTGGCCCCAATGCTGTTTGCGTGGGGATATCCATCATATTCGCATTGGTGAAAGAACCAATATTCAGGATGGTTCGGTGGTCCACGTGATTCACGATAGTGAGTATGTGCCGGGTGGTCATGGCGTGACCGTGGGGGATGAGGTGACTGTCGGCCATCAGGTCACCCTACATGGCTGTGCTATCGGTGATCGCTGCCTGGTTGGTATGGGCAGCATCATCCTCGACGGCGCTGAACTGGAGGCTGAAGTGCTGCTGGGGGCGGGCAGTCTGGTGACGCCGGGCCAGCAATTGGACGGTGGCTATCTTTGGCTGGGTTCGCCGGCACGGCGCGTGCGGCCTTTGATCTCAGACGAGCGCGATTATCTTCGCTACTCGGCGCACAACTACGTCAAGCTGGCACAGGAGCATGCCGCATCGTTGCGATGACTGCTGCGGCTATTGTGCCGGGTCACTCAGGCCGTAATAGGTATTGAAATAGCTGATCAGTCTGAGCCGTTCTGCTTTGGTCAAGGGTTCGACACCCCGTATATTCCGGTAGCTGCGCATGCGATTGATGCTGGGTGTCCAGTCGCTACGCCGTGACAGCAATAAGCGGCGGGCATCATGACAAACCAAACATTTTTTCTGAACCAGACTTTCTGTGCCGTTGCCGTCAGGTCTGAAGTGACCATTACGCACTTCCTCGGCTCGTTGTCGGTCCATGGCCGATTTGGAGGCAATACGGGCGGCGAATTCCAGGCGGCAGATCTCCCCATCGCGAACCTTTCTTACCTGTTTGCGATTATCGACATTGATGAGGTGTTCAACAAACTCACCGCTCTGCTTCAGGCGATTGATGTTGTAGTTATAGTACTCGGAAAAGAGGATATCGCCATTGCTGGCGGCCAGAACGGCCATAGTCTGATCGCCATTTTCTGGCCGTGGGACGTAACTGACCCGACCCTGTGGATCGATGCGTCCCAGGCGTCCTTTTTCATCGCCGGTAAACCATAATGTGCCATCGGCTGCTGCCGACATTTGCTGGATATAGGTTTTCGGCGGCAGCGCTTGAGTGAGGTATTTGGCTTCTGTGGAGATTCTGCCAAGAATGCCTCTGCAATGGTCGGAAAAGACCAGCCCTCCCCGGCTGTCCGGCGTCAAGTTGTTGGGGCAGCTGTTTTCCCAATGTTCGATGATGTGCCACTCTCCGCTACGTTCCAGCCGGGTTAGGATGCCTTTAGGTTTTGCTGGGGCGATGCCAGGTACGAGCAGGGTTACCCAGACGCGGTTTCGCCCATCCATGGCAATGCTGGTCGGCCAGCCTTCCGGCACTGGGTAACTCTGTATTTGCCCCTGGGCATCAACGCGCCCGATTTTGGCGATGTTGTCTTTGCTGCCGTGTTGATGGCCGTTTTCATGGCCGGACATTTGGGTAAACCAGGCGTCGCCCTGAGCATCGACAACAATATTGCCCGGGTGACCGTCTTGGGCGGCATACTCGATGATGCGCCCATCCGGTTCCATGCGCCCGATTTTCGCCGTATCCAGAGCAATGAACCAGAGGGTGCCTGATGGGGATAATGCTATGGAGGCAGGCTCTGATTGGGCGGTTGGTAGAGGATGTGCTGTCACCTTTCCATTCGGTGCCAGGCGTGAAATGGCGTTATTGTCACCCTCGGTAAACCAGATATCGCCCTGCGCATCCTCGGCGAACTGGTAGGAGCCGAATGGCCGACAGGCATGGGCCGGCGATACCATTAGGGTGAGGATCAGCAGTTTGATAAGACTCTTCATCGTGAACATCAAAACCGGGCGGTCAATTCCAGCCAATAGTTGCGGCCATCCAGCTTTTCGTACCAGAATCCATAGGCTTCTTCGTCAAAAATATTATCGACAGACAGGCTGGTGCTCCACTCTCCCCCCGGATCGGATTTCAGGGTTTTGGAGAGCTTGAGATCGACAAGGAAATGGCTCTTTACACGGGTATTGTCCTCGTTGTTGTCTTGAAAATAGCGTTCGCCAACATAGCGCCCCGTTGCCTGTGCTGTTATCCATTGGGGATTGTCGTAGAGCAGTCCGACATTGAACTTGTGTTTCGGGGTATTAGCGGTCTGGTTCCCTTCCAATGTGGGATCGGAGGGGCTGTGGGTGATTTCAGAATCGGTATAGGTATAGTTGGCAAAGGGTTGCCAGTAATCACCCGGATGGGAGCGCAGGTCCAGCTCAACCCCACGAACCTGGGTCTCTCCAAGGTTCTGGAACTGGCGCTGAGTTCCGACCGTCATCACCGAGATCTTGTCTTTGTAGAGGGTGTGATAGGCCGCAGCACTGCCTTCAACCAGACCGTCCACCGAGCGGAACTTCAATCCCAGTTCGTATGAGGTGGCGGTTTCAGGCTTCAGCCCCGGGTTGCTCAGCCAAAAAGGGCTGGCGCGGTATTTCAGGCTGTTTGGCGCGGGGATGTAGGCGGTTCCGGCAGAACCATAGAGGGAAAGCCCTTCCTGGAATTGATAACTGAAGCCAAAACGTGGGGTGAAAACACTGTCGTCGGCGTCGGGAATGCCAGCCCCATTGGATTGATAATCATAATGTTTGTAGACATCGTAGCGGCCACCCAGGGTCAGCGTCAGGCGATCGAACCGGTGCTCGTCCTGAATGAAGATACCGTAGGTGCGGCTTTTGTTCTGAGCTTCCCAAGTCACGCTATTGGCCGGGTCATACTCGGTGGTAGAGAACTGCCCTTGCCACCAGGAACCACCCAGTGTCAGGGTGTTATCTGGCAAAGGGTGTAGATCGAGCTGGATATCGGCAGCCACAGAGTCTTCATCCTCTTTGTCCCACAGCACCAGATCAAGGTTGGTTCCGCCCCAGGTGATGTCATCGTAAGTGCGCTTGGGCGCGGATACCTCAGAAAGGGTGAGTTTGGTTTTGAGCTGCTGACCGCCGGAAAACTGATGGGTGAAAGCGGTATCGATGACCGTGCCTTTCTGTTTGATCCGGTAGTTTGGGTGGCCTCCCAAAACAGCGCCGTCGTTATCGAAATGGTAGATGCCCAGGGAGAGATCGGTGGTGTCTTTCAGCCACCACGTCAGTCGGGTGTTCAGCTTCAGGGACTCGCTGTCACGGCCATCCAGGTCGGTATAGCCGGCAGGATACCAGGCTGACCAGGGAGCCGGGGTTTCGGTAAGTGGTTTGTTGCCGTCGGTCTGGTTACGGCTGGCGCTGATGAAAACATCAAGATCACCGGCAGAACCACCGGCTGCTACCGAGAGAGAATGGGCGTTATGGGAGCCGGCACCCGCAGTCACCTCGGCAAAGGGTTCACCCCTGCCCCGTTTGGTGATGACATTGATAACACCACCCATTGCATTGGGCCCGTAGAGTACTGAACTGGGACCCCGTACCACTTCCATGCGCTCAATGGTGGAGGGATCGACCATGTACCAGAGGTAACGGCGGGTGATGGACAGGGGTTCGACGGGTACGCCATTCAGTAGCGATTGGGTGGTCGTTCCCGCAAAACTTTGGCCCAGACCGCGCAGAATGGGGATGCTGGCGGAGGCGTTCCCACCTATGTAGACAAGATCAAGGCCTGGTACGGTGCGCAAAGCATCTTCCGGCTTGGTGAGATGCTGTCGATCCATCTCTTCTGCCGTGACAATGGAAACACTGGCGGGCACATTCAGCAGGTCTCGCCGGGTACGGGTGGCAGTTACCGTGATGGTGGGTAGCAACTCCCCATCCAGTTTTTCTCTGCCCTGTTTTTGGGACGCTTTCGGTTGAACCAATAGGTAAGCGTCGCCATGGCGCTCAACGGAGATGCCCGACCCGGCTAAGAGCATGTCCAGTGCTTTTGTTGGCTGAAACGTTCCCTGGATGCCCTTTGTGTGCAGCCCTTCGACTTGCTCTGTCGAATAGAGCAGATCTTTGTGTGATTGATCCGTAAACGCCCGCAGGGCTGAGGCAAGTGGCTGTGCGCCAATGTCAAATGTTGTTGGTTCGCCTGCCTGAACCACAAGGGGGAGCGTCAGGGCAAGAATCATCATGTTGTGCTTGAAAGAGAGATGCCGCAAAAAGAGAGCTGTTTTTTGAAACGCCACGGTGCTTCCTCTGTGATGAAGGGCGGATAGGGTTGAGAAGGTCGGTTTGGTCAAAAAAATGCCATTGCTACTAAAGACGAATGACAGAGAAGAAACCTGACGTCAGCGAAAAGAAATGAGAGAGGGGTGGCGTGAAATGTGGCCAGGGTTTGCGGCTGTATCGAGACCTTTGCCTTTCATGCAAAGGGTTATTTTGTCATTGACGCCGTATTTCAAGATAGCCGTTGTGTCGGGTCAAAGAGACGGGCAGCAGGCGCGGCAACAGCTTGGGCAGTGCCTCAAGATGGCTGATGCGGAAGGATCCACTGAGCTTGAGCGTATTGAGTTCGGGGTCGGCAATGCGCAAAGGCGTGTCAACATAGCGATTGAGTTGCGTGACAACCTCACTCAGGGGCGTCGCTTCAAAATAAAGCTGGCCTTCAAGCCAGGCCAGGGCATGTTTATCGGGGTGCGCTATCGACGACAGGGCCTGTCCGTCAACAGGATAAGCGACCATCTCTTCCGCCTTAACCAAGCGGGAATCTCCGTTTTCGGTAGCGACTTTTACCCGGCCCTCCACCACGGTCACCTGTACGCGGGATGCTTGGTTGTCAACATTGAATCGGGTGCCGAGTGCGCGAGCACGACCGCCTGCGGTGATGACAATGAAAGGCCTGTCCGGGTCGTGGCTGACCTCAAAATAGGCTTCGCCCTTATGCAAGGTGAGAATACGCTCTTCATCAGTCAGTTTGACCTGAAGGGAGGTGTCGCTATTCAGGTGCACGAGGGAATGGTCTGCCAGACGAAGTCTGAGTTGTTCACCTTTGTCGGTTTGGTAACTGTTGGGGTCGTAAAGAAAGACAAAGAGCCCGGTGCAAACGCCGATCAGCAAAGAGGCCGCCAAGGCATGTGGCCAGCGGCGCTTGGTGGCCTTCTTGTTGTGGGTGGCTAGCCCCTGTAGACCATCCAGTTCCCGCCACATCCTCTGGATAGCCTGAAATTCTTCACGATGCAGGGGATCACTGTTCAGCCACTGCTCGAAAAGTGCTTTTTCCTGGCCGGTGAGGGGATGGTTCTCCTGGCGAACAAACCAGGCCGCAGCTTGATCTCGGGCAGAAGAAGAGGGCTGATCGCTGTCATGGGCCGGCATGGGCGTGATTGTAGTTCAATGCTGGTTCTTGTCCAGATGGGTTTTGTAACCTATTGAAACTATGATTATTATTCCAGCTCTGCCAGGCGTTTCCGGCAGTGTGAGAGTGCCCGGATGACATGCTTTTCCACCATGCTGGTGGATATGCCCAGTCGTCTTGCAATGGTCTTATGGCTGCAATGCTCAAATTTGTACAGTAAAAAGACCTCTTTGCATCGCGGTGGCAGCTCAGCAATGGCCAATTGCATGACCCTCAGGCGCTGTTGGTCATATACCGAGATTTCTGGCGTGATGTGGTGGGTTTGTTGAGGGAGATGTTCATCGCCATTGCAAGGATCGTGACCGCTGGAACGACTGGCTTTGAGGTGGTCCAGGACGAGGTTATGGGCAACTCGAAAGAGGAAAGGGCGGGGGCGGCGCAGTTCATAGCCATTCGCCAAACACAAAACGCGCAAGAAGGTATCGTGCATCAAATCGGCGGCATCGCTCGAGGACAATTTGGCGGAGATAAAGCGATATAAGGCATTGCTGTGTTCCTGGTACAGCTCAGCAATATCGATCTGTTCTTTGCGCGGTAATTTCATTATTGTTCCGGATCAGTCTGCGGGATTCTGCGTTGTTTTCCCCTTTTTTTTCAATAGGTCATTTGACGCAATTGGCTTGCCGATTGTCGAATTATTCCTGTGACTTCAGTGATATATGGTGCCGTTGGGCAGAGTTTGTAGCGAGGGAAGGTCGGGCTGTTTCGCGTCAAGCTGGCATAGGTGCACACCGCATCGTTGCGATGATGGCTGCGGTTTGGGGTCGTACCCCGCGCCAGAGCCAAAAGGATTCCGCCGCCTGCTCCACCAGCATTCCCAGTCCATCCAGTGCCAGTCGGGCGCCATGGGCCTGGCCCCAGCGGACGAAAGCGGTGGGCTGGTCGCTGTACATCATGTCGTAGCTGACACCCCCCTCGGCCAGACAGTCGTCCGGAATGGGCGGGATGTCGCCACTGAGACCAGCGGCGGTGCCGTTGATGATGAGATCGAATGCCTGTCCTGCCAGGGCATCCAATCCACAACCTCTCACCCCAAAGGTCTTGGCCAGGGCTATTGCCTTAGCGGCGGTGCGGTTAGCGATCACGAGAGAATCAGGCTGCTGGACCAAGAGGGGGGCCAGCACGCCACGCACAGCCCCTCCAGCCCCCAGCAGCAGAATGCGCTGGCCTTCCAGGTTGAGGCCATGGTTCTGGGTCAGATCCCGAACCAGTCCCGGCCCGTCTGTGTTGTGTCCGGCCAAGCGGCCATCCTCCAGCCGTATCAGGGTATTGACGGCCTGAGCGGCCTCGGCACCGGGGCTGAGTTCATCCGCCAGCTTCCAGGCCTCTTCCTTGAAGGGCACGGTGATGTTGAGGCCATGGCCGCCCGCAGAAAAAAAGGTTTGGGCATCGGCGGCGAAGTCCTCACCCAAAATGCGATCGTAGGCGATATCCTCCCCGGTCTCGTTGGCAAAAGCGCTGTGGATCAGGGGCGATTTGGAGTGGCCGATGGGGTTGCCGATAACGGCGTAACGATCAGTCATTGAGCCACCGCGCGGCAGATTTGGCGAAATAGGTAAGGATGCCGTCGGCCCCGGCCCGTTTGATGCTGAGCAGGGATTCCAGGATTACGGCCTTCTCCTCCAGCCAGCCGTTCTGAGCCGCGGCCATGAGCATGGCGTATTCGCCGCTGACCTGATAGACGAAGGTGGGTGCGCCGAAGGTCTCTTTGGCCCGGCGGACGATGTCGAGATAGGGCATGCCGGGCTTGATCATCACCATGTCCGCCCCCTCTTGCAGGTCGAGGGCGATCTCACGCAGTGCTTCGTCGCTGTTGGCTGGGTCCTGCTGATAGCTGTACTTGTTGCCTCCGGCCAGATTGGCGGCAGAGCCAACGGCGTCGCGGAAGGGGCCGTAGAAGCTGGAGGCGTATTTGGCCGAATAGGCGAGGATGCGGGTATGGATATGGCCCTCCGCCTCCAGGGCATCACGAATGTCGCCGATGCGGCCATCCATCATGTCCGAGGGGGCCACCACATCGGCCCCGGCTTCGGCATGAGAGAGGGCCTGCTTGACCAGCACGGCCACGGTCTCGTCGTTCATTACATAGCCGCTGGCGTCGATAAGGCCATCCTGACCATGGCTGGTGAAGGGATCGAGGGCCACATCGGTGATGACTCCCAGTTCGGGCACAGCCTCTTTCAAGGCCCTGGCGGCCCGTTGAGCCAGGCCATCCGGGTTGTAGGCCTCGCGGGCATCATCGGATTTGGCCGAAGCGGGTGTGACTGGGAACAGGGCGATGGCGGGTATTCCCAGGGTATGGACCTCGCGGGCCTCATTCAGCAACAGATCGATGCTGAGGCGCTCGACACCGGGCATGGAAATCACCGGCTCCCGTTGGTTTTCCCCTTCCAATACGAACACCGGATAGATCAGGTCATTGGGGGTCAGCTGGGTCTCACGCATCAGGCGGCGGGAGAAGTCATCCCTGCGCATGCGTCGCATACGGGTGAAGGGGTATTGTGCTGGGGGAAAGGTGGTCATCTCAGCGTCCGGAAGTAGAATAGCGGTCTCTCAGGATAATGGGCTATCGCCATGATGAAAAGTCACCCGACCAATATCTTCGACGTGCACCTGGCCGATTTTCAAGGTCAGGTAATCGACGCTTCTCATCAGACACCGGTGCTGGTGGATTTCTGGGCAGACTGGTGTGCGCCCTGTATCGCCCTGGCGCCGACGATGGAGCGTCTCATGGCCGATTATCCGAATCCCCTGCTGTTGGCGAAGCTGGAGGTGGATGAGGGGGAGAATATGAAACTGGCCGGTCATTACCGGGTGCGGGGTTTTCCCACGGTCATCCTCTTTGTGGCAGGCGAGGAGATTGCCCGCTTCAGCAGTGCCAAGCCAAAACACTGGATCGAAGACTTTCTGGATCAGCACCTGGGCTGAAACCTGGCTGAAAGCGTTGGCTTAAGCGCGATACAGCGGAAAATTTTGTCCATGCTCATCCATGTTCCAAATACAGACCTGATTGCGTCCTTTGGCTTTGGCACAGAGTAGGGCATGATCAGCCCGCTCAATGGTGCGATCGACATGCTCACCTTCATGATTGAGAGCGACACCAAAGGAGGCCGTGATTTGAATCTCGAGGGCTGGGGTGTCGATGGCATGTTCGCTCAGCTTGCGACAGACCCGATTGAGCATTTTGCCGGCCTCGGCCAGCTGGGTGTTGGGCAGACAGAGGATGAACTCCTCGCCGCCATATCGAAACAGGCTGTCATAAGGCCGTATCTGGTTTTTTAAGAACCGGGAGAGCTGCTTCAACACCTCGTCACCGATGTTATGGCCATAGTTGTCATTGATCTGCTTGAAGTGGTCAAGATCAAGCATACAGAGGCAAAGCGGATGGCCGGTTCGTCTGGCGCGTTCGGTTTCCTCGCGGAGACGAAAACTCAGGGATTGCCGGTTCCATGCACCAGTTAAATGATCAATGGAACAGATGCTCTGAATCAACTCGTTCTGGCAACTGATCAGAGAGAGATTGAAGGCGGACGCCAACTCCATAAAGTGTTCGTAATTTGCGCTGTTGATGGCCCCTCTGTGTTCTCGGGCCAGAAGAAGTTTGCGGGCAGCCTGATGCATTGCTTTATGGGGGGCGCCCATGGCACTTGAGCTTTCGAGCTCAGAGCGGAGCAGATCGTCGAGATGGTAGTACCATTGGCCAAAGCTGCAATGGCGATGGGCATCGGGTGATATTTCATCCAGGTTAGGCTCCAGATTGCAGATTAGCATCTTGTGCAGTCTTTTCATCCAGTCCAGATGCATATCCAGGGCCAGGTCAATCTGTTTCAGTATGCCGATGGCATCTTGCAAGTGAGCTACTCTGTTGCCGCGTTGACTCCCCATGATCCGTTCCGGTGCATTTTATTTCGTATAGTGTACCTTGTTTGTGTGCTTAAGCCTATGTTTCTGAATGAGATTTTATAAATAAATCTCTGGCTTCCTGGGCATCGTTCAAAATTTGCCTTCTGAGCAGTTCAAAAGAGTCGAACTTTTTCTCTTTCCGAATACGCTTTACCGGCTCTACGCTGAGGTGGTGGCCATAAAGGTCGCCCTGAAAATTGAACAGGTGAACCTCCAGCAAATACTGAAGATTCCGGTCTACTGTCGGGCGGGTGCCGATGTTGGCCACGCCTTCAAATGACTGTTCAGGGGCAATACCCTGTATTCTGACTGCGAAGACGCCATTTAAAGGGCTGGCATGACGGTGCAGGTTGAGATTGGCGGTGGGGAAACCGATGGTGCGGCCCCGTTTATTGCCGTGACTCACTCGGCCACAAAGCCGGAATGGCCGCCCCAAACAGGAGGCGGCAGTCGCCAGATCTCCGATATGCAGCGCCTGACGAATCCGGGTGCTACTGATGCGCTCGCCCAGGTGGCTGACCGTGGGCAGGTCATCAACGCGAAAGCCGTTTTCCTGGCCAAGGGATTCCAGCAGGGCCTTGTTGCCAATGCGGTTGTGGCCAAAACGGAAGTCATCGCCCACATAGAGATGATGAATGCCCAGCGCATCAATCAGAAAATGACGCACGAAATCGTCAGCGGTCATGGTGGCCAGTCGGTGGTTAAACTCCAGCACCAATACCCGGTCAATTCCGGTGTTGGCAATGGCGATCAGCTTTTCTCGCAGCCGGGTCAGGCGGGCAGGTGCCTTGACCGGGGCAAAGAACTCCAGGGGTTGGGGTTCAAAAGTGATCACGGTGGCGGGCAGGCCCAGCTCTCGACCTTCCTCAATCAAGCGTCGGAATACGGTCTGATGGCCCAGGTGTACGCCATCGAAATTGCCGATGGTAGCAACGCAACCCCGGTGCTCAGGGCGCAGGTTGTGGAGCCCGCGAATCAGCTGCATGGGCTCATTCCAAATGCCCGGTAACCTGTTTGAGGGACATCATGCTTCCCCGGGTTCTGTGACAATCTGCACGGGATTTTTTCTTCCACACCTCTAAAATTCAGTGAACACAGGCGAAAGACCAGACATGGTTTTTACCTGAAGAAAGGAGGAGGATAAAGGCAATGAAAACAAAATCAAGTCAAGATGTGAGTAGGTTGCTCAGCAGTGTGCTGGAGCCCATTCACGAATATGTGGAAAAACAAAATGCTCGCATGGAGAGCCTCAATCGCATTGGTATGGCGCTCTCCTCGGAAACGAACATCCATCGTTTGATGGAGATGATACTCAGTGAGGCCCAGGATTTTTCCAATGCCGACGGTGGAACACTCTACCTTGTCAATGAGACCGAAGGCTGCCTCGATTTTACCTTAGTCACCAACCGTTCGCAGGATCTTCGCATGGGCGGTACCGCTGGTCCCATCCGTTGGCCGCAAGTGCCCCTCTATTGTGAAGGCGAGCCCAATCGCGAGATGGTGGCTGCCCTCTGTGCCGTGGAGGGTGCGTTGGTCAACATTGCCGATGTCTATGCCTGCTCAGATTACAACTTCGAGGGAACACGGAAATTCGATACCAAGATCGGCTATCGCTCTCAGTCCATGCTGGTGATACCAATGAAGAATCGCGAGGGTGAAGTGATGGGTGTCTGCCAACTGATCAATCGTAAAGACCCAGAGAGTGGGGCTGTGATCGCTTTTACCGAGGAAGATGAGCAGTTGCTGCTCTCATTGGGTTCTCAGGCGGCGATTGCGATGACCAATGTGCGTTTGATCAACGACCTGCGTAATTTGTTGGAGTCCTTTATCCGTAGCATTGCGGCGGCTATTGATGCCAAATCCCCTTATACCGGTGGTCATGTGCAAAAGGTCGCCAGGCTGGCCATGATGCTGGCTCAGGCTGTTGATGAAGATAAGGAGGGGCGATACAGAGATGTGCACTACAGTAGTGACGATCTGGACGAAATTCGAATAGCCGCCTTGATGCACGATGTGGGCAAGATCACCACGCCGGAACACGTGATGGACAAGGCCAGCAAATTGGAAACCATTTACGATCGCATCGAAACAGTTAAGACTCGTTTTGAGCTTCATGCGCGTGAGTGTGAGCTGGCGGCGGCAAAGGAAAAACTGACCTTGGTACAGCAAGGGGCAGACCCGGGTGCCATGTCCGCGCTCGATGAGCGATTGCAGCAGTATTTGGCTCAGTTGCAGGATGATTGGGTTTTTCTCAAAGACGCCAACGTGGGCAAAGAATTTATGACTGATGAGGATATTGAACGTATCCAGGCCATCGGGGCTCGATCATTGCGTATCAATGGCTGCCAGGATCGGCTTTTGACCGATGATGAGGTGGCGAATCTGACCATTCGCAAGGGCACGCTCAGCGAAGCGGAGCGGGCTATCATCAATCGCCATGCTTTTATGTCTAACGAGATGCTGGAGCCTTTGCCCTTTCCGAAAAAACTCCGCCGGATACCAGAGATTGCCGGAGGCCATCACGAGAAACTCAATGGAAAGGGGTATCCCAAGGGGCTTTCAGCCGGGCAATTGAGCTTAGAGGCACGCATGATGGCGCTGGCCGATATTTTCGAGGCTCTTACCGCTGCTGATCGTCCCTATAAGAAACCCAAAACCCTGTCAGAAACCCTTCGGATTATAGAATTCATGGTCAAGGACCAGGAGCTGGATCCAGAACTGGTCCAGTTCTTTCTCGATAAAAAGCTTCATATCCAATATGGTCGGGAAAACCTGCTGCCTGAGCAGGTGGATATAAGCTAGTTCTCTTGGTACGGGACTTGAGTGATGGATCGCTGGTGTAAAGTCATTGCAGTCGCTATGAGTCTTCGATCGGCATTTGCAAATGCAAGCGGAGACAAGTTTGTCTCAGTCAAGATGAGACTCCAACTGCAATATCTCTTCAAAGTTTTCCAAAAAGATTTCAGTTAGAGTCGGATCAAATTGTTTTCCTTTGGCATCCAAAAAATAGGCATAAACCTCTTCTTTGCGCCAGAGCTCCTTATAACATCTCTTGTGATAGAGGGCGTCGAATACGTCAGCAATGGCTGTAATTCGTCCGTAAATATGAATCGCATCTCTGGCGAGACCTCTGGGATATCCTGTGCCGTCCCAGCGTTCATGATGCTCATGGGCAATGGTGGCTGCTGCTTTGATGAGATCTCGATCCGAAACTTTAAGTATGTCATAACCAATAGTTGTATGCTGCTTGATTCTTTCATACTCTTCAGCATCGAGACGCGAAGGTTTGAGTAATATGTTGTCTTCAATGCCAATTTTACCTACATCGTGCAGTGGAGATGCGTTTTTAAGAAGCGTGGCTTCACTTTCATTCAGGCCATATTCCTTGGCAAGATAATACGAAATGGCCGCCACCCGCTGGACATGGTTGGCTGTCTCTTTGGATCGACTCTCCAGTACGTTGCCCAGCATATTGATGATTTCACGTTTAGTATCGAGAATTTCTTTGGCAAGTACCATATTCTCGAGAGCAATGGCGGCCTTGGATATGTATATCTCGACAAGCATCTGGTTTTCATAGGTAAGCCTGTTTCTTCCCTGGAAGTAGATGAAGATTTCCAGTAGATTAGGGTTTTGGATGCAGAAATATCCAACATAGATATTTTCTTGGAGAAAGCTGCACTTGTCTTTGGCGGCTCGATCAAGATTTTCGATAACCTCTTTTGGTATTTCGTTGACATGGTCTTGAAAGCTGCCTGTGGAAGCCAGTATCTCATACTCGTGCTCTCCTTTTCGAAATGCTGAGAATCCATCGTACTGATCTCCACTACTCTCACTATCCAATCGTAAAAGTGCCTCGATTTGTATAAGTACCCCCTCTAAAAAATCTTTCTCGGATTGTTTGTTAAAAAAACTTTTTGTGGAATTAAGTATCTTTTCGAGTCCCAGGCGGTTCTTTTCCAGCATTCTGATATTTTTATAGGCTCGAAGTGCAGTAAGGACGGTAGTATGTAGTTTGGATGAGGTCAGCTCTGTCTTTTCTTTATAGTCATTTATCTCATAGTTTCTTATCACCTGTTGTTCTGGAGCTGATCCTGGTTGTCCGGTGCGTAGTATAATTTGGATAAAATTATTCTTAATCTCTTCTCGTATGTATCTTGCCACTTCCAATCCGGCGTCATCGCACTCCATGACCACATCCAGAAGAATAAGGGCTATATCGTTATGTAGAGTTAGTTGTTTCTTTGCTTCTGCGCCACTGTATGCGCTCAAGATTTGCAATCCATACATGTCATAGCTGAAGTTTCTTAGGACTGCACGAGTAATAACGTGTACCTCTTCTTCATCATCTACAATCAATATCTTCCAGTAGCCAGCGGTTGCTTCTTTTAAGTCTGGGGATTTTATTGCAAATGGGAATGTCTTTTTTTCAGCCATCTTTATGGGTCCTCATTAAGGGGTATGGCTATAATAAACTCTACCCCTTTTCCTGCAGTGCTGTTGCAGATAATTGTGCCTTTAAGTCGTTGTGTGACCAAATTGTGTGCAATGTTTAGCCCCAGTCCAGAGCCGCCTTGCTCCCGATTGGTCGTAAAAAAAGGGTCGAATATTTTTTGTAGTATGTGTTTTTCTATTCCTTTGCCATCATCCTGGTAATGCAACACAAGATGCGTATCCTTGTTTCTGGCGCGTATGATGATATTGCCAATGGCGCCAGGAGTGAAGGCGTGGACGAGTGAATTGATCACAAGGTTAGTGATGATTTGAGAAAAAGCGCCTGGATAACTGCTTATCTGTAGGCCTTCGTCAATATCGATAGTGAATTTAATCCTGGTCTTTTTTGTTTTGTTCCGTAAACTTACAAGTATTTCTTCAATGTATTCTTTAAGTCTAAAGGTTCTTTTCACCTCAGAGGTTTGGTCTACGGCCACCTGTTTGAAGCTTCGCACATGATCGGCCGCTCTGTTGAGATTTAACTCGATGGAGCGGCCTAGCTCGATAGCCTGTTCTAAGAACTCATTAAAATCGTCTTCCCCCATCTCGCTATTGTCATATTTTATTTTTAGCTCTTTTATGAGCTTTTGTAAATGCGTTACTCCGGTTAATCCTATGCCAACGGGTGTATTTATCTCATGCGATACGCCAGCGACCAACGATCCAAGGGATGCCATTTTTTCACTTTGTACGAGTTGGTCACGTGATTGAGAAAGGCCACTTGACATGGTGTTTAATGTTCTTTTTAGATCGCCAAATTCATTTTTATCATCAGCGTCTAATGGGATATTAATAAACGCCCCTAGTTCTACCTTGGACGCAAATTCTTTTATTGTAATAAACTCTTTCCTGATATATTTAAATACAGTATTGGCAGACAGTATGGTGATAAGTAGTAGTGTGATAGCGCTTCCCGCTAGAATCCACATCCCATGGTGTACGTATGAAAGCGCATCATTAATATAAATTTTCGCTCTGTTGTGTGTGGTTTTTATTACGTCATTTACATCGTCGGATAGGGCGTAGTAAATGGCCAGTGCCTTGTTCTTTTCCAGATGCTTGCCGGCATTATTTGTCTGGCCATTTTGTACCATTGTCACTGATGTGTGGTATGTTTTTTTTAATTTTTCATAATTATTATATATCTCGTCAATGTCTGTTGCTTTCCCCAGATATGTTTTGCGTAGAAGGATAAAGGTTTTTTCAGTTTTATCTTCAAATTCTTTAATCTTGTCCAACGATTCCTGATTTAGCCCTCGGTGATAAACTATTTTGGTTGCATATTCCCATGCGGTCCTGCTGTAGACACGGATATCGCGTGCGGCATTGTTTGCTACAAATGGGTGTGTATACAGCCTGTTGGTGATCTTGGCTATAGAGTATTGCTGCCATATGGCTAGCCCGAAAATGGCGATCGAGGCAGAAAGCCATAGGAGGAGTCCAAACAGCAAAATTCTAATAAAGGAAAATCTGGTAAGCATGTTTGGCTCCTGATGTGCGATAGGTTGATATCGCACAGATTTTTCCTTGGTTACCAAAATAAGACTGAACGACAGTAGTGGCTGCTTTCACTTTAGGCTGGGTTTTTGTCGTCTTGTTTTTATTGATAGACCTGAAAGTCTAGCAGAAGTCTTGGATTTTTGAAGATGGCTTAAAAAAGTAACTGTGCATCTACGTTAGTATCTCTAACGATTATGAAAGACTATGGGGCATAGGAGCGTTTTATGCTGGCATGTTTTTTGCCCATCTGCCACTCCTTAAAATTATGTTTGCTGTGATTCTACGGTCAAATTGAAAGCTTTCCTGATAGATTGCTTTTATATTGTCGCTGCTGGGATATGAAATGATCTCAATGGGATTGACGGGCTGAAATCTGCTTAACCAAGGAGGATGCCCGCTGCCAATAGGCTTGGCGTCAGTAAGCTGATGATTACATTCATGCCCATATAGGGCAGTAAGTGTTCGATGTGCTGGCCGTGGCGATGGGCACCGATGCTGACGGGGAGAGCCAGCGTGAGAGGAAGAGCGGCCAGCAGCGCGAACAAGGGCAGGTTGCCGTTCACTAGGGCAATGGCCAAAATCAGGGCAGCGCAAAGGGACAGGAGTGCGTAAAGGCGGCTGCTCCAAAGAGTGCCATAGACAATGGGAAAATGGCGACGTCCAATTTTCTGATCGGCGTCGATATCGGGGAATTGGTTCAGGAGGAGCAGGTTGCTGACCAGGGCCATAGGGATCAGCGTGATGGCCCAGGCGGATAGCGTACCGTTTCCGCCCAGAGCAAGGTAGCTGCCGCCGGTCATCAAAGGGCCGAAGCCCAGGCCAGGGGCCAAAAGACAGAGCAGCGGGTTGCGATTGAGCCATTTGGTATAGCTGAGGATGAGGGCCAGTCCTGTCAGGCCGAGGGGTAGCAAAACCCAGCCGCGAGTGACAAGGAAATAGAGGCCGATCAGACCGGTGAAAAAAAGCGCCGCCAAAGTAGCTTGCCAGACCCAGCCAGCGGCAGCTGGATTGGCGACCAGGGCACCGCTGCCGCCACTGAAAGGGGTTTTTCGGGTCAGGGCATCGAGTCCGCTGTGGAAATCCTCGTATTCGTTCAGGGTATTGACGCTGATGTGGGCAGCCAGCCCCCCCAGGAGTACCAACAGCAGGTCCCCAAGGCTGATGGCCCCTCCCTCCTGCCAGGCGAGACTGTACCCGAGGAGGATGCAGGCAGGGGTCAATAAGAGGAAGGGCGGGCGCATGCTTTGGATGACTGTACTATGATGGTGGCCGAAACTGAGCATATGAGTATTGAGTACCTTGTCTTCTTCACGTATCTCGGTCAGTGATTATCTGATCGCTTTTATGGAACGTCTGGGGGTGAGCCATGTCTTTGGCATGCCTGGCGCCCATATTCTGCCAGTCTACGACAGTTTGTATGCCTCTACGCTGAATACGGTTTTGGCGAAGCATGAGCAGGGTGCTGCCTTTATGGCTGGTGGGCATCAGCGTGTTTCTGGTGGTATTGGTGCCTGCATTGCGACTGCCGGGCCGGGTGCGACCAATCTGGTGACCGGTGTGGCCAATGCCTACGCTGAGCGGCAGCCGTTGCTGGTGATTACCGGAGAGGCACCCACCTATTTGTTTGGCAAGGGTGGGCTGCAGGAGAGCTCCGGTGAGGGCGGCAGTATCGACCAGGTGGCCTTGTTCAAGGGCATTACCCGCTATGCCCGACTGATTGAGCGTACCGACTATCTGCCTCAGGTGCTGAAACAGGCAGCTCAGGTGCTTCGGGGCAATCAGCCCGGCCCGGTCTTGCTCTGCTTACCCTTTAATGTCCAACAGGAGACCCTGGATGCCGAGGTGATGGCCGAACTGCCACCGGTCCAGGCACCCATCGGGCCATTGCGTACCCCGTCGGATCAGATCGAGCGGTTGCGCGAACTCCTTTTGACCGCCCAGCGTCCCGTGGTGGTGGCGGGCTATGGTGTGCTGCATGCAGGCGCTCAAGGCCTGTTGGAAGAATTGAGCCGCCGTCTGGATCTGCCGGTGGTGACCAGCCTCAAGGGCAAGGGGGCCATCGGTGAAGGGGCGCCCCTGGCCCTGGGCACCCTGGGGGTGACTTCGGGTGGTCGAGCCTATGATTTCATTCGCCATCAGGCGGATCTGGTGGTGTTCCTCGGTGCCAGTTTCAATGAACGCACCAGTTACCTCTGGGACGATTTGCTGCTGGCGGGCAAACGCATCATCCAGGTGGATCTGGATCCTGGTCAGTTGGGCAAGACCCTCAGCCCCGAACTGGCCATTCAGGCCGATTTGCAGGATCTGTTGTCGGCCCTGCTGAAGTGTCTGCCATCTGATTCGGCCACAGGGTTAGAAAGGCCGTTGCCAGGGCCTGAGGATGCCCAGGGTTATCGCCTTTTCCCCGATGGTACGGAGCTGATCGAAGGCTTTTTCCAGCGCCTTGCTAGTCAGTGTCCGGATGCCCGGCTGTTCGACGACAACATGATCTTTGCCCAGAATTTTTATGCGGTGCCCAGCACGGCCCGCTACCACCCTAACGCGGGGGTCTCCTCCCTGGGGCAGGCCATTCCGACGGCCATTGGTGCCACCTTCCATGAGCAGCGCCCCACTTTTGCCCTGTTGGGGGATGGGGGGTTTCAGATGTGTGGCATGGAGTTGATGACGGCGGTGAACTACCAGCGTTCGCTGAATGTGGTCTTGTTCAACAACAGCACCATGGGATTGATTCGCAAGAATCAGCATCAGCATTACGGGGATCGCTTTATCGATTGTGATTTCATCAACCCGGATTTTCGCCTGCTGGCCCAGTCCTTTGGCATCCACTATTGGCACCCCACCCAAGAGGCTGAGCTGGATGCCCTCTTTGCCGAGGCGGATTTTCACCAGGGTATCAACCTGATCGAAATCCCTCTGGATAGGGATCTCTTCCCCAATTACAGCTCGAAACGCTGAACCATGGGAGATGAGGTAGGCGCAGCACTGGCGGACTATCGCTGCCGATTTGCCAACTCCAAAGACTACGGCCAGGCCCTGGCCGAAGTCGAGCATGCCCTCTGGGCGCAGGGTTTGGATGAGTCACTTCTGCCTCTCTATCAGTCCCTGTTTCGCGAGCGCGAGCTCCTGTCAGGCGTGACCGAGGCCCGTCACCACTTTGTAATCGTCATTCCGGTCGCAGATCGGCCTCGCCAGTTGCGCCGTTGTCTGGAGAGCCTTTTGCAGCTCTGCCGCACTTTTGGCTATGGCGGCCAGTCAGGCCGGGGCTTTGATCGGGTTCAGGTGCTGATCGCCGAGGACTCCAGGCAGGAAAACAACGCTCAGGCCCATGCGGCCCTGGCAGCGGATTTCAGTCGTCAGGGGTTGCTAACGGACTATCTGGGCCGTTCACAACAGGTGCAGCTCCTGAACAGTCTGCCCGCCGCTCTGCTTGAACAGCTGAATCCGCTGCTGGGTAGCCTGGAGCCTGGTGGTCAGGGTGCCTCGGCCATGCGTAATCGCTGCTACCTGGCCCTGGCCCAGCGGCAAACCCGGTTGGATCGCCCTTTGTTCTGGTTCATCGACAGCGATCAGGCCTTCTGCCTGCGCCATCAGGGCAGGGATTGCTACGCGATCAACTATCTGCACGCCCTGGATCGGGCCTTTCATGAGCGGCCGGTCACCGTTCTTACCGGCAAGGTGGTGGGGGATCCGCCGGTCTCCCCTTCGGTGATGGCGGCCAATTGTCTGGCCGATATCGAGAGCTTTGTGGCTGAGCTGGAGAATCTGGATCCGACATTGCCCTGTCGCTTTCATGGATCGCTGATGGATGGGGGTTCGGACGCGGCCTATCATGACATGGCGGATCTGTTCGGTTTCTCATCGGGTAAGCGTGCCTTCCGCTATGCCTGTGATCTCGAAGGCGAGCATGATCATGCAGCGACTCTCGGTGCCTTTGTCGGGCGGCTCAACGGCTTTTTCGATGGCGAGCATCCCACTCGTCAGACCCATTTCCAGTATCAAGAGGCGCTGGCCAGCCTGGCCCCGGCCCGCACCGTCTATACCGGCAACTATGTGATGCGGCCCGATGCTCTGGCTAATCCCATCCCCTTCGCCGCCCTGCGTCTACGCATGGCCGGGCCGGTCTTGGGACGGGGGCTGCGCCGCCGTCTGGGCGAGGGCTTTGGCAGCATCAACCTGCCTCTGCTCCATGCCCGGACGTTAGAGGAGACCGGTACGGCGGAGTCCCGTCCGGGGGTGCAGCGAGAGGATCAGCGGGTGGATCTGGCCGCCGAGTTTGAGCGTCAGTTCTATGGGGATCTGGTGCTGTTTACCCTGGAGCGCCTCATTGCTGATGGCTATCCACAACGGCCACTGGCCATCGAGGCGGTTTCGACCGCATTGCGCGAGATGCGGGAGACATTACTGACGCGCTATCGGCACACCCAATCAGAGACGTTGCATTATCTGGAGGCGCTGGAAGAACGCTGGGGCCAGCCTATCTCCTGGTGGCAGGGTGCGGAGGATTTGGCCGTTGCCCGGGAAAAAATGGCCTGTTTTCTCGACAACATCCGTCATAATTTTGGCGTTGAGGCATCTGGCTACGCGGCCATTGCGGATGACTTTCAGGCTGAGGAGAAGATCGGGCAACTGGCCGCAGCGGTGACCGAGTACGCTGATCTGGAGCAGGTTTGGCAGGATGCCTTGGCGAGATTGAAGTGCTGAGACGCACCTATCCCGGTCTGGATGAGCAGTGAGCCATGGAGAGTCTGGGTCATACCGCATTTGAAGCCTACGCTATGGTGTTAAAGCCCTTTGCCAATGCCAGGAGTCTGCGCGAGATTATCCAGGCGACGATCCTGTCGAACCAGAAGGAAGGGAAAAGCGCTGAGGGTCAGGCTTGATGAACGTCTTTGTGCTCAATAGTGGCCGCTGCGGTTCCAGCAGTTTCATTGCAGCCTGTAAGCACATCACCAATTACAGCGCGGGTCACGAGAGTCGTTTAGCCCTCACTGGCCTGGATCGTCTCGCCTATCCCGACCACCACATTGAGGCCGACAATCGTCTCAGCTGGCTGTTGGGTCGGCTGGATCAGGCCTATGGGAATAGCGCCTTTTACGTGCACCTGAGCCGTGCACCCCAGGCAGTGGTGGAGAGTTTTGTCCGGCGCCAGGGCTTCGGCATCATGCAGGCCTATCGTGACGGGATTCTGCTGGGTGGCTCAGGCCAGATGCCCGAAGAGCTGGCTGAGGACTATTTGGCTACGGTCGAGGCCAATATCCGGCTCTTTCTGCGCGATAAAAGCCACTGGATACCATTTCGACTGGAACAGGCCGGTGACGATTTTCGTCGGTTTTGGCAAGAGATCGGTGCTGAAGGGGATCTGGATGCTGCTCTGGAGAGCTGGTCGGTTCCCCATAACACCTCAGCCGAGTTTCAGCTGTGAGCAGCCGCGTTCCAGGTTGAGAGAGTGGTGCTTTATTGCGCTGTTCTGGCTGAGCCAGCGGGCAACACAGGCCTTCTCATCGGGCCGCTCCGCATCGTCCAGAAAAACCCAGCCAGGCCGGCTCAGGTGCTGGGAAAGCAGGGGTAGGGCCGGATAGCGTGCCAAAGGTTGTATCGGCCCCGGCGGGCCATCGATGACCAGCAGATCGTAAGGACCCTGGGGCAACTCGCCCAGGCAGTACCAGCGGTAGTGCTCACCCTCAATCTCGATCTCTTTCAGCGGCGCCAGAATGACCATCGCATAGGCGTCAAGACCATGGCGCTTTAGCCCCTCTCTGGTTCTTTCTGCACAGTCGGGCTCATGCTCCAGACTGACGACCCGACCTTTGCCATTGGCTCGGCAACAGGCCGCCAGCACCAGTGTGGAGAGACCGCTGCCACACTCTAAAATCAGGCTGGGCTGGTGTTTGAGGCTGTGCTCGGCAATCTGTTTGAGAAAGTCCGGGGCAGCGGACCAGTGTCTGGTGTAGTTCATACCCTGGTCCAACTGGAGGCGGTCGCGCAACCAAAGAAAATCCGCCATCCGCGAGAATAGGGGCTCGATCCTAGCTGGTTGGGCCAGTTGTGCCTCCAGGCGTTGCCAGCGCACTGAGAGACGAAACAAAAACCAGATCAGGATGAGAAGCAGCATGATGAGAAGGAGATAGGGCATTATTGGTTCACTTATTGCAAATGAAGATCAGGCGGTGAGTCTAACTCGGAGGTGTGTGATGAATCGATCCCTATCCCAACACGATTTTCGTCTTATGGTGCAACGCTACTGCCAAAAAGATGGGGAATTCCGCCACGAAATTGAGCGCGAAGAATATTTCGGCGCCTTTCAGGACAGCTGTGCAGCAGCCTACCAGTTGTTTTGTTCAAACGGACTCTCTTTGCGTGAGGCCTTTGGGCTCACCCATCGCCAAGGGTTTTGATCGCATCATGATGACTTTTGATTCCGATTGCTAATTATCATGGAGGCAAGGGGTATTGGTACCTTAATCTAAGTCCACAGTTAGATTATCTAACTGCACTCCTCCACATTTTACCGCCGGACCCTATCTGGCGGTTTTTTTTTGGTGCACAGGACGTGCGACATGCAGGGGATTGTCGGGAACAATCCCTGCGAGGCCAGCTGCATCGTATGGCTTGCTCAGAACGCTTTGGCTCGCTAAGCCTATAGGGCACATGCACAAGGGACGTCTGGAACGGCCCGTGCAGAACTGGAATCTCACCTTATCACAACTGGCCATTCATTTTGAGGGACGGCCAGACACGCACATGGCGCTGTGACACAGAGTTTTGAACACCCTCCTTTTTGAAGGCACCTAATAGGGGAAGTTGTCCACTTGGTACGTGCCAAATGCAATACCTCCCATCATCTAAACTTTCGATATCATGTACAGCTTTCCATCTTTTTTTACCATTCGAAACAATAAATGCAACATTCTGATCTTCGTTTAATAACTTAAGCAAAATCTTAGAATCGTCTTTATTTGCATAAATTGGCAACCAAGGCATATTTGTTTCTCGTTATGCAGCTAATAGTGAACGTTACAGCGCTAGCTATTACCAAAGGAATCTCTGAATTAAACCATGCGTGGAGATATTGGCACCAAAATCCGCCATTTCTGCGTTACAAATCTTCGCAATAGCCTGCTATTACGTGCGATTTGTGCCTTGAACTGACGAATTTTGATCACCAACCTCTCTCACCCAGACTTAAATCAGAGGTTCCCAAATACATCAAGCCCTATGATCCAGTCGTAAGTATCACCTAACAGAATATCGCCTTATGCGTTACCACGCAGGAGCATGGTATCGAGGGAAAAGCCTGGCCCACTTTCCTTACGTAGGGAAACCTGCGCATTCAAGCATTCCAAGAGACGCAGCAAATATAATCCCTGTTCTCCGGCCTAGCTCCGAGTCCCCGCACTCGCCAACAACAACAATCCCGCCGCGCCCAAACTCACGCCCATGGCAATAGCGGCCTGACTGCTCAATAGCAAAGGGTTGAAGGTCAGCAGCAGGGTGCTGCACAGCAGCATGGCGCTGCCGGCGATGCTGTTGACCAGGCGGCGGTTCTGGCGACGCATGTCTTTTTGCAGTTGTTCCAGCACTTCGGATTCCCACTGCACCGTGAGCTTGCCCTTGAGGCCGTCGTCCACCAGTTTGTGCATCTTGAAGGGAAGGTCTGGCAGGGTCTCTGAGACCAGGGGCAGGTTCTCTTTGGCACGGCGCAGGAAGGCACGGAAGCCGACCTGGTTGTCGGCCCAGCGTTCCAGGAAGGGTTTGGCGGTTTTCCACAGATCCAGTTCGGGATAGAGCTGGCGCCCCAGTCCTTCGATGTTGAGCAGGGTCTTTTGCAGCAGCACCAGTTGGGGCTGAACTTCCATGTTGAAGCGGCGGGCGGTCTGAAACAGGCGCAGCAGGAAGTGGCCGAAGGAGATTTCGCTGATGGGCCGCTCAAAGATGGGCTCGCAGACGGTGCGGATGGCTGACTCGAACTCTTCGATCCGGGTCTCTTTAGGTACCCAGCCGGATTCCACATGGAGTTCGGCGACCTTGCGGTAGTCGCGGTGGAAGAAGGCCAGCAGGTTCTCCGCCAGATAGCGTTGATCGTCCTTGGTCAGGCTGCCGACGATGCCGAAATCCACCGCGATGTACTGGCCGCTGGGGGCGACGAAGATGTTGCCGGGGTGCATGTCGGCATGGAAGAAGTTGTGGTGGAACACCTGGGTGAAGAAGATCTCCACCCCATCTTCCCCCAGTTTCTGCATGTTGATGCCCTGCTGCTTGAGGGCGGCGACATCACCCACCGGGGTGCCATAGATGCGCTCCATCACCATGGCCTGGGGCTTGGTGTATTCCCAGTGGATCTCCGGCACATAGAGGAGTTTGTTGTTGGCGAAGTTGCGGCGAATGAGTGCCGCATTGCCTGCCTCGCGGGTGAGATCCAGTTCGTCGAACACGGTCTTTTCGTACTCGCTGACCACATCGACCAGATGAAAACGTTTGCCCTCGCCCCAGAATCGCTCCCCCAGCCGGGCCAGGGTGAAGAGCAGATCGACATCGCGGCGGATGATCTTGTCGATGCCGGGCCGCAGCACCTTGACCACCACGTCTTCTCCTGTACGCAGGCGGGCGGCGTGTACCTGGGCGATGGAGGCCGAGGCCAGGGGTTGGGCGTCGAACTGATCAAAAAGTTCTTTGACGGACTGGCCGAAGGCGGTCTCGATGACCTCAATGGCCTTATCCGAGGCAAAGGGAGGTACCCGATCCTGGAGCTTGGCCAGTTCGTCGGCGATCTCGTTGGGCAGGAGATCGCGCCGGGTGGAGACGGCCTGGCCGAATTTGACGAAGATCGGCCCCAGCTCTTCCAAAGAGAGGCGCAGGCGCTCACCAAAGGGGCGGTCATGGGGGCGGCGCAGCCAGTACCAGGGGCTGAGGGTGATCAGAAATCGTAGTGGACGGAACAGATGGGTGGCGAAAAGCACCTCATCCAGGCCATTGCGAAGTAGAACCCAGGCGATGTGGAACAGCCGCCAGAGCTGGGTCAGCTTTCTCATGGGGCGGTCTTGGTGCTGAGACGTTGGATCCGTGCCTCCAGTCGCTCAACATCATCCCGCAGGCGATCGATCTCATCGGCGAAGGCGGTGACGGCTTCAGGATGGGGCAGGCGACTTTCCTGGAGATACGCCCCCAGGTTTTGCTCCAGGGTGCGGTGGGTCTCTTGTCCCCAATCCTTGAGTTGGTGCCAATAGTTGCTGGCCTCTTGGGCGGGTACATCCCCCACGAATTGGCTCAGGTGCGCCTCCCAGTTGATCTCCATCTCGGCGAAGATCCGGCCAAAGTGCTGGGCCAGGCCCGAGTCCCCCTCGATGGCGATATCGCCGCCAAACAGCTCGCCGCTTTTGTCCTCCACCAGCCCCAGTTTGGCCAGGGCCATGGGGGTGCCGCGCAGGGTGCAGTCGGCCTCGCCCTCGAAATGGCTCTGGATGTAGAGGCGATCCGGGGCGGGGATGAACCAGAGGGTGATATCCGGGCCGACCATCTCCATGGCGATGACCTGGCCATGCAGGGCGGCCAGTCGGGCGAAGATCTCCGGGTCCAGGCGCAGGTAGGCGTTGACCATGGCCTCCAGGGCACCGCTGGCCGCCGTGGCTGTCTGCGCGATGGACATGGTCAGAGCTTAAAGCCGCGATGAATGGCGACGATGCCGCCACTGAGGTTATGGTAGTCACAGCGTTCCAGTCCGGCAGTCTCCATCATAGCTTGCAGGGTCTCCTGATCGGGGTGCATGCGGATGGACTCGGCCAGATAGCGGTAGCTGTCGGCATCCTTGGCCACGAACTGGCCCATCAGCGGCAGAAACTTGAAGGAGTAGAGGTCATAGAGCTTGGAGAAGGCCTGACTGCTGGGGTGGGAGAACTCCAGTACCAGCACCCGGCCACCGGGCTTGAGCACCCGCTGCATCTCGCGCAGGGCCAGATCCTTGTCGGTGACGTTACGCAGGCCGAAGGCGATGGTGACGCAATCGAAACTGCGGTCGGCAAAGGGGATGGTCTCGGCGTTGATCTGCACTGCATCCAGGTTGCCCAGATGGCCCTGGTTGAGCATGCGGTCGCGGCCCCGGCTGAGCATGGCGTTGTTGATGTCGCTCATGATGACACGGCCCTTGGGGCCGACCAGGCCGGCGAAGGGGCCAGCCAGATCGCCGGTGCCCGAGGCGAGATCCAGCACCCGCTGACCCGGTCTGATGCCTGCCAGCTCGATGGCGAAGCGTTTCCACAGCCGGTGGATGCCGAAGGACATGAGGTCGTTCATGACATCGTAGTTGTCGGCCACCGAATCAAAGACGGCACGCACCCGCTCGGCCTTTTCGCCCGTTGGGACCTGCTGATAACCAAAGTGGGTGGTGTTGCCGTTGTCCGGCTTGATGGGATCGTTCACGACGGAGGGTTCCTACGGCTGGGGTCAGGAGGGGGCCTTGCGCTGGTGACCGGCTTCGGTCAGCTCCTCAAGATAGGCGGCCCACATCTCCTCCTGGTGTTTGCCCAGATTATACAGGGTTTCCCAGGAGTAGATGCCGGTGTTGTGGCCATCGTCAAAATGGAGGGTCACGCCATAGTTGCCGGTGGGTTCGATGCGGTCAATACCGACCTCCTCCTTGCCCAACTGCAAGACGCGCTCGTCCGGGCTGTGGCCCTGAACCTCGGCAGAGGGGGAATAGACCCGCAGATATTCGCAGGGCAGTTGATATTGGCTGCCATCGTCGAAATGGATCTCCAGCACCTTGGAGAGGCGGTGCAGGTTCAGCTCGGTGGGCATGGGGTGGCTCATGTTCGGGTCTCCGCTACAAGATAAAACGACTCAGGTCCTGATCTTCCGCCAGATCGTTAAGAGACCGATCGACATAGGCGGCATCGATTTCGATCGTCTCGCCCCGCTGTTCCGAGGCGGAGAAGGAGAGTTCTTCCAGCAGACGCTCCATCACCGTATGCAGGCGGCGGGCGCCGATGTTCTCGGTGCTCTCGTTGACCTGGTAGGCGATCTCGGCAATGCGCTGGATCCCCTCCTGGGTGAAGTTGAGCGTCACCTCTTCGGTCGCCATCAGGGCCTGGTATTGTGTGGTCAATGCCGCATCGGGTTCACTGAGAATCCGCACGAAGTCCTCACTGCTGAGGGCGCTGAGTTCGACCCGGATCGGCAGTCGCCCCTGTAGTTCGGGGATGAGATCCGAGGGCTTGGCCAGATGGAAGGCACCGGAGGCGATAAAGAGGATGTGATCCGTCCGCACCATACCGTGCTTGGTGTTGATGGCGCAGCCCTCCACCAGCGGCAGCAGGTCGCGCTGCACCCCCTCGCGGGAGACATCGGGACCACCGTATTCCGAGCGCTTGGCCACCTTGTCCAGCTCGTCGATGAAGACGATGCCCTGCTGCTGCACCGCCTCCAGGGCGCGCAGTTTGAGGTCTTCCTGATTGATGCGTTTTCCGGCCTCTTCCTCGGCGAGCAGGCCAAGGGCATCCCGAACTCTCAGTTTACGCCGTTTGGCCCGGTCAGAGCCCAGGTTCTGGAACAGCCCCTGGAGCTGGCTGGTCATCTCCTCCATGCCGGGGGGGGCCATGATCTCGACGCCCATCTGGGGCGAGCTGACTTCAATCTCGATCTCCTTGTCGTCGAGATCGCCGTCGCGCAGGCGCAGGCGGAATTTTTCCCGGGTGGCATCGCTGACGCCACCGCCCATACGGCTCTCTTCGTCAAAGCTGCTTGGCTTGGGCGAGGGCAACAGGGCGTCCAGAACGCGCTCTTCAGCGGCCTGCTCCGCCGTGACCTTCACCTTCTCCAGCTCCTGATCGCGGTACATGGCAAAGGCGACATCGGCCAGCTCGCGGATGATGGAGTCAACCTCCTTGCCCACATAGCCCACCTCGGTGAACTTGGTGGCCTCGACCTTGATGAAAGGGGCATTGGCCAGCTTGGCCAGACGCCGGGCAATCTCGGTCTTGCCGACCCCGGTGGGGCCGATCATCAGAATATTTTTGGGGGTGATCTCGCTGCGTAATGGCTCATCCACCTGGGTGCGACGACGGCGGTTGCGCAGGGCGATGGCCACGGCGCGTTTGGCAGCCTGCTGGCCGATGATGTGTTTGTCCAGTTCGCGGACGATCTCTTGGGGGGTGATGTCTGTCATGGTTACTCGGCCTCGAGGACTTCGATGACCCGGTTGTGGTTGGTGTAAATACAGATGTCGGCGGCAATGGCCAGGGATTTGTCGACGATCTCCTCGGCAGTCAGTTCGCTGCTGTCGAGCAGGGCACGGGCGGCGGCCTGGGCGTAGGCCCCGCCGGAGCCGATGGCCATCAGGCCCTCTTCCGGCTCCAGTACATCGCCGGTGCCGGAGATGATCAGCGAGGCGCTGTGATCAGCCACACAGAGCATCGCCTCCAGCTTGCGTAACATGCGGTCGGTGCGCCAGTCCTTGGCCAGCTCGACGGCGGCACGGGTCAGGTGGCCATGGTGCTTTTCCAATTTGCCCTCGAAGCGTTCAAACAAGGTGAAGGCGTCGGCGGTGGCCCCGGCAAATCCGGCCAGTACCTGATCTTTATAAAGACGCCGAACCTTGCGGGCGTTGGCCTTCATAACGGTGTGGCCGAGTGTCACCTGGCCATCGCCACCCAGTGCGACCTGGCCGTTGCGGCGGATAGAGACAATAGTGGTGCCGTGAAAGGTTTCCATAGCTGCTGTTGATTGCCAAAAAGGGGATCCATGATAGCTGATCGGGGCGGATAGACGCCATGCCGGCAATGATTTCCTATGTTGGGGCGGGATTCTCCCTGTTCAACGGCAGCAGAGGAAAGGCGGTTATGATAGGGGTGGCCGGTGAATCTTTTTCACCGTCAGAGCGTGTGGCCTGAAGCTCAAGGCGTCATAAATCCGTAACATAAACCTGTTCTCATGCGCTGAATGGATACCGAAATCCCCGGACTTCGGTTCAAAGATACCTTTATTTAGGGTGATTTGAGTGATGACAGCAAAGATACTCGTGGTTGAAGACGAAGCGCCGGTCATGGATATGATCTGCTTTGCCCTGAGCAAGGCGGACTATGACTGCTATGGTGCCAAGGATGCGGTTGAGGCTCGCCGTAAGGTGGCTGAGACGCCACCGGATCTGATCCTGATGGATTGGATGCTACCGGAAATGAGCGGTATTGAGCTGACCCGGGAGCTGAAAAGCAATGATCTGACCCGTGAGATTCCGGTGATCATGCTGACCGCCCGAGGTGAGGAGAATGACAAGGTGCGTGGCCTGGAATCCGGGGCTGAGGATTATGTGACCAAACCCTTCTCCCCTCGAGAATTGATGGCGCGCATCAAGGTGATTTTGCGTCGGGTCTCTCCCCACGCAACGGAGGATGCCATTACGGTGGGTGATCTACATCTGAATCCGGCATCGCATCAGGTAATTTATGCTGGTCAAGAGGTTGCCCTCGGTCCCACCGAGTTCAAACTGCTGCACTTTTTTATGACCCACTCGGGCAAGGTCTACAGCCGCTCCCGTCTGCTGGATCGGGTCTGGGGGACCAATGTCTATATTGAAGAGCGTACGGTCGATGTGCACATCAGAAGGCTGCGCGTGGCTCTGGCACCCTATGGGGCTGATGGGATGATCCATACGGTGCGTGGCGCGGGCTATCGTTTTTCCGAGTAAGGCCATGGGTTTGAGCATTTATGAAGAAGAGCTCATCCGGCTCAGAAAAAAGCACAAAAAAAAGATCAGCAAAATCCTTTCTGAGTTCAGGGAATCGACCTCTGCATTGCCCGATGCTACGGTGGTGCTGGACAGCTATCAGACCGTGGAGTGGTGGAATAAAAAGGCCGATGAGAACCTCGGTTTTGATCGCAGAAGTTGCCGCGGGGAGCACATTCGCGCTTTGCTGAGAGACCCTGTCTTTCATGCCTATCTGGATGCTGGCGATTTTAACCAGTCGATCCAGATGCCTGCACCGGTGGATGATGCCATCACCCTGGAGGTGCGCATGGTGGAGTTCGGTAAGGACAAGCTCCTGTTGCAGGCCAGGGACATTACCCGTCTGGCACAGTTGGAGACCATTCGCAGTGATTTTGTGGCCAATGTCTCTCACGAGATGCGTACGCCCCTCACCGTGGTGCATGGCTATCTGGAAAGCATGCTCCACAGCGGCGATGAGGGGCTGGAGCAGTGGCAACAGATCATTGAACAGATGTATCAGCAATCGACCCGTATGCAACGAATCGTGGAGGATTTGCTGCTGATCTCGCGGCTGGAATCGGGAAAAGATGAGCGCATACCCGAGCGGTTTGATGTGCGAACGCTGCTGAGCGCCATCAAAGACGAGGCGATCACCCTGAGTGGCAGCAGAAAGCATCAGATCACCCTGGAGATTGAGGAGGAGACCTCCTTTGTGGGTGTCTTTTCTGAGATCGACAGTGCTTTCTCCAATCTGGTGTCAAATGCGGTGAGATATACCCCGGCGGGTGGTGCCATCAATATTCGTTGGGGGCATGAGGAGAGCGGTCCCTGCTTCTCTGTGACGGATAGCGGTATTGGCATTGAGAAGGAGCACATCCCCCGTCTGACCGAACGCTTTTACCGGGTGGATGTGGGGCGTTCCCGCAGCAGTGGTGGCACCGGTCTGGGGCTGGCGATCGTCAAACATGTGCTGTTTCGGCACGGCAGTGAGCTGCAGATCAGCAGCGAGCCCGGTAAAGGCAGCACCTTTATGTGCTGTTTTCCGCAGGCATCACAGGCCTGAAGTGCCTGTGGAAGAGGCCGCAGCCAAGGTCCGGGAGGGTGCGGGCCTGGTGGCCTCACTGCAAACCTCCCGCTACTTCCCCCCCCCCATGGTTTTATCCCTCATTGGCAGCGGCGAGAGCAGCGGCAAACTGGACGAGATGATGGGCCGCGCCGCCGACAGCCAGGATCGGGAAGTGGAAACCCTCACCGCCACCCTGCTGGGCCTGTTCGAGCCCCTGCTGATCCTGGCCATGGGTGGGGTGGTTCTGGTGGTGGTGCTGGCCATTCTGCTGCCGATTTTTGATTTGAATCAGATGGTGAAGTAGGGCGGTTGCCTTTCAGAGGAAAGATCCCACCGGCTCCGCTGTTGGGACGAACCCCTGGTTATTCTGTCCATGGGTGGCGTGGTTTTTTTAGGGGAGGCACTGGCCATCCTGCTACAGAACCAGTTAACATCAGCCCCATTCTACGATTGGGTTTTCACAAGGAGTTAAGAGATGGGCATTGGCCTCCCCTTGATGATTAAACAAATAAAATCATATCATTAGAACAATAAGTTCTAACTATTTTACAGCGTGACTCGTTTTCTGATATTGAATGGTTGTTGACAGGCTGAACAATAAGCTGCTAGCTTTTGGTCCGAAATGTAGTTACCGCTTAACCTGTATCGACTGGTCCTCCGGCACCAAATCTATTTGGATAGAATTGGATAGAACAACAATTTCAGCCTGAAAAAATCCCTCTGGAAAATGGAACGAAAGGACAACCTGATGAAACGCGGCATCAACCTACTCCTGGCCTTATTGGCCCTCTGCGTAGCGACAACGGCCTGGGGAGG
>JBNKLG010000023.1:0-35135 GCA_050292235.1 Sedimenticolaceae bacterium | reverse complement strand
GGTGGATACTCCCGAATCAACTCCTCGGTATCCCGGTCAAAGACCTGAATCATCTGGCTACCCGTATCCTCGTAAATACTGAACATAAGTTTAGGATTGCGTACAGCCATCATCTGATTGGCCTGATCGACCATCTCACGCAAAGCGGCCACATCCACCTCGCGCACCGATGCGCTATCGGATGTAGTCGTCTTTTCTGGCTTCTCTTCAGCCGAAGCCACGTTATCACTCTTTGACAAAACGCGGGATAAATAGGGGGTATTTTCGGTACGTATTGCGGCGTCCACTGAAGGCGATAAATTCAGACCCACTGCACTCATCGTTTCGGTTGCCATCGTCGTTTCCTCGATTTGGGAAGCCCCGGCTTTTGGCCAGGGCATCCCACTCACTTAAGCTAACGGTTTAAGTTTAGCCTAAAAGGCCCAGGGCCAGCTGAGGAATGGTATTCGCCTGAGCCAAGGCAGCAACACCAGCCTGCTGGATAATCTGAGCACTGGTCATGCGCGAGGTCTCCTTCGCGAAATCCGCATCCATGATGCGACCACGGGCACTCCACTGAGCCTCCTCTACCGCCATGGCGGTGGAGAGGGATTTTTCCAAACGGCTTTGGTAGGCACCCACAGTAGCCAGAGAAGTCGCAAGACTATTCAATGAACTACTAACAGCCGTTAAGGCAGTGCCTGCATTTGCCGTACTCAAAATATCACCACCTGGTGCCGACACCGAAGAACCACCACCGATAGAAATGGTGCCTCCATTGGCATCAACCACAACGTCAGCCGTCCCGCCGACCACCGCTGAACCATTGAAGGTACCACGGGCCTGGGCAGCAGTCACTTCGGTATTCAGCTGCTGAAATTCCGTATTCATTTTCACCCGGTCGTTACTGGTATAGGTACCGGTTTTTGCTTGCACTGCCAGCTCTCTCATCCGTTCCAGAGTATCGCTGATGTCACGCAAGGTGCTGTCAGCTACAGAAAGATAGGAGATACCATCATTGATGGTCTGCTGGGCAACGGCAGCACCCCGGGCTTGCCCTTCCATGCGTTGAGCAACCGCAAGGCCGGCGGCATCGTCTTTGGCCTGATTGATGCGTAAACCAGATGACAGACGCTGCATTGCAGTTTGCAGGTTAGTTTGAGTTCGGCTGAGATTCCTCTGGGCCGAAAGCGCATAGGGATTTGTGTTGACTGTAATCGCCATGATTGCATTCCTCTGTATTTAATGCCTTGAAATCAAATGGATTTTAAGGCTAAACAGTGGCGGATATATAAGCTGGAAAACCAGATATTTACCGCCTCCAGTCATGTTGACGGCCTTTTACAGAGGAACTTGAGGAATTTTTTTGCCGGGTGGCAATTTTTTTCCGCTTTCAGATCAAACAGCAATCCAAGAAACGACAAAACCGGAACAAGTCCGGCTCGATACAAAATCAAAACTTAGCTATCCTCCCGCATGAAGGGAGAAGGAAGACTCATCCCTGAGTCATGAGGACCCTGTAATCCCGAAGGGATAAAGCGAAACTTACTGTAACAATCCCAACGCCAGCTGAGGAATCTGGTTGGCCTGAGCCAAGGCCGAAACACCGGCCTGCTGAATGATCTGAGCGCTGGTCATATTGGTCGTTTCCTTAGCAAAATCGGCATCCATGATACGACCTCGGGCGGCCCACTGAGCTTCTTCCACGGCCATGGCAGATGACATCGCTTTCTCCAAGCGGCTCTGATAGGCGCCAATACTGGCCAAAGAGGTGGCCAGGGTATTCAACGAACTACTGATAGCCGTCAACGCCGTCGTCGCTCCCCCGGTAGTTGTTATCGCCCCACCCGGCTGCCCTACCGAGGTACCACCCGTGATGCTAATGGTGCCCCCATTGGCATCGGCAACCACATCTGCACTTGTCCCGACCACGGCATTGCCATTGAAGGTACCACGGGCCTGTACGGCAGCAACCTCAAGATCTAACTGCTGATATTCTGTGTCCATTTTCACCCGGTCATTACTGGTGTAAGTACCGGTGGATGCCTGTACCGCCAACTCTCTCATTCGATGCAAGGTATCGCTGAGATCCCGCAGGGTGCTGTCTGCCACAGACAGGAAGGAAATACCATCGGCAAGGGTTCGCTGGGCCACAGCGGCCCCCCGAGCCTGACCTTCCATACGCTGAGCCACCGCGAGACCTGCAGCGTCATCTTTCGCCTGGTTGATGCGCAGGCCAGATGAAAGGCGTTGCATGGCTGTTTGTAGGGTGGCTTGGGTCCGGCTGAGATTGCGCTGAGCCGACAATGCATACACATTGGTATTGACGGTAATACTCATGATCTTGTCCTCACTCTGGCCGGAGCGCCAAACTAGTCGCTGAATCCTGGCCGTTTCACATTTAGCGGATATGCTGTTGATCAACTGCATTTACCGCTTCCGAGAACTGTAACGTCCGACCCAAGAGTTTCTTGAGCTTTTTTTTCGATCCCCTTCCAGATATAAAGAGAGCACACTAAGATAGGTCACATGACTGCCAGCCAAGAACCTTTCCTGACCAACAGCTTCGGCGATCGCTATTTGGGCTCTGTCAATGGAGAGGATTTTGTTCAGACAGAGGCCTCAGCTCTCTTCGAGCAGGGCCTTGGCCCCGTTTTTTTCCGCGAGAATACCCTGCATATCGTTCTCGGCACGGATTCCGGCTTACTGCCTCAATTCGTTCACCAGAACGGTGTTCCCAAAGGAGCCCGTTATCTTTTTATTGAAACAGATGAACTGCTGCCACTGATCCAGCCCAATTTGCCACCACCCAACCCGCGCCTCATTATCGCCCGCGCCGATGAAGCCTTTACGATCCTCGATGCCACTTCGGATCTGGGTGAAACCTTCTACTTCTACCTGAACAATGTCCGGTTGCACCACTCTGTCGCTGCGCAAGGTGGTCGACTGCCCCAGTACCACGAACTACAGCTGCAACTGGAAGAGGAGATTCAGGTCAGAACTTTTGTTCATCAGGGCCGGGGGAATCAGCGCTCACAGCTGCTCAACATGCTGCTCAACGCGCCACTGAGCTACGATGCTGCTTCGACCCTCCATGGTCTATTCAGGGGAAAAACACTGGTCATTTTGGCTGCAGGTCACTCCATGACCACTCAGCTAGACTGGGTCAAGACCCATCGACCACATTTGGTCGTCGTGGCCATCTCCCGGGTCTGTCACATCCTGCACCATCACCAGATCGAACCGGACATCATCGTCAGCATGGATCCTTTTCCGATCAATTTTCAGCAAAGTCTCTCCATGCTGAGGTTCCCTGAGGCTGTTTTGGCCTATACGCCACACTGCAACCACAGCCTGATTAGCGTTTGGCCTGGGCGCAAGGTGGTGCTGGGCAAACGGCTACCTTGGCCAAACCCGCTGAATGAAGAGTTTGTCTCCAGCTACGACATCACCGTCACCAACACCGCCATCGATTTGGCCTATTGGCTTAGTGCCAGCCAAATCATCTTTTTGGGCGTAGATCTTTGCCACGATGGACAGGGACAGATCTATGCAGAAACCGATTCCCCACTGCCTCAGCGCCTGAATACCCGTTTACAAAAAGCCAGAAATAATGCGGGTCAGATTGTTTTCTCTACCCAGGATTATCTGGAAGCAGGCCGGGGCATTGGGGAACAAGCAGAGAGCTTTCAGCAACAGGGGGGGCGCTGTATCAATCCCAACCCTGGCTCATTGGCCCTGCCGGGAATCGAGCACCTTCCTCTAACTGCTGTGACACCTGAACCCATGGAGATACCCGCCAAAGAGCAGCTCCAACAGCAGTTACCAGAACCCCAAAAGGAGGCCTATTGGAAGACTCTGGGCAATGTGCTGCAAAAGGCCACCCGTGACCTCAAAGCCATGGAAAAGGAGATTACACAGGGTCAAAGCCTGCTGAAATCAATCCGCAAGGGCACCCAGGGCAAGAAAAATCCCTTCGACAAACTCAGAAAACTCAACCAGTATTTGGGGGAAGACCCCCTGGCCGATCTGGTGAAGAGGCTCCATTGGCGGAGTTTCGCCGAAATCTCCCTGCGTTTGGAGGCCGAAGAGACAGGCAGCGCCTTGGACAACCAAGCCTATTACCTCACTGTTTTTCTCGACTGTCTGAAGAAAGCCCAGGCGATTATTCGCATTCCCATGCAAAGCCTGGATCTATTGCGACAAGAGGCGGCTGCCCCGGCCAATCAGGGGATTGATGTAATAAAATGGGGCAAACATCTCAGTAACCTGCCATTACCACACCAATACGGTTACGACGGCATCTGCTTCAGCTGGATCGCAAACCACGCCGACAAGTACGGGGCGCTCTCCGCCGAATGGCGTCAACCCATCGACGCCTGCGCCCAACTGTTTGAAGAGAGGATTGACCAGGGGCTGACTCCACCCACTCTCCTAACCCCATCCAAGGCAGAGATCTCCCAGACCCTGGAAAAAACCTTGGTTCTGATTCACCGTTTTCTGGAACAGCAGGATCGGGAAGCCATGGAGGCCCTCAGTCACCGGCTCAAACTTTTTCCAGATGAGATTGCCAAACCCTATCAACTTTATTGCCAAGGGCTCGAAGCCGAGTTGCGCAATGATATCGGCAATGCCCTTGAGGCCTACCAAGGCATTCTCGAGACGCCCGACGCCCCCACACTGAAACTCGCCCTAACCCGAGTTGCCACCCTTTGCCTGCATCAGCAGGATGTTGACAATGCAATGGTGGCGTTAGATGCGTTAAGTCAGCTCGACCCCACCCATCACAAACAGCTGGCAGAGCTGTATAGGGCCCTGGGCCAACCCGAACCTGCCATCGACAGTTACGCCCGTTATCTTGACCACTTTCCCCATGACCTCACCATCCTGCCCAAGCTGGCTCCTTTGTTGTTGACCCAGGGCCATGCCCAGCAACTCTTTGATCTTTGCGATGCCCTGCTACGCCAGTTTCCCAACCAGCCATTGCTTACCGAGCTGCGCCAACAGGCCTCTGCCAATTTGCCAGCATCATGAACATCGCCATCATCCCCGCCCGTGGCGGCAGCAAACGTATTCCACGCAAAAACATCAGGCCCTTTCTGGGCCGCCCCATGATCAGCTATCCCATTACAGCGCTGAAGGAGTGCGACCTCTGCGATCGCATCATCGTCTCCACCGATGATGAAGAGATCGCCCAGGTGGCACGGGATTATGGAGCAGAAACCCCCTTCAAGCGCCCCGCAGAACTGGCCGACGATCACAGCGGCACCGGCGTAGTCATGGCCCATGCCATTCGATGGCTGCTGGAACAGGGCGAACACCCTGAGTTGATCTGCTGCACCTACGCCACCACACCACTGATGCAAGCCAACTACCTATATCAGGCAGCCCAGGCCCTGTTGGATCGACCCGATAAGGACTTTGCCCTTTCCATCACCAGCTTCCCCTACCCCTTCCAGCGCGGACTGCGTATCACCCCAGAGGGAGGTATTGCACCACTCTTTCCAGAGCATATACCCAGCCGTTCCCAGGACCTGGAACCAGCCTATCACGACGCCGGGCAATTCTACTGGGGCAGAACCTCGGCCTGGCTGGACGGAACATCGGTTTTTTCCGAGGCAGCCCTTCCGATCATCCTCCCCCGCCATCTGGTGCAGGACATCGATGATGAAGAGGATTGGCGCACAGCGGAGCTCATCTACCAATCACTACATCACGAAACGAACCGATCCTCGCCATAACGCAGCAGGGCTAGGCCATAATTGATAGGCTGGGGGTCTCTGGCAGAGGCTTCCCCTGACGCCAATGCCAACAAACGGGAGGGAGAGTCCAGCCCCGCCTGAATAGAAAGAGATGAGGCACCACCAAAACGGGGATTCACCTCGATAAACCGCACGCCATTTTCCGGCGAGTAAAAGGCCTGTACCACATTGTGTCCAACCAAACCCATGGCCTCACCCAAACGCAGGCACATTTCGGTCAGTTCTGGCACGTCTTCAACCCGACTCACCTGCGCCTCGCCACCACGTTGAACCAAACGCTGCCTGGCAACCGCTTGTAATGCCCGCCCCGGTTCCAGATCCATCAACAGATCGATGGAATACTCTGTATCCGACACATAGTCTTGTACCACCACCTCAGCCATCTCGCCCAGCAAGGCCTGGAACATTTCCGGCGAACCGACCCTCATCGCTCCCACACTACCTTGCCCAAAACGTGGCCGAACAAAAACCGGAAAGGCATCGGGTTGATCACTGTCCGGCAGAACAGGGAATCCCTGTTCCTGGCAAAACCCAATAAAGGCCTTTTTGTCCTGACAAAGACGCAACACCTCTTGTGAAGGCAACAGCAGTCGCACGCCACATTCTTTAAATCCTTCTTTCAAAGAAAACAAATAGGGCAACTCCCGATCTGCCGTAGGCACCAGCAAACGGATCTTTTTATCCTGACAGAGTTTTAGTAGCTGACTCTTGAAATCCAGTGCATCCCACGAAGGCAGCAAAGCATGATCATGGGCCTCGAACAGCGCCGGAGATAAGGGGGAATGATCTGCCGCCGTCACCGTACCGCCATAGGCCACCACAGCTTTCTTGAAGGCCCGCACCAGAGATACCTTGGCACCACAGGCCGTAATCAAAACGTTCGCAGCCATATCCTGTATTAACCCTGCCGAAAAACCCCGCCTCAAGAAACCAGTTCCCAGGCCGAATAAAGGATCCAGGCCCGCCGAAACCTCAAGTGTCGCATGCTATCATGCGGTCTTACGGGCAAGCCCCGAGAATTTGAAAAACCCTTTGGACGAGGCTCCATGCCCGAAAAAAACAAGAAGCGCATTTTGATCACCGGGGGAGCTGGCTTTATTGGCGCTCATCTATGCGAATACCTACTGCTCAAGGGGCACGAGGTTCTCTGCGTCGATAACTTTTTTACCGGTGACAAAAGGAATATCGCCCACCTTTTGTCCAATCCCTACTTTGAACTCATCCGACACGACATCACCTTTCCCCTCTATATCGAGGTCGATGAGATATACAACCTGGCCTGCCCTGCCTCACCCGTTCACTACCAGCACGACCCGGTACAGACCACCAAGACCAGCGTCCACGGCGCCATCAACATGCTGGGACTGGCAAAAAGACTGGGCATCAAGATTCTCCAGGCCTCTACCAGTGAAATCTACGGTGACCCCAGCATCCACCCCCAGGTGGAAAGCTACTGGGGCAATGTCAACCCCATTGGCCCTCGCGCCTGCTATGACGAGGGAAAACGCTGCGCCGAAACCCTGTTCTTTGACTATCACCGCCAACATGGCCTGGAAATCAAAGTGGCCCGTATCTTCAACACCTACGGACCCAAGATGCAGCCCTGCGATGGCCGCGTCGTCAGCAACTTTATCGTACAGGCGTTAAAAAACGAGCCGATCTCCCTCTATGGCGATGGCACCCAAACCCGCTCCTTTTGTTACATTGATGACATGGTAAGTGGATTGGTCAAGCTCATGAACAGTCCAAAAGAGTTTATCGGCCCGATCAATTTGGGCAATCCCGTCGAGTTCACCGTCAGGGATCTGGCAGAAAAGGTTATTGATCTGACCGGCTCCTCCTCCACCATCACCACCAGCCCCTTACCCGCAGATGACCCCAAACAGCGACAACCTGACATTAGCATTGCCAGAGCACAACTCGACTGGACACCAGAAGTCGCACTGGAGGCGGGTCTGAAGCAGACCATTCCCTATTTCCGGCAGATTCTTTGACCTGGGCACAAAGCCATGCCTGAAGTCACCATTCTCATTGCTGCACGAAACGCCGAAAACACCATAGAGCGCGCCATCGCTTCAGTCATACAGCAAGGCCCATACCCCATCGTGCTGGTCGATGACTTCTCCTCGGACAACACCAGCGAATTGGCTCGAAAGGCAGGCGGGAAGCAGATCACCGTCGTACAGCCTCCGCGTCACCAATCCCTGGGCCTGACCCGACAAAGTGGACTGAATCACATCCACACCCAATACGGCATGCTGCTGGATGCAGACGACGAACTGCTCCCCGGTCGAATCCAGCGCATGACAGCAGCCTTGGAAGCGTCGGGACATGAAATTTTTGCGGATGCCCTTGAGCTCTGTGATGGCGCCCATGGAAAGCGAATCCGGGAAATCTCTATCCCGGATTTCATCTGCAAAAGCCCCGTCCCTGCGCGACTGTTTGAGCGAAATTACTTGCCCGGTGCGGGACAGATTGGCTTCCTCACCAGCCTGGCCCAACAAGTAGGCTATGATGAAAATCTCCACGGCCCGGAAGACATCGATCTGGTACTCAGAATGATTCTGGCCGGAGCACGGTTTCAATACAGCCAAACGCCGGGCTATCGCATGTACGCCTATCCAGACAGTGTCTCCCGCCACCTCGACCGGCAGCGCGAGATGTATAAACGCTGCCTGCAAAAATTTGACTATGAAGCCATTCATCGTCTTTACATCGAGCATGGCGAAGATGAGGAGACCGCCACCTGGGCACTGGTGCTCATTGCCACCTACCGGGAGGAATATTCGCAGGCCTTGGCATTTCTGAACGAGCTGAGGCCTCTCAAAGAGGAATCAAGCTTAAATGACCAATGGAAGCAGGCATTTCAAGCAGGAACACTACAGCTTCTAAATGGTGAAATTGAGGCAGCGACAACCGCATTAAAAAGGGCCTTTGATATTCAAGAAACACCCGAAACTGCCAACAACCTGGCTATCGCCCTCTATTTCCAATCAGGCAAAGAACAGGCCAGAGAGTTATTGGCAAAGGCAGTAGAACTCTGGCCCGATTACTTTGATGCCAGCCACAATCTCAGATCAGACAAACCATCACGAATCACGCCTGTTCCCTTGAGAAAACATCTGTATAGATCGGAGTATATGGGTGACGTATGAATAACACATTCCAGGATGCATGGGGTAACCGATGAGCCTAAACAATCAAATGGCGCTAAAACTATACGCTGAGCTCGGAAAGGAAAGGCCTACCGCCATGGTGCCGATATCGGGAAACGCGTCATTCCATGATATTCGCCATGCCATTCAGGAATTGGATGAAACAGCCGGCAGCAAAGGGGTATTGCAATTTGCACAGTCATTAGGCGCTGGCGACCGGTTACTGTTGGAAAAACTACTGCTGGTCTTATCTGGCATCAACAGAACAGAGGATGCACTGACCTGTTTTAAGGCGTATCAATCAGCCAATCCAACAATGACTGATTTAAGTATTCAGCTCCTTTGGAATCAGATACACCACCAAAGTCAAGATAGCGTACTGGCATTTCTAAAAGACGAATATCAAAAAGGCAACATGTCCAGATCCTGGCAGGGAATGTACGCAAGAGTTCTGGCAGGCCATGGCGATTTCTCAGAAGCAGAGCGCATAGTTGCTGATATTGAAAAAGAAACTGGAAACAGTGCAGAGTATGGCTTGCTTGGCATTTCAAACTACCTTCAAACAGGCGACATTGATTACCTAAAAGGCATGTTGAAAAAAAGTATCCGTTTAGACTATGGAAATTCTCGACACCATGTTTTCAAATTATTGAACCAATTCCCAGACTCGAAAGACAATGTATTTCAGAACTTGGATAGCGAATTATCAGAATTCACCATCACAGAACAATACACCTGGAAGTGTTTTATTGGTTGTTTTCTCATGCATGAGAACCGGCATCAACTGGGAGAAGCCCTGCTTCTTTCAGCAAAAACAGATATCAATATAAATATTTATTGGTTTCCCTATATATCTTTAGCTATGGCCTCGGCTATTGACAAGGATGCTGCACTGAATTTCTTTGACCGCCTTGTATCACCATGCGATTACAACAACAGGATAGTTATTGGCTTATTATGGGAATACCCGGATCTTGTTATGCCAGCAGGACAACTTAGGGAATTCATAGCAAACGGTGGATCTTACCGTAGCATATCCTCAATTGAATAATAACGGAGTTTAGGAACCTCTGATTTAAGCCTGGGCGAGAGAGATTGGCGATCAAAATTCGTCAGTTCAAGGCACAAATCGCACGTAATAGCGGGCTATTGCGAAGATTTGTAACGCAGAAATGGCGGATTTTGGTGCCAAGATCTCCGTGCATGGTTTAATTCAGAGGCTCCTTTATTTGGCAGAAAAACATCAAAGTTCCTTTAATCCATTCTCAATTCTTCTCAGCACCCTGGAGAAATCATGACACGCTGCCTTATTACCGGTATCACCGGCATGGTCGGTTCCCACCTGGCGGACTACCTGCTTGAAAACACCGATTGGGACATCTATGGCATGTGTCGTTGGCGCAGCCCGCTGGATAATATCGAGCACCTGTTGGAGCGGGCAAACCGGGAGGATCGGCTGTTTTTGATCGAGGGGGATCTCAATGATACCTTCTCGCTGGAGGGGGCAATTGACAAAAGCCTTCCCGACATGGTCTTTCACCTTGCAGCCCAGAGCTATCCCGCACCGAGCTTCACCTCGCCTATCCAGACGTTGGAGACCAATATTCTGGGAACAGCCAGGCTGTTGGAGATGATCAAACGCCACCAGCAACTCGATCCGGTCATTCATGTCTGCGCCTCATCCGAGGTATTCGGCAGGGTGCCGCGGGAAGATCTGCCCATCGGTGAGGAGAACCGGTTTCACCCGGCCTCGCCCTATGCCATATCCAAGGTGGGCACTGATCTGGTGGGACGCTACTACGCCGAGGCCTATGGCATGAAGGTGGTCACCACCCGCATGTTCACCCACACCGGACCGCGACGCGGCGATGTCTTCGCCGAATCCACCTTTGCCAAACAGATTGCCATGATCGAACAGGGGCTGATGCCCCCGGTGGTGCGTACCGGCAACCTCGACTCCCTCCGCACCTGGTCCGACGTTCGCGACGCGGTGCGTGCCTATCATCTGTTGGTCACCATCGATCCCATCCCTGGCGAGTACTACAACATCGGCGGAGAGTACTCCTGCACCGTGGGCGAGATGCTCCATCACCTCATCTCTCTCTCCACCTGTGCGGAGACGATCCGCATCGAAACCGATCCCGCCCGGCTGCGTGCTTTAGATGCGGACCTACAGGTCCCAGACACCAGCAAATTCCGGCGCCATACCGGCTGGGCCCCGAACATCCCCTTCGAGCAGACCATGCAGGATTTGCTGGACTACTGGCGCGAACGGGTCGCCCGGCAAGGGACCTTCCTCAACCGATGAGTCCGCCCGAGCACAGGATAACGGCCCAAAAGCCGCCGCTGATTTCGGTTTTTACCGTGGTTAAAAACGGTACAGCATCCATCGAACGGTGCATCGACAGCATCCTCAATCAGGATTACCCTCACTTCGAGATCGTGGTTCAAGACGGCGATTCAACGGACGGCACCATCGAACGACTGCTGCGCTACGGTTCCCGCATTCGATTGCAGGTACAGCCGGACAAGGGGCCTGCCCACGGTTTCCATCTCGCCCTTTCCCGCTGCCGAGGTGAATTTATCATCGGCTGTCTGGCAGACGAGGAGTTGCTACCGGGCGCATTGAGTTGGGGGGCACAGCAATTCGCCAACCGACCGGAACTTGGCGCAATCTATGGCGACACCTATCTCACCGATCTGGAAGGCCGGGTCTTCAACCTGCTCCGGGGGCGACCCTGGGACTACCTGCAGGTCCTTTGTTCAGAATATATCCCCTGCTTTGCCTCCGCCTTCTTTCGACGTAATGCCCTTGTCGGCGCAGGCCTTTTCGAATTGGACCCCGAAAACTACGAGGGATACGCCGACTGGTGCATCTGGTGGCGGCTTGGCCGTGACCATCCGGTGGCCTATCATCCTGGGGTGATCGCCAAGTTTTCGGTCCATGCAAGCCAATTGGGGGGAAGCCAGGAGCGCCTGTTTCAGCACCTGGCCATTCGCAAAAAAACCATCGATCAACTCATGGGCGAATCGGAGACGCCACCTGAAATCCGGCGTCTACACCGGCGCGCCCTTGCTGGCTGCCACCTGCACAACGTTATTCAATTGCTCGGCATGGATGCGCCAGACGAGGCAGCCGACGAATTACTCAAGTCCCTGCACTACGGGCCGATCACCTACCTGGCGCGCAGACTGCTGCTGGTGTTGGATGCGAAGGAAAAGATCGACCCAAGTGCACTGCCATTTGGCCCCCGGCTGGCATTATGGCTCGACCGGATAGCGTTACGCCTGCGTCTGAAAAGAATAAAGCAGGCGGTACTCTTCGGCACAGGTTACGTGGCACGAAGCATCAGCGCCATTTGCACACAATGGGAGATTGAAGTGCCCTTTTACCTGGACAACGCCACAACCGCTCAGGGAGGCCTGTTCCTTGATCGAACGGTACGAGCACCGGAATATCTCGCCACGGTGGAAGGGAAAGAGATCCAGACAGTGATACTGGCCACCTTGGGCAGACAGGATGAAATCGGCGAGAGGCTCTACCAGATTGGATTCCGTGGTCGGGTCATCGACCTATTTGCACCCTTTCACCTTTGGCGTGCTCTGTGAGACAGGATGAGAATCACCAAACAAGGGACCTTTTTGTGAGCGAGAAACAGCCACTTCGAGAATCTGATGGAATGGAACATCATTTGACGCTTTTCCTTCATATGCATAAAAGCGGAGGAGAGTCGATTGCCCGCCACCTGGATATTCATTTGCAGGAACGTTTTCTCCAAACCCACTATTTAGCGGATGATCCAGATGTACGGACAACCGCAGCAGCCTTCATCAGATCCCTGCCCACAGCCCGGCACAATGGCCTACGGGTCATCTTTGGACACAACGTAACAGATGAGCTGATCCAGCTCTTTCCAGAGCGATATATCGAGCTGGCACTGACCCTGCGCTATCCACCCGACCAAATTGTTTCAACCTACAACTTTTTCACCTATCAGTTTCATGAGCGCCTCGGCAAGCCTGCGCCCGATTTCGAGGAGTGGTACGCTCAGCATCCAAGAAATTTCCAGACTCTGTGGCTCGCCTACTGTTTCCCCTCCTTTGCAACGTCACCATTACCGGGCCTGCCCCCCACAGAACAGCTGCTGTTACAAGGAATTTCGATCCTCAAACATTTTCAGCGGGTTTTTCCGACAGCTCGACTGGATACTGAGATTGCACCCTGGTTTATCTCTCTCGGATTACCACCAGAAAAGATGGCTCGGCACCATGTAACCGGGAAGGATCATCCCAAACGGATTCAACTGGATAACGCCCTAGAAGAGAGGTTGCTGCTCGAAAACTCAGTAGACCTCGCCCTGTACCGCGAGGCGGAACAATTCGGCCATTACTCGGAGACAAATTGATGGACAGCACTGAAAAACCACTGGTTTCGATCTTCATGTTCTGCAAAGACCGCGTCGGGAGCATCTCGAGGGCAGTGGAGAGCGTGTTGAACCAGAGCTACGACAACATTGAACTGGTGATCCAGGACGGTGCTTCCACGGACGGCACTTTAGAGATCCTGAAATCCTACGGCGATAGGATATCACTCATCTCCGAACCCGACTCTGGACCAGCAGAGGCGATGGTGCGAGCCATGCGGCGTTGTAGCGGCGAGATCGTTGGCTCCTGTCTGTCGGATGAGGAGCTGCTCCCAGATGCCGTCAAAACGGCGGTCGAACGCTTCGGGGAAATGCCTTGGGCTGACGTTCTCACCGGAGATGCCTATGTGACCGACGCCGAGGGCGAGATCACCGGCGAATTCATCGGCTCGGCATTCAACCTCCTCGACTATCTCACCGCCTCTTACACCCCCTACTTCGTCTCCAGTTTCTTCCGCATGAAGGCGCTCACCGATGTCGGCCTGCACAGCCATCAATGGCACGAATATGGCGTCGAGTTCGAGCTGTGGACGCGACTGGGCATAGAAAAGACCATCCTCTATCTGCCGGGCAAGGTAGCCAAATACGCCTTACACCCCGATCAGCTCAGCCACGCCAAAGAGCAGGTATTCAAGCACTACCGCGCCCGGGCCGAACTGATCGACTGGCTCTTTCTCAGAGACGAGGTGTTCTGGGACCCCAACGAAAACGTCGACATGCCCAAGTGGCTCAGCATGGCATTGAAATACAACGCCATCTACCGCACTGGCTCGGTCTTCATCAACCACCTGATTGCGACCAAGGATTACCCCTCTGCACAGGCATTACTGGACAGGGTCGATGCCGATGCCAGGGAATGGAGCCTGGAGGTGGCCAATCCCGAGCTGCGACAGCTTGCCCATCGCTATGCCCGACTGCTGCTCTCTTCCGACATTACCGACTGGACCCGAAACCTGCCCGCCTACCTGCAGAAGGCCGCAGCGGGAAGAGTTCAGGAGCCCCCCATAGAGATCGGCCCCGACGGTCGCCAACGACTCGTTTTGCCGGCCATGGACGAGTGGTTCTATGGCTATGTCGCCAACATTCTCTGTGATCGCGGCCTGATCCATCCAGCGGTCACGCTGTGGAACAGACAGGGGCTATCGGAAAAAAACCGATTGCCCTTCATGTCGATGGCGGTACAGGCTGCGCTCAAACATCCGGCCTTTGACAATGAGGCCTGCCAAAAGCTCCACAGGCTATGGGTGGAGCGCTGTCTGGAGGCTGAACACCCCGAGATCCAACGCCCACGTCATACGAACAAAAGGATCAGGATCGGCTACATCGGAGCCCACTGGGGCGCGGAATACATGCGCTACCAATGCGCAAATTTCGCCGCCCTCCACGACCGCGAGCGCTTCGAAACCTTCTGCTACGCGGGGACAGGCGTACAGCCCTATATGTTTGAGGCCTTTGACCACGTCAAAGAAGTCGGCCCCATCAGCGAAGAGGCCTTCGTTGAATTGCTGCGTATCGATCAAATCGACATCGCCGTCGAGATCACCGGCTTTTCCCCCGGTCACCGTTTTCTGGCCCTGGCCAAGCGCTGTGCACCGGTCCAGGTGCAATACCTCAACCACAATGGCACCTGCGGCGTGCCCAATGTCGACTATGTGATCGCCGACGAGCACTGCGTAACCCCCGACTTTGACCGCCACTACAGTGAGAAAATCTACCGACTGCCCGGCTGTTTCACCTGCTTCAGCTACGATTCGGCCGATCTTCCGCCAATATCCCCACCGCCGCACCAATCCAAAGGGTTTGTCACCTTCGGCTGCTTCGGCTCCGGCAGCAAAATCAACGAACCACTGCTGGCCCTTTGGGCGAAAATCCTGGCGGAGACACCGGATTCGGTGCTCTACCTGCGCAATCACCAACTCAACCGCACAGCCAATCGCCGATACGTCGAACAAATCATGGCCGGCTACGGCATCGGCAGCAACCGATTGCGCATCGAGCCGGGCGGCACCCGCCAGGAGATCCTGGAGGCTTATGCCGAGGTCGACATCAGCCTCGACACCTGGCCCTACTGCGGCGGAAACACCATCGCCGAATCGATCTGGCAGGGGGTACCGGTGGCCTCTCTACACGGTGAGACCTTTGCCGCTGCTTATGGCTCCTCGCTCCTGGTCGGTTCCGGGCTGACCGATCTGGTCGCCGAATCGCCCAACGACTACGTGGCCAAGGCATGTCGTCTGGCCAGAGACCCAGGACAGCTACAGCGGTACCGAAATCAGCTGCGCTCAATGGTGGTGAAACATGGATTTGGCGATCCACACAGCCTCGTTACCCGCATTGAGGCCGCCTACATTGAAATGTTGGATGCGGCTTTCGGTGGCTAAGGTAGTGCTGGACTGTTAATCATCATTACGAAAGTTTATCTGTTTGTAATGCAGAAAGTGGATGACAAGATAATATCGATTCCCTAGAATAATTTGCCTAAGTTTGATGGAGGTCATTATGAAGAGCATTGGTGTCTTTTTATTGATATTGTTCTCAAGTCAGGCGTTCGGAGAGGTTGTTATTGCGAACGTTAGATTTATGGGCACTTACGGGGATGGCGGGCTCTACATCATTTTGGACAGAACCGTAAATGCACCGGGCTGTTCCGCTGAAAGAATCGATGTGGCGCCAAATCATCCAGAAAGTGATGTATGGGCGAGCATAGCGCGAGATGCATATATTCATGGAAAGCCGGTTATGTTCCAAGCAAATGGATGTAGAACATTTACCAACAATGGCATTACACAGACCAATCCGACTTTAGATGATTCAACCTATTCGTGGTTCGGTTTCGCGAGTCAATAGCGACTAACGAAGTAAGCCATTTGCGACGGAGCTTGAAGGAAGCTGAAGTCAACCGGTAAACGCGGTGTAACAAGTACTGGGATATCCCGTTTCAACTTCTGCACCAAAATTTCTCAAGAACCACCGCAAAAAAGGCGCCACCTCATAAAAGGTTTTGGGGAAATCCCAGTCCCCAAAATCAACTTGCCCACGTGGTAATTCATGAAGCCTCGATTGTTTTGCATTGGTCACAATTCCGTATCGAACATTTCAGCAAAAACTTGCGCGTTCACATGACTTCGGTGATCCACACAGCCTCGCCCCCCATTGGGGCTGCCTATCTCGATATGTTTAAAGTGACAAATAAGTAGCTATGATCGTGCTGGATAGCAAACGGGTATTGGTGGCGGGCGCCGCAGGAATGGCCGGTGTCAACATCGTCCGCGCCCTTTTGGACACCCACCCCGGAGTAACCATTCGCGGGACATGGCACCACACCGCCCCGCTGTTGGACGATCCACGGGTGGAATACCATCAAGCCGACCTCACCCGGCGCGAGGATTGTCAGCGGATAGCATCCGGTTGTGATTACGCCATTCTTTCTGCTGCCAACACGGGGGGCGCGTGCTCGGCACTGAGCCAACCCAGCCTGCAGGTCACCGACAATCTGGTGATGGATGCCCTGCTACTGGAGGCCCTTCATGAAGCGGGGATATCCCGTGCCGTCTACGTCTCCAGCGCCTCGGTCTACCAGGAATCCGATGGAGCGATTCGTGAAGAGCAGCTCGATCTCAACCAGAACCCACACACAGCCTATCTTGGTGTCGGCTGGGCCAAACGGGCCGCCGAAAAACTGTGCGCTTTCTGGCACGAAAAATATGGCATGGAGATCGTCATCGCCCGCAGCGCCAACATCTTCGGCCCCTACGCCCGCTTCGACCCCAAACGTTCGAACTTTATTCCCGCCCTGATCCGCAAGGCGGTTGATCGGCTCGACCCTTTCGAGGTATGGGGCAGCCCCGAGGTCAGTCGCGACGTCATCCTCGCCACCGACTTTGCCACTGCCGTGGTACGCCTGTTGGAGACAGATACCATTGCCTTCGATGTCTTCAATCTGGGTTACGGCAAACCAGTGAGCGTCGGAGAGGTGGTCGATTGGGCACTGGCGGCAGCGGGCCATCATCCCTCTGCCATCCATTACACCGAGTCCGAGTCCGCCCCCACCACCATCCGCCATCGCGTCTTGGATTGCAACAAACTGTCCAGCATGACTGGCTGGCACCCAGCCCACGACCCCGCATCCGGGATCGCCATCACCACCGAGTGGTGGCTTCGCCACCGCCACGAGTGGCAGCGCTGATGTCAGGACAGGTGATCTGGATAACCGGCCTTTCCGGAGCGGGCAAATCGACCACGGCCCGACGGGTGGTCGATCGGCTGCGATTGGAGGAGCGATCGGTGGTTCTGCTCGATGGCGATGAACTGCGAACTGTGTTCGGCGATCAGGCAGGGCACCACCCCGATGACCGACTGCGTCTCGCCCAAACCTACGGACGGCTCTGCGGCCTGCTGGCAGGACAGGGATTGACGGTCGTCTGCGCCACCATTTCCCTGTTTGCCGAGTGCCACCGCTGGAACCGCGACCATCTGCCGGGCTATCTGGAGGTCTACCTGCGTGTGCCGACAAAGGTACTGGCAGCACGCGACCCCAAGGGCATCTATGCCGCAGCACAAACCGGGAAAACGCGTCATGTGCTCGGTATAGATACCCCCTTTGACGAACCTGCTGCGCCGGACTTGGTGATCGACAATCAACACCAGATATGACAGCAGACCGCATTTTCAACTGTCTGGTGCAAAGCGGCTGAAGCAAACATCATCCAATCAACCACATCAGGGAACCATACTATGTGCGTTCAATGGGACTATACCGATCTGGCACAGGCCTACCTCAAACGGCCCGACTATTCGGAGACAGCGACGAACGCCATGATCTGGACGCCACCTCTCCCTAGGAAATCGGGTCTGCGATGTCGATGCTGGCATCGGCCACCTGACACGCCAACTGCTTGATCATGGCCTTGAGGTGGCTGCGGTTGAACCCAACGAGGCCATGCGGGAACTCGGCATCCGACAGACCGCAGATCGGGACAAGGTGGCCTGGAGCACCGGTATTGGTGAAGAGACCGGACAGCCCTCATCCCACTTCCGCTTGGTAACCTTCGGCTCTTCATTCAATGTAACCGATCGGCCCCGTTCCCTGAAGGAGAGCCATCGGCTGTTGCAGGAAGATGGCTGGTTTGCCTGTCTCTGGAATCACCACGATCTTGATGACCCACTGCAGGCAGCGGTCGAGAAGCCAACGGCTGGGGTGAGGTGGACAGCGCCACCGATCTGGCCCTCTATGAAACCATGATCGCCAATGGCAAACTGGTTCTGACATAGCGCGTTTGCTTGGCCGCTAACCACCACACCATACCGATGAATTTTATTTTAACATCGGCAATATAAAATACCGTATTTATCACATGTAGAAATTTACATAATTACGTTTATACTACAGCTAAAAACATGCGATCTTCAACATTGCCGGATTCATCAAACTTCAAAGCAACTCCTTTTACCAAACTTTTAACCCATAATAAAAAAACCAGTTATAGAATACGGCCAAGTCTTATATTTGTAGCATCAGGGATTTGCCTTCTGCATTGCCTGCATATCCAAGGCCAAGAGCAATGCCCTGGGCACCATTAGTTTCTAACTACCTCAATGAAGTCAACCGTGTTGCAATCTCCATTCTCCGCATAGTTGTAAATATTAACCTTGAAGCCATGAATAAACGCGAGTTTTGCCAATTCAAATGAATTACGATACGTTTCTGCACTCATTGCCGTTTTGTCAAAAACCACCCATCTGTTTGTACATATACCGCTCCCCCCTTCAACTTCAACACCAAAACTACCGGTATTACCCCAATCACTTGATACACTTTTCACTCTGGCACTTTGCGTCGACATGCCGTTTCCTTGTCCAACTACCCAATCCGCAAAGCTTACGGAAGGAATGAGAGCTGCTATGAGTAAATAGAGGCATTGTTTCTTCATCGATATCTCCAGTAGATATAGGAATTTCGCTAGAAGTTAGCGAGATAATAGGGCAAATTGATAATCAGATAAAAACAGTATCCAGTTAACTGTCAGACCAATCTTGACACTGCTTTGTGAAGTATAGAAATAAATCTGCATTACACCAATTTTTTCGACTCACTGAAAAAACAATCCCCAAAAGCCTTGATACAATAGTGAACTTCACTACCTGATCATCAAAAGCTATGCCGAGCCAGACCAGTATCAATCCGGGGACCTAGACCAGCTCGACATGACCACCCTATTAAGCCAGCTCCTAACTGCAAGCCTGGCCATCACCGGCTGCTGAGGTGAGGTGGACAGCGCCACCGATCTGGCCCTCTTCGCCAACGGCGAGCTGGTTCTGGAATAGCGCGTTTGATGCCTGCTAACCACCATGGTCTAATCATAGGCCCCACGGTTTGCAGAAGCCTTTGGGACGACACCGACAACAGCAACGAGTACTGTGGATGAGCCAACCGAAATTCGATGCCATTACCCTGTCCAGTGGCGGTGAGAAAGACGCCCAGGGCCGTTTCACCGAACTGCTTCGCCAAACGCCCATCCCCGACGAGGAACTCCTGGCCAACCTGGGCCTCTACCTCAGCTCAAAAAGCCTCTCCCGGGTGCTGTTCTTCCACGAGATCTACCGCCGGATACTGCACTCCCACGGCATCGTCTGTGAATTCGGGGTGCGCTGGGGCCAGACACTCTCGCTGCTGTCCGCCCTGCGCGGGATCTTCGAGCCCTTCAATCGCCACCGCAAGATCCTGGGCTTCGACACTTTCGAGGGATTCAAAGGGATGAGTGCCGAAGATGGAACCGCCTCGCGCTGTACCGAGGGTTCCTTCGGTGTCCCGCAGGGATACGAGCAATACCTGGATGAGGTGCTGCATCTGCAGGAGGCCCTGAATCCCATCGGCCATCTGAAAAAGTACGAACTGGTCAAAGGGGACGCAACCGAAACGGTACCGCGCTATCTGGCTGACCACCCGGAGACGATCATCTCCCTGGCCATCTTCGACTTTGATATCTACAAACCGACCAGGGCCGCCCTGGAGGCCATCCGCCCTCACCTGTGCAAGGGCAGCATTCTGGTCTTCGACGAGTTGTGCGACGACATTTTCCCCGGCGAAACCCTTGCCCTGCGTGAAGTCTTCGGGTTGGAAGGGCTCCGCATCGAACGTTTGCCCATGACTGCCCGCGTCTCTTTCGTGGAGCTGTGACCATGTCTACCGCGCTTGCCATCCGCGAGGAGATTCTCAGGATCGCCCACGCCAGCGGTCACGGCCATATCCCGACCTGTTTCTCTGTGGTGGAACTGCTGCTGGCAGCTTACAGCGTCATGCGTCACCGGCCGGATCAGCCCGACTGGGCGGAACGCGACCTCTTTGTACTCAGCAAGGGCCACGCCGCTCTGGCCCACTATTGTACTCTGGCCCAGCTCGGTTATTTCCCCTCCGCCGGGCTCTACCGCTTCGGCCTGTTTGGCGCCACCTTCGGTTGCCACGCGGATCGCCGCAAGGTGCCCGGGGTGGAGGTCTCTACCGGTTCGCTGGGACACGGCATCGGTATCGCTGTCGGTATGGCCAAGGCGGCCAAGCTGGCCGGTTCCGACCGCCGTGTCTTTGTCCTGGTCGGGGATGGTGAGTCCAACGAGGGGAGCGTGTGGGAGGCGTTGATGGTGGCTGCCCATCAGGAGCTGGACAATCTCACGATACTCTTCGATAACAATGGCTCACAGCTCCGCTGCCTGCCGGTGAGCGAGCCCGCAGCAAAACTGAGCGCCTTCGGCTGTGAGGTGATTGAGGCCGACGGCCACGATGTGCCGGCGCTGGTGGAAGCGTTGCGGGCACCACAGTCGATGCCCAAGGCGATTGTCGCCCAGACCGTCAAAGGCTACGGCTGTCCCACGCTGGTCGATGAGATGTTCGCCTGGCACCGGCGCAGTCCGGACGATGCCGAGCTCACGCAACTGCTGGAGGAACTCCATGGCTAGATCCATGCGCCACGCCTTCCGTGATACGGCCCTGAGCATCGGCGAGCGGGATGAACGCATTGTGTTACTGTTCGGCGATGTCAGTGTCTTCCTTTTCCGCCCCTTTTCAGAACGCTGGCCTGAACGCTTTCTCAACGCCGGTATCTGCGAGAACACCCTGATCAGCCTCGGCGCTGGTCTTGGCGCCCAAGGCTTCCATCCCTTCATCCACACCATCAACCCGTTTCTGTCGGAGCGCAGCTACGAACAGATCAAGCTCGATCTCTGCTACAACGGTTTCGGTGCCAACGTGGTGACCTGTGGTGCCTCTTTCGACTACGCCTGGGACGGGGCCACTCATCACAGCTATTCCGACCTGGCCATGCTACGCCTGCTGCCGGAGGCCGAGGTCATGCAGCCGGGCAGTAGCGACGAGCTGCAGATGCTGATCGAGAGCCAGTACAACAATGGGCGAATGTCCTACTTCCGCACCAGTGAGGTACAACATGGCGAATCCTTCGAGGTACGTTTCGGTGAGGGTGTGCTGATACGGGATGCGGGCGCCAACACCACGGTGATCACCTCAGGACCAATCCTGGCCAACGTGCTCGAGGCCTGCCGCGACCTGCCGGTCAATCTGCTCTATTTCCACACGCTGAAACCCTTCGACTATCCGCTTGTCGAGCGTTTTCGCCACACCCACCTGCTGGTGGTCGAGGATGCCAACGGCCTGCATCAGGCAGTTTCAGAGCTGGCCGATCTGAAGCTCGCCCGGCACGGTCTGCCGGACAGCTTCCTGGGCTATTACGGCACGCTGGAGGAGATCCTCACCGCCATCGGCCTCGATCCTGCGGGAATCCGTCAGGCGGTGATGAAGCGCATGGCCGATGCCAGCCGGTGCGACTGAACCGGTGCTCTCTTTCGACGGCAAGCGCGTTCTCGTCACGGGTGGTAGCGGTTTCATCGGCAGCCACTTTGTGGAACGGCTGCTGGAGCTGGGGGCACGGGTACGCATACCCATCCATAACCGCCTTCCCCACCTGAGCGACGAGCGGATCGAGACCGTTCCTGCCGACCTGACGCAATTAGAGGCGTGCCAGCGGGTATCCGCCGGGGTTGACCGGGTCATCCATGCCGCCGGTGGTGTTGGTGCAGCAGGCATCACCTCTGCTGAGGCGCAGCTCGCCTCCCTCACCCTGAACCTTACCCTCAGCGCCAACATGCTCCTGGCAGCGAACCAGCAGGGGGTCGAACGTTTTCTGCTGTTCAGCAGCAGCACCGGTTATCCCCCGTTTGAACATCCGGTGGAGGAGACAAATTTCTGGGATGGCGATCCCCACCCGGCCTATTTTGGCTATGGCTGGATGCGCCGCTACCTGGAACGACTCGGTGAGCAGGTGCAACGCACGACCCCCATGCAAGTGGCCATCGTGCGACCCAGCGCGGTCTACGGAGAGCGCGATAACTTCGCCCCAGAGGGTAGCCATGTGGTTGCCGCCCTGATCCGCCGCGCTGCGGAGGGGGAAAACCCCTTCGTTGTCTGGGGCGGGCCCGAAGTAGTCAGAGATTTCCTCTATGTACGGGATTTGGTGGAGGGGTCACTGCTGGCCCTGGAACAACATGCAAAGGCTGATGCCATCAATATCGGTTATGGACAGAGGGTAACCGTCGGTGAGCTGGCCGAGCTGATCCTGGCGGCCACCGAACACCCTGTCCAGCCTATCTACGACCGATCCCGCCCGACCACGCTTCCGTTTCGCGCGGTCGATATCTCCAAGGCGCGGCACCTGCTCGGGTTTGAGCCACAGGTTGGCCTGTCCGAAGGTCTGGCCCGGACTGTCGCCTGGTACCGGTCGCAATGCTGAGAGCCGCCCGTGACAAGATCGGTCTGGTGCAGATCAGCAATGGTTTTGCCGGGCAAAACTATCTGCCCTATTCGGTCGCTTCCCTGCGCAGCTATGCCGAACAGAACGCCACAATACGCGAACGTTTTACCTTCCTGCCCTTCGTCTACAAACGTGAGCCGATTCACCGCATTGTTAAGCAGATGGCCGATGCTGCGATCGTCGGCTTCAGTGCCTATGTCTGGAACATCAACGCCTCACTGGAGGCAGCGCGCCGGATCAAAGCCCATCGTCCCGGGACGTTCATCCTGTTCGGTGGCCCGCAGGTGCCAGACCGGCCCGAGGTCTTTCTCCGGGATCACCCCTGGGTGGATCTGGTGTTCCATAAGGAGGGGGAACGTGCTTTTGCCAGGTTTCTGGAAATATTCGATGACAGTAACTGGGCTGCCATACCCGGCGTCTCCTTTCTCGACACCGATGGTTGTCTGGTCTCCACCCCACCCGGAGAACGTATCCGCGATCTTGCTGAGATCCCCTCACCCTTTCTGAACGGTATCTTCGATGAGCTGATCCAGGCCCATCCGGAGGAGCGCTGGATCGGATTGTGGGAGACCAACCGCGGTTGCCCTTTCCGTTGCAGCTACTGCGATTGGGGTGCTGCGACCGCCTCCAAGGTAACCCGGTTCGAGATGGAACGGCTGATGCGGGAGGCCGACTGGTTCTCCGAACGTCAAATTGGCTACGTCTTCGTCTGCGACGCCAACTTTGGCATCCTGCCGCGGGATCTGGAGATCGCACAACGGGTGGCCGACAACCGCAGACGCACCGGCTATCCCGAGGGGTTCTCTGTACAGAACACCAAAAATGCCACCGAGCGGGCCTATGCGACCCAAAAGCTTCTGGCCGAAGCCGGACTGAACAAAGGGGTGGCTCTCTCGATGCAGAGCCTCTCTGCCGAAGTGCTGAAAAACATCGGGCGGGACAACATTTCGCTGGAAAGCTATGTGGAACTGCAGGGACGATTCAGCCGTGACGGCATCGAGACCTTCTCCGATCTGATTCTGGGACTACCGGGAGAGACCTACGACAGTTTCGTCGACGGGGTCGATCAGCTGATCCGCAACGGACAACACAACCGCATCCAGTTCAACAACTGCGAGATACTGCCCAATACGGAGATGGGAGATCCGGCGTACCAGCGCCGTTTTGGTATCGAGACCATCAGCAGTGAGATCGTCAACATTCACGGTCGGCGTGACACGCTCGATGATGATGTGGCAGAACAGCAGGATCTGGTGGTGGCCACCGCCTCCCTACCCCGGAATGCCTGGTGCCGCTGCCGGGTCTTTGCATGGATGGCCGCCTTTCTTCACTTCGACAAGCTGTTACAGATTCCGCTCATCCTGGCGCACAGTCTGGTTGGTATCTCCTACCGGGAGATGATCGAGGCCTTTGTGGATGTGGACGAAGCGCGGTGGCCGCTGTTCGGCTCAATCCGTAACTTCTTCCGTGGCGAGGCAGCCAGCATCCAGGCCGGCGGAACCGAGTACACCTATTCCGAGCAATGGCTGGGAATCTACTGGCCAGCCGATGAATATGCCTACATCCGGCTCGCCGCTGAAGGTTCTCTGGACACCTTCTATGCAGAGGCAGGTGGGCTCCTGGAAGAGGCTGTCCGGCAGCAGGGCGCCTCTACTGAGGCCGTCAGCATGGTCGCTGAGGCGGTGTCCCTCAACGCCCAGCTGATCCATCGCCCCCAATGTCCTGACGATACGGTGGTACATCTGGAGCACGACATCCTGGCCTTCTACCAAGCCCGGCTTCGTTGTGAGGAGGCCGATCCACAACGCCGAATCAATACCATCAAAATTGAGCGCAGCAAGAGCCATTACGACGACTTTCAGCGCTGGTGCCAGGAGATTGTCTGGTGGGGAAACAAACGGGGTGCCTATCTCTATGCCCACCATGTGTTGACTCACCAAGGGGAAGAGACGCAGTGAGTGTGGCCATGCACCACCGTCCTCTGGGCAGGACCGGTATCCCCGTCTCAGAAATCGGCTTCGGAGCCTGGGGGATCGGCGGATGGCGCGAGGGGCAGCTCTCCTACGGCCCGTTGTCGGAGCACCGCGCCGCAGCAGCACTGAATGCGGCCCTCGATGCCGGCATCACCTTTTTCGACACCTCTCCTCTCTACGGAGAGGGCCGCAGCGAGCAGCGCCTCGGCCAGGCACTTCAGGGGATGCGGGAACAGATCGTCATCGCCTCCAAAGTTGGCCTGGCCGAGTTCTCCGCGCAGGCCGATTTTTCCCCCGTTGCGATGACGCGTTCTCTGGAAGGGAGCCTGGAGCGCCTTGGCACCAGCTACCTCGATCTGCTTCAGCTCCACGACCCCGATATCGACCTGCTGCGACGCCACCCGGAGGTACGCGAAACACTGGAGTCATTCCAACAGGCTGGCACGATCCGGAGTTACGGGATCTCTGTACGCTCACCGGTCGACGGGTTGGTGGCCATCCGTGAACTTGCCTTTCCTGTCGTGCAGGTCAACTTCAACATGCTCGATCTGCGTGCCCTCGACTGCGATCTGTTCGATACAGCGCGCCAGGCAAAAGCAGGGATCATCGTCCGCACCCCCCTCTGTTTTGGTTTTCTCGGGGGCCAGTTTGAGGAAGGTGTCTCTTTCCCACCGCACGATCATCGCAGCCGCTGGGATCAGGCACAGACCAGCCGCTGGGTGCAGGGTGCCCGAGCTGTTCTCGATGCCGCCCGCAATGCAGGGGCCGTCGGTGATGACGCGGAGCTGGCACTACGCTTTTGTCTCGCCTTCGATGCGGTCTCCACTGTCATCGCCGGCCCCCTGGATGCTGCTCAGGCGCGGGCCAACGCCAGCGCCAGCCACTCCAGAGCACTCGACGCGGAAACCTGTGCGAGGGTTGAGGCGGTGTATCGGGGACTTGACATCTATGGTTGAACTTTTCGAATGCCTCACAAGATACCGGGAGGAAGCGCATGAATAGTCCACTGCCCATGAAGATCGACAAAGAGGCGTTCTGCGCCCTGTTCGGTATGGAGGTAGAGGCCGCGCCAGAACGCTTCCACCGCCACTGGGATGCCATCGATACCCGTTACCGGGAACCGAGCCGGATCGAAGTGGAAACCCATGTGCTCGCCTCTCTGCAACGGGCAGAGCGGGCGCGAAACGCTGCCTCAACCGAGAACCAGGGGGCATTCGAGCAGGGTTGGCGGGAGAATCTGGAACTGGCCCTGAGCGAGGGCATCAGTGCCGAGAGTCTGCGCCCACGCTATTTTCGTCCCAGCCCACTGTTACGCTACAGAAGGGGACTGATCGCCACAGACAACCTGAGTCTGGAGTATGACCTCTTCGTGCTCGCCCGGCTGCTGCTTTTCTCTCGCCTGCTCACCCCCTACGATGAGATCTACGAACTTGGCTGCGGCAGCTGCGCCAATCTGTTCATGCTGGCCGATCTTTACCCCGGAAAGCGCCTGCATGGCCTGGACTGGGCTCCCGCCTCGGTGGAGATTGCCACATTGCTGGGACAACAAGACGGATACCAGGTCGCTGGTCATCTGTTCGACATGCTCCACCCCGATGCCAACTTCAAGCCAAGCGCCAATGCAGCTTTGGTAACCATCCACGCCATGGAGCAGATCGGCGAATGTCATGAGCCGCTGCTGGCATGGCTGCTCGCCTCGCAGCCAAAAGTGGTCATCCACTATGAGCCGATCGAGGAGCTTTACGACCCCGACAACCTATACGATCACCTGGCCCTCAACTACACGCGCCGCCGCAGTTATCTGAACGGCTATCTGACTGCTTTGCGCCGGTTAGAGCAAGAGGGACGACTGGAGTTGTTGGAGGTGCATCGGCCGGAAGTGGGCGGAGTCTACCACGAGGCGTCACTGATCGTCTGGCGGCCATGCTAACGCTCACCGTCAATTCTAGACCCAACATTGTCATCAAAAGCAGGTTCAGCCAGGAGATAAGGTAATGATCGAAGTCAGTGAAACAAAACTCCCAGAGGTCAAACTGATTCGCCCCTACGTCTTTGAGGATTTCCGCGGCCATTATGTGGAGACCTACAACGAGGCGGAATATCGGGCAAACGGAATCGATGTCCATTTTGTTCAGGACGATATTTCGATCTCCTCTCACAATGTGCTGCGTGGCATTCATGGCGACCAGGAGACCTGGAAGCTGGTCTCCTGCCTGCATGGGCGTTTCTATCTGGTGGTGGTCAACTGTGATCAGGATTCTGACAACTTCGGGCAGTGGGAAGGCTTCACTCTGTCCGAACACAACCGGCTTCAGGTGCTTATCCCCCCGAAGCATGGCAACGGCCACCTGGTGCTGAGCGAACAGGCCCTGTTCCATTACAAGCAGAACATTTACTACAACCCCAGAGGACAGTTCACCTATCGCTGGGACGATCCCCAGTTCGACATCTGGTGGCCCGTTGGCCAGCCGATGTTGTCACGGCGGGACGAACAGGGTAGCTTCATTGACTAGCCATCCGTGTCCATAACAACAACAGACTCAGAACGGGACTGCCTTGATCATCAGTAGAACACCATTTCGCATCTCCTTTTTCGGAGGGGGTACCGATTATCCTGCCTGGTATGAAGAACAGGGCGGCGCGGTACTCAGTACCACCATCAACAAATACTGTTTCGTCACTGTCCGCCATCTGCCTCAGTTTTTCGAATACAAACACCGTATCCGCTATTTCGACCGGGAAGAGGTGAACGACATCAACGAGATCCGCCACCCGGCAGTTCGCGAGTGTCTTCGTTTTGTCGACATGCACCAGGGAGTGGAGATCGTCCACTCTGCGGATCTGCCAGCGCAGTCCGGTCTGGGCTCCAGCTCTACCTTCACCGTGAGTCTGTTGCATGCGCTCTACACCATTAAGCACTATATGCCGACCAAACGGGAGTTGGCGCTCAACGCCATTGAGATTGAACAGCAGAAAATCGGTGAACATGTGGGATCACAGGACCAGACCATCGCCGCCTTTGGCGGACTCAATCACATTCGTTTTGGCGGAAGCTCGGTCATCGACGTACAACCTGTGGTTATCAGGCCGGAACGGTTACAAGCGCTGAATCAGCGATTGATGCTCTTTTTCACCGGGTTTGCGCGCAACGCCTCGGATGTCGCCAAGAAGCAGGTGGCGGCATTGCGGAATAACAGGATCGACTTGCATGACATGATGGTGCTTACCGAAGAGGCAAAAAAGGCGCTGCTCCAGCATGAGGGGAATTTTACCGAGTTTGGTCGCCTGCTCCACGAACAGTGGATGATCAAACGCGCCCTCACCGATCAGATCTCGACCTCCCCCATCGACGACATCTATCAAAAAGGACGATCGGCTGGCGCCATCGGCGGCAAATTGCTGGGTGCGGGTGGCGGTGGATTCATGCTTTTCTTCGTCCAGCCGGAACAGCAGGAAGCGGTTCGTCGCGCCCTGGACAATCTGCTCTACGTGCCGTTCCGGTTTGAGCATTCGGGGAGCCAGATCGTCTACTACTCCCACGACAACTGATTTACCCATGCCATATTTTGGACATTCTCCGGCACTGTCCTCTGCCAGTTCAGTTGGGGCGAGGTGATGAGCTTGCGCCACATCGCCGTTTTACCAAAACAGCATCTCTTTTTGGTGGGAGGGCTGGGAAGCCGTCTGGGCCCGCTCGTTAAAGAGACGCCCAAACCACTCCTTCAGGTGGCAGGCCGCCCATTTCTCGATCACCTGATCGACCGGAGCCGCGCCATGGGCGCAAAGTCGATTCTGCTACTTGCCGGGCATATGGGACAACACTTCATCAATGCCTACCACTCCTGCGCGGATATTACGGTTATCGTGGAGCCATCTCCCCAGGGAACTGGAGGCGCTTTGAAACAGGCCGAGAACATGCTCGACGAGGAGTTTCTTCTGTTCAACGGTGATACCTTTTTCACCTTCGATCCGGCGCTTTTGGCCTGGTTGGCAGAAAATGGAGAAATGGACGCTCTGATGCTGCTGCGCTCCATGACGACCACATCCCGCAGTGGGGTTGTCACCCTGAAGAACAGGCGGGTAGTTGCCTTCAGGGAACGTGGAAATGGCGGCCCAGGCTTGATTAATGCCGGTGTCTATCGATTACGTCGTCGGGCGTTGGAACTTCTGCCTGAAGGCCGGTCATCGCTGGAAGTCGATCTCTTACCCGCATTGGCTCATGGTAACCGACTGTTGGGGATGGTTTCCGAGGGTGTCTTTATTGATATTGGGATTCCAGAGGATTACCGACGTGCCAGTAACATTATTCAGGGTTGCCAAACATGAAGTCCCCAATAGATCATGATGTCGTTCAAATCGAACTCACTAACGCCTGCTCCCTCAGCTGCGCCAACTGCACCAGATTCTGCGGCCATCACCAGAAAAACTTTTTCATGGATTTCGACACCTTTAAAAAGGCTGTCGACTCCATGGCTGGCCATAAAGGTCTCATTGGCATCATGGGCGGCGAACCCACTCTACACCCCGAGTTCGAAAAATTCATCGACTATTACGCCAGCCAACTTGGCCCGAGAGCCCTCAGCCAGCGAGCCTTGCACCCCATCAAGAATTTTTCCCAGCATATCGTTTCAGAAGATCTGCTGGATATCGGCGTCAAACGTGGACTCTGGACCTCTCTAGGCAAACGCTATGCCGATCACTACGAGTTAATCCAAGAGGTTTTCGATTGCCAATACATCAACGATCATAAACACAGCGGCAGCCATCAGGCACTGCTCATCTCCCGCAAAGAGCTGGGCATTTCAGATGAAGAGTGGTTCAAACTGCGGGATAACTGCTGGATTCAAAACCAATGGAGCCCCAGCATTACCCCCAAGGGCGCCTTCTTCTGCGAAGTGGCTGCTGCTCTCGATATGCTGTTCGACGGGCCAGGTGGCTGGGACATCGAGCCCGGGTGGTGGCGGCGTCAACCCGAAGCGTTTGGTGATCAGCTGCAATGGTGCGAACTGTGCAGTGGCGCTTTGCAGGTTCCCCGCACTCAAGCCAATACGGAAATCGATGACATCTCTCCCAGCCTGCTGGAGAAACTGGATGCTGTTCAAAGCCCCAAGGTCAGGAAGAAAAAATACCGTCTCTTCAGTGCGACCTCATACAACGACAAAGACTACGATATCAAACCGGGGGCCTACATACCGGATGATGAACATAAGCTGCGGGTCAGCGATGCCAATCAGTCGCTCTATATCAAGAAACTCCATGCCATTGTCTTAGACAGTGGCAAAGGACGGATGGATCTCACCCTTGCCAATAACCGAGCATTGTTTGATCAATGCATCCTAATCAGTGAGGAACAGAATCCGGCACTCCAGGCCTTGGCCGATAAACAGGAGACGCAACGGTTGTGTTCGGGCCAGGGAGAGACCACTGGCGACTTGCTCAACCGGGCCATTCAGGCAGTTCCCAATAACGATTGGCTGGTCATCCTGGATGCCAATATCCTGCTCACCCACCAATTCCGGGAAAAAACCGGTCAGTGGGTATTCAATCCCGGCTGTTTGCATAGCTTTCCGGTACGTCACACCGTGATGCACTATGAAAATCTGGAGACCGTCTTCAGCCACCGGAGGGTCATGGCCTATCTTTACGACCCCAGCTTCGAATACAAAAATCGGGAAACAGATATTCCTCTCTTATTGTTCAGTAAAAGGGCTCGCTCTCTCAAAGGAATTGACCACTTCTATGCCTCACAGGCCAACAGCTACTTTGATACAAGCCTTTTCGATCATTGGCCAGCCCACAAGCAAATCCTCTTGCCCAATCTCTCCTAATACACGAGATCCCAGCTCATGGGTGTACCTTTCGAAATTGGATAGCGCGCCCGCTTGCCAAGAAGGCGACTCAACGCTTGTGGATGAAGGCCAAAACCAGGTCGGATAGAGCGCACATGGTTCTGAGTAATCGGGGTATCGACTGGAATATCTGTCACCGCATATAGAGAGCGACGGTTCATGACATGATGACGCTCAGAATCTGTGATGCCGACAGCCCGTTTCCCCAAAGCCTGAAAAGCCGTCTGACAGGTACCCACCAAACAGTCGAATTCTTGCGGTTCAAGGGAAAACTCGGCATCTACCCCCCCGACTTTGCGGGACAAAAGAAAATGCTTTTCCACCAAACAGGCGCCCAAGGCAACCGCAGCCACCGCTACGCTATTGCCTTGAGTATGATCGGACAGGCCTACAGGCACATTGAAATGTTCATGTAGTAGCGCCATGGTACTGAGATTGGCTTCACTGACCGGTGTGGGATAACCACTGGTGCAATGGAGCAGGATCATTGGCCCATGGGATTGCACTGAATAGACAGCATCTACGGCCTCTTGGATCTCTTCCAACGTCGCCATGCCGGTAGAGAGGATCAGAGGTTTGCCCGTGGCTGCCACGCGGCGGATGAGATTGACATCCACCAGTTCGAAGGAGGCGATCTTGTAGGCGGGACAACCCAGGGATTCCAGCAGTTCCACTGCGCTGTCATCAAAGGGTGAGCTGAGCAGGGGGATGCCTATCCTTCGAGCATGTTCAAACAGCTGCGGATGCCATTCAAAAGGGGTATGGGCTTTCTGGTAGAGCTGATAGAGGGTGTGACCCTGCCATAAACCACTTTCGATGACGAAACCCGGCCCATCGTGGTCGATGGTGATGGTGTCCGGGGTGTAGCTCTGGATCTTGACCGCATCGGCACCAGCCTTTGCCGCTGCCTCGATCATTTTCAGGGCATTTTCGATCTTGCCGCCATGGTTGCCGGATAACTCGGCCACCATGAGTGGCGGGTGACCTTGGCCACAGGGTTTGCCGAAGAGGTCAATCGGTACCACAGGATTATTCCGCCCTTCTTACCAGCACTATTCCGCTCGTTATCAACCGACTTTATCTGGGCTTAACGCCGATTCTGGTTCCGGCCAAAGCAGCCCCAAAGAGAACTCGATGGCATCAAAGGGCTTTGCCCGGACGGCATCATTACCCTCATAGGTGTGGTCCAATTGCCACCGACCTGCCACCAGCTCGTAGACCTCCAAGGTTCGAAGATCGGGATCGATCAGCCAGAGCCAGCTGACCTCTTGCTCCGCATAGATCGGCATCTTGGCGACGCGATCCAGCCGAGCCGTCCCAGGTGACAAGACCTCGCAGACCCAGTCCGGGGCCAGTTCAAAATAGGCCTTGTCCGGGATGGTCGGCAACCGCTCTCGACGCCAACCAGCCAGATCCGGAACCAGGATATGGCCATCCAGATGCAATTCAGGCTCAAAAAGTATCCACCAGCCACCGGGGCCGCCGCGGCCCTTCTGAAAAGGGCTGAGCAGTTCATCGCCAACAGAGGAGGTGGCCAGAGCATGTCGGGGGGCTGGGCGCGGATGGGTATGCAGTTGTCCATGGATGATCTCACCCACCAGATGTTCGGGCAGATCGAACAGATCCTGGTAAGTGGCTATTTTGGCAGCAGGTTCAGCCATTTTGATCTCCGTCTATTTGTCAATCTGCAATGCCGCATTGTTGGGCACGCTAAGCTTTGCCCAACCTACTTGGCTGCATCCCTCAATCCACATCCACCGAAATCTCTTCGTAAATGGCTTCCAAGCTCAAACTGATCTCCCGGCAGGCCAATGGCAAAGCGCCTTCCGTAAGCGTTTGGTATTGCCATTCGTTCTGGTCATCAAGCCAATAGTGTTCCACCTTGCATTCGGTTTGATGTACCAGCACATAATCACGCAGGGTGGGAATCAGGGTATAGGCCAGACGCTTTTCCCGGCAATCGACTCGTGCTGTGGATTCGGACAATACCTCGATCAGCAGACAGGGTTTGGAACGGAAATAGGGTTCGCGATCATCGGGATCACAGGCCAGCATCAGATCGGGATAGTAGTAGTATGCCTCCCGGAGGTGCTCCAGCCGTACCTTCATGTCTGAGGTGAATAATTGGCAGCCAGTGCCCTGGGACTGTACGCGAATAATTGAATAGAGGTTTCCGATGATCAAATTATGCCGATCACTGGCCCCGGTCATGGCATAGACATCGCCCCCGAGGTATTCATGTTTGGTCTCGGCAGTGAGTTCGCCTTCCAGATAGTCCGCTTCACTGACATGGCGTTCGGGTTTGAGCATGGCTTTAGCCTCTCGGTTTAGGCTGTGATGGGTTTAGTATATGCCAGCTGGTATGGGAGCCCAATGGGATCTCAGTCACCACGCTTTCCGATACTGAGCAATTTCACACATCCAACCAGCTCCCCGCAATATGCCGAATACCTGCCTCATCAGTCAGGTAATAGACCGTCAGCACCCGACCATCGGCCAGGGCCACTGACCAGGGATAGCCAAGGTCGGCGCAGAGGCCATCGTCCCGCAGGACAATCTCTGGAGAGTCATCGGGATCATCCAGTGGGCTGTCGAGCAGTCGGGCGCGAATGCCGTAGGGTGGCTCACGATAGCCGTAAGTCAGCAGCAGGCGGCCATCCGCCAGCGGTAGGGGATGAAAGGGATGGCCGACCAGCTGGTGTAGCTTTGGGTTTTCCCAGTGCACGCCATCGGGACTGTGGGCGCTGGCCAAGCGACCATCGGCACCGGCGGTGCGCATGAAACAGCGAATACCCCCTTGACCATCCTCACACAGGGCGGGTTCCTGGTAATTGATGTGTGCCTCGGGATCTTTGGCAATGAGGCTGTGGAAGCACCAGTTGCTTCCTCGATCCGAGCTGGCAAAGATCGCGCTGCCCTCATGGGGGCCGCCATAGACCGGCATGAGGATTTCATTCTGATAGAAGAGCGCCCTGCCACGACTGGCGCCAACCATCTGTTTACCTTCGATCAGCTGACCACCATAACCGCCATCGGGCAATAGGTAGCGGTGATGATAACGCCAACCGCCCGGCTCGCGCCCTCTCAAAGAGGCATGACTGCCCCAGAACAGGAATCGACAGCCGGGATAGCTCTCCCCCGGTGGCACCCGCCCGGCCACATGAGCAGCCGCATCGGCAGGCAGGGGATACCAGGAGAAAGAGGCGACAAAGAGTTCGTCATCGGGCAAGACCAGCAGGGAGGCATCCTGATCCCCCGCCTCAGGATCCATGGGCAGCAGTTCCAGTTCGCCCATCGGCTGGCGTCCATCGGCACTCAAGGACACCAGGCAGAGGTGAGAGCGACTGTCGATGTGATCCATACGATGGAAAGGATCCAGCCCCTCGCGTTTCTCCTGGGGGATCAGCCAGAGACCATCCCGTGCTCGCCGGAAGGCCAGTAGCAGACTGTCGTCGCTAAAACGAACGATACTGGGAAAAGCCGCATGGAAACGCTCAGCGCGATAGAGAATGGCCTGATCCAGGATCCTCAACCTGCAGCCACCTCGGCCAGGACCGTCAGTACTTGGGCATAGGCCTCACCAACCAGGGCAGGATAAATAGGCAGACTGAGGATCTCGCTATAGACCCGTTCCGCCACCGGACAGGTGCCGGTCAGATCGCCGAAACGATCGCGATAGTAAGGGTGCCAATAGACCGGCAGATAGTGCACATTGACACCGATACCCCGGCTGCGCAGTACCTGCAACCAGGCATCGCGATCTCCAGCCACCTTCACCACAAAGAGATGATAGCCGTGCATCCGATCCGACAGCTCACCGATCGGCTCAATGCCCGGCACCTCCATCAGATCCCGAAAGTAGGACGAAGCGATGACCTGACGCTCACCGATGAAGCGCTCCAGCTTCTCGAGCTGAGACAGCCCCAGAGCACAGTGGATATCGCTCAGACGATAGTTGTAACCCAGCTCTACCATGCCATAGCGCCATTGGCCACTCTCTTCCCGCTGGCCGAAGTCCGTATCCAGGCCGTGGTTGCGAAACCGCCGCACTTGGTCGGCCAGCGCAGGATCTGCTGTCAGCACCGCCCCACCCTCGCCACTGGTGATGGGTTTGACCGGATGAAAGCTGAGGCAGGTCAGATCGGCCAGGGCGCCCACCGGTTCGCCCCGGTAGCTGG
>JBNKLG010000022.1:0-35805 GCA_050292235.1 Sedimenticolaceae bacterium | reverse complement strand
GCCCTGGCGCGCCGTTTCCAGAAGATCGACGTGCCCGAGCCTTCCGTGGCGGAGACCAAAGAGATCCTCATGGGGCTCAAGTCCCGGTTTGAAGAGCATCACGAGGTGACCTACACCGATGCCGCCCTCTTTGCGGCTGCGGAACTGTCGGAACGCTATATCAACGACCGCCATCTGCCGGACAAGGCCATCGATGTCATCGATGAGGCCGGTGCCGCCCTGCGCCTGCGCCCGGAAGAGGAGCGGCCCGAACAGATCGACGTGGCGGATGTCGAGGCCATCGTCGCCAAGATCGCCCGCATCCCGCCGAAGAACGTCAGCGCCTCGGACACCGAGACCCTGAAAAACCTGGACCGCGACCTGAAGATGGTGGTCTATGGCCAGGACCAGGCCATCGATACCCTGACCGCTGCTATCCGTATGAACCGTTCCGGCCTGGGGGGTGAGCAGAAGCCCGTGGGCAGCTTCCTCTTTACCGGTCCCACGGGGGTGGGCAAGACCGAGGTGACGCGCCAGCTGGCCCGCATTCTCGGCATCGAGCTGATCCGCTTCGACATGTCGGAGTATATGGAACGCCATACCGTCTCCCGTCTCATCGGCGCCCCTCCCGGCTACGTGGGCTATGACCAGGGTGGCCTGCTGACCGAGGCGGTTACCCGCCAGCCTCACGCCGTTCTGCTGCTGGACGAGGTGGAGAAGGCCCACCTGGAGGTCTTCAACCTGCTGTTGCAGGTGATGGACCATGGCACCCTCACCGACAACAACGGACGCAAGGCGGACTTCCGCCATGTCATCATCGTCATGACCACCAACCTGGGTGCCCAGGAGATGAGCCGTGCCTCCATCGGCTTTGCCCAGCAGGATCACTCCAGTGATGGCATGGAGGCGGTCAAGCGCCACTTCACCCCCGAATTCCGCAACCGGCTGGACGGCATCGTCCAGTTTGCCCCCCTGGGCACCACCGAGATCGCCAGTGTGGTGGAAAAATTCCTGTTCGAGCTGGAAGGACAGTTGGAAGAGCGCCAGGTCAGCATCCTGGTGAGCGCTGAAGCCAAGGTCTGGCTGGCCGAAAAGGGCTACGACCCCAAAATGGGGGCCCGCCCCATGGCACGCCTGATTCAGGACAACATCAAACGCCCCATGGCGGAAGAGTTACTCTTCGGCCGTCTGCAAAAGGGGGGGCGTGTTCTGGTGAAACGGGAGGGGGAAGGGCTGGGTTTTGAGATTGAATCTCCGGAGGAAGAGACGGTGGTTGTGCATTAGACCGGTCTTTCTGGTCATGGAGTCGTATTCACCCTTGTATCCCTTCTGGTGAGCTTTGTAGGGTGGATAAGCGCAGCGCATCCACCGGAAGCGCCCAGGCTGTCAGGAGCGTGGGAACGAAGGTAAATCTCTGCGTCAATCAGCCTGAGTCAGCTTTTCACCGCGGCACCAACTCCACCCGCCGGTTCTTGGCTCGCCCTTCTTCCGTGCCATTAGTGGCGACGGGTGCCAGGGAAGCGACACCGTTGGGTGTCAGGCGACCAGCAGCTACGCCGAAATCTCTGATCAATGCGTTCTTTACCGCCTCGGCCCGTCGTTTGGACAGCCCCAGATTATGGTCGAGGCTGCCCTGGCTGTCGGTGTGGCCCACCACATGCAGGCTGAGCTGGGGCTGTTGCTGTAGCAGCTTGGCAATCTCCTGCAGGGCAGGGCGGGAGTCCGGTTTGATCGTCGCCTGATCGGTATCGAAATAGATGCCGTAGAGGGCAATGCGTCCGGTCAGGTTGATGGCCTCGGCCATCTCCTCGGCCTTGACGGTCACCATGTTCTGTTTCATGGGGCGAACCTCAATCAGATCCACCGCCGCATAGGCCCCTTTGTGGGCCATATAGACGGCATCATCCTTGGCCCACTCCACCGCCGTCATGGAGAAGTAGAGGTCACCCTCCGGGCGCTCTTTTTTGGCGCTGAGGACGCGGATTTTGCGGTTGTCCGCCGCCATGAAGACATAGTTCTTACGGTTGGTCTGGATGGCGATTTCGCCGAAGCTGTTGAGAAAACCGGACCAGTTGCCCGCATTCGGGTCTTTGGCCGAATCGTAGAGAATCTGAAAGCCCTGTTCGGTCAATTCGTTGCGATAGTTGCCTGCCAGTTCTGCGGCGCTGGCCTTCCCTCTGGCCTCATACCAGATCCGGGTGACGCCGCCTTCAAGCTGTTGAGGTGGTTGCACAAAGAGACGCCGTTTGGCACTTAGGTCATATTTCCTGAAGGTGCTGGTCTGAAGCTCATAGCTGTCGAAGCGCTTGTTGTCATAGCCCACGATCTCCGAGCCGCCAAAGCGTTTGAACAGGGGGTGATCCTTGGCGTTTGGCAGGTCGGCGCACCATCCTGAGAAGCCAGTCAGCAGCATCAGTATCCCGGTGAGCAGGGCTGAACCTGGGAGAAAACAGCGGGTATTGGCGGTCATTGTGCGAACCTCCGCAGAAGGTTATTTCAAGCGGGAAAGCAGGGTTTGTGCGGCCTGTTGAGACAAACTCAGATTTTGCTCGACAGTGGCCATGTTGCGCTCGGCCATGGATTTAAAAGAACCATCCAGCCTGGCACTCACCTTGATGATGAACAGCTGATCGCCCTTTCTGACCCACAGCGCCACCCCATCCCAAAAGGACTCGTCACCCAAGTCCGGCAGGGTGCGGAATCTGGTGGTGGCATGGCCCGATTGGCGGCTTTTGATCTGGCGACGCATGAGGTCCGCCGCTGAATCGTTGAAACCCTCTGCCTTGATCTCTGACGAGGTGGAGAAGCCAACGGTCATGCCATAGGCATCACCATCCTCACGATAGTAATAACTGCAACTCTGCCCTGCTGGCAGCATGGCGGTTTTGGCTTTGCCTTCTGAGACATCCCGGCCAAGCAGGGTTTTGGCATCGGTCTGGGTATAGGTTGCGCAGGCATCAGTAGCGAAGGCACTGTTCAGTGGAAGAAGGCAACTGATAGCGGTGGCCAGCAGGGTAGTTTGCCCAAAAGCATTTATCCTCATGCGTTTCTCCCAAATGAAATAAGAATAATATGGATTGATGAGAATTTTAGTCTGGATGTTGGTCGGACTCTTGTGCTTTTTGTCACGCCGAGTAGGTTGAAAAACCTCACGGAACGGTTGAGGCTGGACCTGTCAATCACCTGCTGGCCCGGACCAAAACAAAGGCGACGACCGCATCACCGAGCTGCCAGCTATGGAGCTTTTTCTTAATGTTGTTCTGGCTCGTCTAACCGTCCAGCCACTGAGAGGTGAGCTGGGCGGACGGTCAGGGTTGCGACCGTCCCCCAGCGTGTCATTTTATAGAATCAAAACCGGAAATTCAGGCTGGCCACAAAGGTACGTGGGGCGCCCGGAAAGTAGTTGTAGGCCCCTGACGACTGCACATCGCTGGCCTTGATCTGACCGATGTAGCCCTCGTCGAGCAGATTGGTTACCCCCAGTTTGACACCGATGCTGCCCTGGCTGAGTTTGTGTTCATAACCGGCATGGAGGTCGAGGGTGGTGTAGGCGGATACCTGCTCGGTATGGGCCGAGTCGGCGTAGCGGCTGCCGACATAGCGAATGACCGGTGAGACCTGATAGTCGCCGCTCTGCCACTTGAGCCCCAGATTCGCCATCCACTCGGGGACATCCGGGAGCTGTTTGCCAACCACATCCAGTGTCGCGCCGCCAGCGGTGAGTATCTCTTTGTCGAACACGGCCTGGGTATAGGAGAGAGCGCTGAAGAGGTTCCAGTGATCGTCGAAATGCCAACCGGCTGCAAGCTGGGCGCCTGCCTGGTGGCCTTCGCCGACATTTTGCGGGTAGGCCAGATTCACGACCGGATCGTAAAAGGAAACGGCTTTGTGATGGAACTTCGCATAGTACAGCGTCGGTTCCAGGTAGCCCTGATCAAAGGTCAGGCGCAGGCCGAGATCCAGGCCGTCACTGGTTGAGGGTCTGATCTTGTCCACGACATCCTGGGCGGTGACACCAGCGGCATTGAAGGCGGAAAATTTGCTTTGGTATTGCTGCCAGACGCTGATTGCCGGTGACCCCATGGTCCGACCGGCCGCCAGTTTGAGCCGGGCCTGGTCGTTGAGTCTGAGGCTGGCCGACAGATAGGGAAGCCAGAGTTCCCTGTCTCCCCCTACGGCGCTGCGGTTGTCAACCACGCCGCTCGACGCCGCCAGGGCTTCTTCATAGGTGAAGTCGCCAACACCGCTGGTGTCATAGGCCTCGATCGAGGGGAGGGTCTCCCGCACGTAGCGGGTGCCCCCCTCCAGGCTTAAGGGGCCGAATTCGTGGCTGGCCTTGGCATAGACGCTGTTGAAGGCATGTTTTTCGGTCACTTTGGCGAGCAGCATCCAGTTGGAAAAGCTCAGGTTGCCGGAGGCATCGGCGTTGTAGAGCTTCCAGGCGGTTGGCGGGCCTGGTGGTTCCAGTTTGTAGTGGAGGTATCCGGCCTTCAGATCGGTATCGCCGATTTTGGTCTGGATCTCGGCGGTGATCCCTTCCCGCTCATGATCGATGAGCCATTTGCGTACCAGGGTGTTGCTGATGGCAGACAGATAATAACCCTCTTCCCGCGAATGGAAGGGTTTGATGCTGAGGGTGGTGTGGTCGTTGAGTCGCAGATCGAATTCCGCCAACACCACATCGCTGTCGAATGCCTGTCGGTTGTGCTTGTAATCATTGGCCCGGTCGGCGGGATCGGTTGAGTAGTCGTAGCTCCGGAAGTTGTCGAGATCGGATGCCTGGGTGTAGTCCAGTGGCCGGTAGCTGTATTGGGACATGTCGTTGTGGGCGGCGTAGAGCCGAAGCGTGAGGTTGCCGATCTCCTGGCTGACCCCCAGGCTCAGGTTGTGATCCTGATCGGGGGTCTTGCCGGCGCCGCGCCATTTGTCCGCCGAGGCGCTGGAGCCGGAGACGAAAAAGCGGGTACCGCTTCCGAACAGACCACTGTCGGCACGAATGAAACCGCGTCGAAACGCGTTGCTGCCTGCGGAGAGGGAGATCTCCCCGCCGGTTTCGGCTTCGGGCCAGCGGATCCTGGTATCCAGGGCGCCGAAGGCACTGAAGAGCTCGAAGTTGTCGGGCGGTACCGGCCCCTGGATCAGGGTCACCGAGGCCATGTTCTCTTTGTCGAACAGCCACAGGTAGCCGGGGCCCGGGCTGACCCCGGTCAGCGGCAGCCCCTCCACGGTACCATTGGCCCCGTGGGCGGTCACCTCGCCACGAACCCTTAGCCCTTTCTGACCGCCCTCGACATTGGCGTAGCCGAGGGCATCGACAGACTGGGCCTCCACTGCAGGCAGTCCGGAGATCATGGTGTAGGGGTTTTTGCCACCCTGGGCGCCGAACAGGCTCATGCCTTCCGGGGTGACTTCATAAAGGGTGGCGGCCTGGGCCTCATTTTCAGAAAGCGCAATGCCATTAAAGGCTTGCAGGCTTTGGCCTGTGACCGTGATGGTATCGAGCCGGGTCTCCGCCTCTTCGGCGATGGCGGTGGATATGGGGCCAAGCAGGGCGGCTGATAACAGCCAGCTCGATGGGAGGAGGGGACGATGATCGCAGGTCATCTAGGGTGACTCCTTTATCGGGGTTCTGAGGTAAGGGTTGGGAAATTCGGGGCGTCGTGCCAGTTCCGGGATCAGCGCCAGTGGTCCCGCTGGCGTCGGCTGGAGGGAGACCTCGATACCGTAGAGGCAGCGGATGTTTGCCGGGGTCACGACCGCTTCCGGCGTCCCATCGGCAGCCAGGCGTCCACGGTGTAACAGGATCACCCGGGTAGCAGCGCCCAGGGCGTGCTCGGGATGGTGGGTGGACTTGATGAAGGCACGTCCCTCGGCGGCCAGCTCACGCACCAGGGCCAGCAGGCGCCATTGGTTGCCATAGTCGAGGCCGGTGATCGGCTCATCCATGACGATGAGTGGGGCCTCCTGGGCCAGGGCTCGGGCGATCAGGCAGAGCTGGCGCTGGCCACCGGAGAGTTCGGTAAAGATGCGATGGGCAAGAGGGGTGATGTCGAGTCGCTCCATCGCCGCCGCAACGGCCTGATGATCGGCGCGGGTCATGGATGCGTAGAGGCCGCGGTGGGCGATGCGGCCAAGGGCCACCAGATCTCGTACCCGATAGGGAAAGGGGGCGGCCTGGCTTTGGGGAACATAGGCGATGTGGCGGGCGATCTCGCGTCGTGACCAGGCTGGCAGTGGACGCCCGGCCAGCGTGATGCTGCCGCTTTGGGGTTGGGTCAGCCCCAGCAAGAGCCGCAACAGGGTGCTTTTGCCGCTGCCATTGGCCCCCAGCAGGGCCAGGGTCTCGCCCGAATTGATTTGCAGGCTGACGCCGGCGAGGACCGGTGGACCTCCTGATCCATAGCGGAATCCCAACCCCTCTGCCATCAGCAGGGGCTTGGTCACGAGGCCCACCCGCGGCGTACGTTGCGCAGAACCAGCAGAAAGACCGGCAATCCGACCAACTCGGTGACCACGCCGACGGGCAGCTCAGATTCGGTGAGGGCGCGGGCGATGCCGTCTGCTGCCAGTAAGAAGATGCCGCCGAGCAGGGCGCTGGCCGGTACCAGATAGCGGTTGAGCGGTCCCACCAACAGGCGGGCGATATGGGGCGCGAGCAGACCGATCCAGCCGATCATGCCCGCCAGGGCAACGGTCAGCGCCGAGATCAGGGTGGCCAGCGCGATGACAGTCCCGCGCAGGGTAGAGACCGGTATGCCCAGGGAGGCCGCAGCTTCTTCGCCCATGGCCAGGGCATCCAGGGCACGTCCGAGCAGTGACAGACCAAGAATGCCACCGAGCAGAAGGGGGGCGTAGCGGAGCAGTTCAGGCAGGGATGCCTGTCCCAACGAGCCCATGAGCCAGTAGATGATGGCAGGTAGCTGTTGATAGGGATCGGCGCTGTATTTGATCAGCGCCAGCAGACCGGAAAAGAGCGCACCGGAGAAGATGCCGCCCAGCACCAGCATCACCAGACTTCGCACCCCGAACAGGCGGCCGATGGCGACCCCCACTGCAACGGCCAGCAGCCCGCCGGCAACCGCCATGGCCTGTACCAGGGTCCAGTCATTGGTGCTGATCATGCCAAGCGCTGCACCGAAGGAGGCACCGGCCAACACGCCAAGGATGCCCGGTGAAACCAGCGGGTTGGCAAATACCGCCTGGTAGGCAGCCCCCGAGGCAGCCAGAGAGGCGCCCACCAGTACGGCTGTGGCAACCCGGGGAAGGCGGATTTCCCAGATCAGATTGTGCAGCAGTTCATGGCTGTCTGGGGAGAGGCTGCCAAAGCCCCCTGTTGCGCCCAGATAACCGATGAGATCGCCCCAGGTGAGGGGGTAGCGGCCAAACAACAGGGCGGTACCAATGGCAGCTGGCAGCAACAGGGCCAGGATGATCAGGGGGATGCGACCCGTGCCGGGGTTTTGATGGGGGTCAGCTGAGGCCTTTGGTCGTCCTCCGGGCAGGGCATTGGTCATGATTGTCCTGCGCTGCCCTTGGGCAGAGAACTGTCAGCCTCCCCGTAGGGGTGGCGACGGGGCGGGGTCTTGGTGGTGCGGCGGTTGATCATGCGGATGGAGAAGGGTTCCATCCAGGCCCAGTACTCCTCACGCACGCTGTCGGGAAAACCGACATCATCAAAAGCGCTCAACAGCTCACGCAGCCAGATCTCCCGTGCCCTTTCGTCGATGCTGACCCGGAAGTGGCGGTCACGCATGCGCATGGGGCCATGAACCGGCGTGAAGTGGGCAGGGCCGCCACAGGCCTCGACCACAAAATCGGCGGATTTGTCCACCGCGGCCAGGAAGGCAGGCTCAGAGGCGGGGAACAGGGCGCCCACCTCGGTCTTGCGCAGCCGCTGATGGTGGCGATGTATCAGCGCTCGCAGCATCGATTCGCCAGCAATTTCACCCACCCGGCGGGAGGGGAAGGGTACCGGCGGAAAGCTGATGTCATGGAAGGCATCGAGCCAGCGCACCTCATCCTCTGCGCCGAGCGTTGCGCCACTGCCGCAGAGACAGGTGACACGTTGGGCGCCTGCCGGGATTTCTGAATCAGATTCGTGGTGGGGGATCTTGGGGGGATGGCAGCTGGTGGTACACATGTTCGATGCTCCTTGGGGTCAATGGGTCTGGTTGCCGAGCACGACCTCCAGGTCGGCGTCGGTCAGTTCGACCTGGAAAAAAAGCCGGAAGAAGTGGCGGGTCTCAGCGCGCAGGTCGAGATCGATGCGATTGGGGTACAACGCCTGGGCCAGCCACTGAATACCGAGGGCGCGCATGAAGGAGGGCGGCCGGTCGAGCCAGTTCATGGGCAGGCGGGGTACGTCGAGAATCCTGCCTGAGCGAAATGCGGCGATGCGCTGCCAACGGGGATCGTTGGTGGCAGTGGAGAGAAAATGGGCATCCTGGACCACAATCACCTGCGGGTCCCACAGCGTCACCCGTTCCATATCCACACGCTCCATACCAACCATGGTCCGAAGCCGGCAGTGGTAGACGTTGTCGCCACCGGCCAGGGCGATGGGCTCGGCGTGGAAGGAGGTGTCACAGTCGGTGGCCAGACCATCGGGGGATTCGGCGTAATAAACCTTGGGCCGCTGCACAGAAGGAATAGGAGCGACAAGGGTGGCGACTTTGGTCATGGCACTGCGGATATACTGAGCCAGTTCGTGACCACGGGCCTCCCGACCCAGCAGCCGACCGACAAACTCAAAGGCCGGAGGCCAATCGGCCAGGGTATCCAGCTTTACATAGATCACGGGTATTCCCGCCTTATTGAAGGGTGCCTCGATGGACTCGGGGGGGAGGTCCGAGAAGCTGTTTTGCCAGGCGATGGCCAGGTCCGGCTTGAGTGTCAGGAGTGTCTCCGGGTTGACCTGTCGGCCATGCCCCATGGCACTGCCGACCACCGGTAGTGCACGCACCCGTGGATCCAGAAAGCGGCCACTCTTCGGGCTGAAGGGCATGTTCAGGGCCTGTACCAGGTCCGGGTCGATGGCGTAGATCAGTGCGGTCAGCGGTGGTGCCGCACCGAAGGGCCGCTCGATCTTGTCTGGTACCGCCAGGGTGCGGCCCATCATGTCGGTGATCTGGCGGGCCTCCGCAGGCATCGTGGAGAGAAAGGCCATGACCACTGTGGCCCATAAAAGCTCATGGAGAAGATGGCTGTTATCGTTATCTGCTTGGCAGCGCATGTCGAACCCCTGGTTGTCAGCAATTGGCCATCCGTGCCAGGTGTGATTCCTATCGTTATGCAATATGTGCGCATAACGATATGGCTGGCTAAGCAAGGGGGGTGCCAATAAGGGGTTATCTGTTTAACAGATTGATTATATGAAAATAAAATTCATAGAGTCCCATGCGATTGTATGGGCTGTGACATGTCTGGGTGTCGGGAGTGTAGTCTTTGAGACAGTGGGGGGGTGTGGGTGCGGGCTCTTTTTGCCTCTCCCCATCGGAGAGTGTGGCGGAAACCGGAATCTGGCCTCTTCTGGTTTCCGCTGAGATGCCGATTAACGCTTTTCGACAAAAACGGCTGTGGATTTGACGGCTGCGGTCACTTTATCGCCGACCTGGATGCCCATTTCGCTCAGAGAGCGCGTGGTGATGATGGAGCTCATCATGCCGGCAGCCGTTTCGATATCGATTTCAGAGACGGCTTCTCCGCGGGTGATCGAGGTTACGGTACCTTCAAGATGGTTACGAACTGATGATTTCATGGATGGTTCCTTTATATTCAGGATAAACACGGTTGAATAGGTGCGGCCCGTATCGATATGCAGTCAATATGCATGGCGAGGAACCGTATTCGCTTTTATGAACAATGTCTTACGTTAACTTTGTTCATGTTTGAAACAATATAGACCCGACGCCTTATCTCTGCAAATGTAAATTGCAGGCAGAGGCTGGAATGATAATTGTCAGCCCAGTGTTGAGTGATTTGACCGGGTCACGTTGATGTGATTTTTCGAAAATATTGTCCAGAGTACGCCGGTTTGGCCTGCCAACCGGCCATGTCCACTTCATGATCACCTGGGTTGAGCGCGTTGCAAGGGCATAGCCGCCTGCTTTCCCAATACAACATACAACATTCCTCTTGCCAAATATGGGTGAAACACAGTAAATAGCGATCATCTGCCCTATCTCTGATTTGGGGTGCCCAAACCGTCAGTCCTTGATGTGCCCAAGCATCGCCCCGGAAATCTGGACTGACCCATGACGATCACGCTTTTTATCCTGGATGACGAGGCGGCCTTTTTGCAGGGGGCGCCGCTGAAGGCCATCAGCTTTGAAACCTATCTGCGAGACTATCCCAAACTGAATGAGCCCAAAACCCGGATCATCAATCTCTGTGATACTGACCGTTATCTGAGCAAGGGCTACTACTGCTCGCTGTTGGCGGAGGCGCGTTGTCATCAGGTGTTGCCCGGCATCAAGGTGATCAACGCTCTTCGCAATGAGGGCACGCTTTGGGTACCAGACGCCATGTTGCCCAAGGATACTGCTGATCAGGCAGCGACTTGCCACATCCTCTGCATGGGTGAGATCGAGGATATCCGGTACAAAAAACTGGCTGCCAGGGTATTTCGGGAGTTTCCGGCCCCTCTATTGGAGATGGTCCTGATTCCAGAGCAGTCCGGCATGAGGATCAGGGTGAGGCGCTGCAATCTTTCTGCCCTGACAGCAGAACAGGTCGCCTTTTGTCATCGGCAGCTGCTGGATTACAGTCAAAAGAACTGGAAAAAGCCGGGATCCGGTAAACGGTTTCGTTGGGATATGGCCATGCTGGTGGATGCCAATGAGAAGGTGCCACCCAGTAACAAAGGGGCTATCAGCCGCTTCATTAAGGCGGGGGAGAAACTGGGTATTCGGCTCCAGCCCACCGCTGCCAGCGAGCTCAAGGATCTGAGCAACATCGATGGCCTTTTTATTCGGGAAACCACCGCTATCGATCATCACAGCTATCAGTTGGCCTGCAAGGCAGAAGAGCTGGGGCTGGTGGTGATCGACGATCCAGACTCCATTCTGCGCTGTTGCAACAAGGTGTTTTTACAGGATGCCTTCAATTACCAAAAAGTGCCGAGCCTCAAAACCCTCTTTGTCAGTGATGCAACAACGGCGACTCTGGATGAGCTGGAGGAGGTTTTTGGCTATCCGCTGGTACTCAAGCTGCCGGAGGGGTCCTTTTCCAAAGGCGTGTTCAAGGCGGATTCCCGTGCCGGTTTGCAACGCATTCTGTTGGATTTATTAACCGAGTCCGCTCTGGTTCTGGCTCAGGCGTATGTCTTTACCGACTTCGACTGGCGCGTCGGTGTGCTCAACGGGCGTGCCCTTTATGCCTGTCGTTACTATATGGCCCGCAATCACTGGCAGATCTATAACCACGGTTCCACACGCCATTTTACCGGTGGATTTGACACCCTGCCAACCTTCGAACTGCCCGTCACGGTACTGAAGACGGCGCTAAAGGCGGCATCGGTGGTGGGTTCCGGGCTTTATGGTATCGATATCAAAGAGATTGGTGGCCATGCCTATGTGCTGGAGGTGAATGACAATCCCAGCATCGATCATGGCGTAGAGGATCGTTATCTGGGTGAGGAGCTCTATATGCAGATCATGTCAGAGTTCCTGCGTCGCTTGGAACTGCGGGGGCGCTGATGGCTGCGGCGCTGAATATACGTCAGGCAGTGCCAGCGGATTGGCGGTTACTGATGGATATCGAAAAGCGATCTTTTGAGTTTGACCGCATTCGACCCAGGCAGATGCGATACCTGCTGACCCGTGCCAAGGCGCTCTCCTGGGTGGCGCAGCGGGATCAACGCATCGTTGGCTATTGCACCCTGCTGCTCCCTGTGTTGCCACGGCCAGCCAGGCTCTATTCCCTGGCGGTTGAGTCCGATTGCCGGGGCCAGGGAATTGCTACCAGACTGGTAAAAGAGGCGGTTTTATTGGCCAGGGAGCGGGGCTATCGCCATATGCGCCTTGAAGTTTCGGCCAGGAATCCGGCGGGCTTACGACTTTATCTTCAGGCCGGATTTCATCCCTGGGTCGTGCAGCGCAGCTATTACGAGGATGGCAGTGATGCCATTCGCATGGAGCTTGGACTGGTGATGAGATAAGAGTGAAGAGCGGCGAGGCGGCAACGGGCCGCCAGATGCCATTGCTTAAGGTGATTAACGTTCGCGGAAGGTGATGCGACCCTTGGTCAGATCGTAGGGGGTCAGTTCTACCTTGACCTTATCACCGGTGAGAATGCGGATGTAGTGCTTGCGCATTTTGCCGGAGATGTGCGCGATGACTTCGTGATCGTTCTCTAACCGTACCCGGAATGTGGTATTGGGCAGGGTGTCGATGACCACGCCGTCCATTTCAATGACGTCTTCTTTTGCCATGGGTTTCTGCTGGACTCTAAAAAAAGAGCGCGGATTTTAACATAAAGTTGTTTCCTGTTCGACCCTGTTGGCCATGACTTGGGTTTTGGTCTGAAATCTTTTCCATGTTTCATTGAAAAAACCTGCTTTTCTAACTTGGCGCGCATCCTGCATTCCATTCGGGCAACGGGCTATTGCAGGAATCACTGATGAAAAAATTGACGCTGGTCTATGGGTTGCTTGGGGCGGTTGTTTTGGCCTTACTTCTGATGCTGAGCGGCTTCGACAGTGGCTGGGTGGTGGCGCCAGCGGGGCTGGTTTTCGTCGTTTGCGGCGCTTTGCTGGCGGCAATATCCAGCCAGTCGGCAGAGAAGGTGCTGGGGGTGTTGGCCAAGGCGCGTCGGTCTGTGAGTGAAGAACGGATTTTGCAGCAGCGCCATGACAGCCTCACTATTTTTCTGCAGGTGGCGAACCTGAATCGCCGGGGCAATCAGCGTAACGCCGAAAAACTGGCGCAAACGCTGCCGGAGGAGATTTTACGGCGTGGCGTGCAGTTGGTGGTGGATCGCACACCGGATCGGGAATTGTTGCGTACTCTGCAATGGCGACTCGGCAATGAGCGCGAGAACGATCAACAGGAGATTCGGGTTATCCGTGCCCTGGCCGGTTATGCTCCCGCCATGGGGATGTTGGGCACCCTGATGGGGCTGGTGCAGATGTTGTTTGCCTTAGGGGATAAAGGCATCAATGAGGTGGGCGCGGTTATGGGGTTCGCCATGCTGACCACTGTTTACGGCTTGGTGGCCAGTAACCTCTGGTTGAAGCCGCTGGTGACCAAAATGGAGCAGCGTTCCCGCTCTCGCCTGGCCTGGATGTATGCCCAACTGGAAGCGGTGATGATGTTTAAGGAGCGCAGTCATCCCCTGCATATTCGCGAGGCATTGGAGATCTATCTGGAGGGGAATCGTCACTATCCCATGCCCAATCTACCGACCATGCCTCGTATTGGCGGGCGTCTGTGGCGGCCTAAAGGCCAGTCCGCAACTGCCTGAGTCTGTCTGAGATGAAAGGGTCGTCACTTCACCAGGGCACAAAGCTGAAACCCGATCTGTCTCAGACGGCGGATGCCGCGATGACCCAGGATCCCTGGGCCGCTGTGGACGAGGATGATGTTGGTCAGAGCGACTCCTGGCTGTTGAGCTATGTCGATATTCTGACGCTGTTTCTGGTGTTGTTGGTGGTGCTGCTCATGATGCAGGCCAGGGATCGGGCGGAAGGAACCCTGCGGGCGCCGGAAGATGCCAGTCTGCCGTTGGTCGCGACCAAAGAGACTGAACTGAAACCTGCGACTGTTGCCGTCAAGGAGAAGACACCCCCATCCTTCTCTCCAGTGGCGATCGTCTCCAATCCGGTGTTGGCCGGGCATGCACAGCTGAAGGACGAACCGCCCTCGATTACGGAGAATCCCGGCGATCAGCGCTTGCCGTCACCCGCTACACTGACCCCTTCACTATTGCCTGAGGTGGCTGATCGTGAAGCTGAAAAAAAGGATGAACCTATTCCTCTGGCCAAGGTGTTGCCGGTGGATGTGCCGACCTCCTCTTGGCCCCAGCCAGAACCCTTGGCCGTGACGAAAATACGGCCTTTGGTCCTGGCCAAAATGGAGTCCGGTGTGGCGCCTATTCCAGCTAAAATCAAACAGGTCAAAGCCGAAAGTTCGACCCAGATTCTGGTCAGGCGACTGGAACTTGATGCCTTGCGTCAGGAAGGCGTCACGCTTAGCCGTAGCGCAACCCAGTTGCGTTTGGAAACCAGAGACAGTGTGCTCTTTGAACGTGCCGATGCCTCTCTGACCCTCTCCGGTCAGCAATTGCTGCAGAAATTGGCCGTGCTGTTGCGCCGCCATCCCGGCGAGATTGCCGTGGAAGGTCATGCCGATAATCGTCCCATCTCCACCCCTCGCTTCCCTTCCAATTGGGAGCTCTCTTCGGCCAGAGCTGCAGCGGTGGCCCGCTATCTGGTTGACCAGGGCATGGATCGCCGTCGCCTCAAAGTCATCGGTTTTGGTGATACCCGGCCCCTTGAAGATAATGCAACAGTTGCCGGGCGGGCAGCCAATCGTCGCGTCAGTCTGGTGTTGGAATTGGAGCCCGATGGCGGGGAGGAGAGGGCGTCAACCAGCAATCATGCTTCGATGATGTAGTGACAAAACGCTCGGACTGAGTGCTGCTTCCGGCCGCCAATAAGGTGACCGTTTGTCCCTATGAAAAGCCCCTCTTTGGTGTCGAAAACTGAGTCGTCAGGCGGGGTAATACATGAGTTCCCAACCTAGCTCCGGTTCTGTTTGTAGTCTATGTTTACAGGCATGAGTCAAGGCTTCTCCATGGGGTTTTAAAGGCCGTGCGCAATAGCTGGTCAGGGGGAAGATCGGCTGCATTTGTCGATCAGACGCAGAACCGGATTGAGCCTGAAAAGGTATTGGGCATGAGTTTCATTTCCTCAATGATGGCGCCATTTTGCTCTGGCTTTCGGAGGTGATTTCAATGGGTATTCAGATGGGGTTGATAAAACGAATCGGCCTGTTGTCGGCATTATTGGCGATGGCATTGGCAGGAAATCTGGTTTATGGGCAGGAACCTGTGATTGGGCAGGGTGGCGGCGGCAGTGAACAAAAACTGACCTTTGGCATTGTGCCACAGCAATCTGCAAAGAAACTGGCCAAACTGTGGACTCCTATTCTGGAGCGGTTGAGTCAGGAGACTGGGTACAAAATAGAGTTTAGGACCGCGAAAGATATTCCCACTTTTGAAAAGCGGCTTGCTAAGGGTGAATACGACCTTTCCTACATGAATCCTTATCACTATACCGTCTTCCATGATCGAAGCGGATATGAAGCCATTGCCAAGGCAAAAGATAAAAAAATTAAGGGCATCATTGTCGTTCACAAGGATAACAAGGTGAGTTCGCTAAAAGAGCTGGATGGAAAAAAACTGGCTTTTCCCTCACCGGCAGCGTTTGCAGCATCCATTTTGACACGATCAGAGCTGAAATCTGCTGGTGCTACGATCGTGCCTGTTTATGTCTCAACCCACGATTCGGTCTACCGAAATGTCGCCAGCAAGAGAATGGTGGCAGGCGGTGGCGTTATGCGGACGTTTAAGAGTGTTGCGCCAGATGTTAGGGATGAGCTGAAAATACTTTGGACCACAAAAGGTTATACCCCGCATGCCATTGCTGTCAGCCCCAAGGTATCTGAAGACGTATCTGGAAAAGTCGCAAAGGCACTGCTGGATTTGATGAAGGATGACGCCGGGAGGGCGATGCTTCAGGCATTAAAAATAAAAGGGTTTGAAACAGCGGAAAATGCGGACTGGGATGATGTTCGTGCACTTGGGGTTAGTGAATTATAGAGGGATTGATGAAGATAAGGCTGTCATTTCGACTAAAGACCATTCTGGGAATTGCACTTATTCAGAGCGTGTTGATTTTTATTCATGTCTACCATGATTTGGGACAGCTACGGGAATCGCATTATGAGGCGCTGTCAAAAAGGGCCTCTAGTGTCGCTTTGCTGTTTGCTGCCGCTTCGAATGATGCCGTGTTATCCAGTGATCTTTCGACACTGGAGAGCATTGTTGATGAGGTGATGAAAAACCCTGGTGTTGTCTACGCTCAAGTTCTCGATAGGGATGGTGAGGTAATGGCTGAGCGAGGTGCTGAGCAATCTATATCTGGGGTACAGCAGGAGTCCGGTTTTGATGATGAAGGGCATTATGTCGATCAGGCAAAACAGAACATCACCGAGGCAGGTGTCTATTACGGCCAGGTTAGAATTGGCTTGAGAGATCCGAGAATCCAGGAGTTGATTAGCGAAGCGAAGTCTGAGGCAGCAATTTTTGCGATCATCGATTTGCTGTTTGTCGGTATTTTTGCCTATTTTCTTGCATCCTGGCTTGCTAAGCAGGTTAGGGCGCTTGATGAGGGTGCAAGACGTGTTTGCGATGGAGCGCTTGGCTATCAGATTCCCGTGATGGGGGATGATGAATTAGGAAGAACGGCGGCATCGTTCAATTCCATGTCGAATCAATTGGGGCTGTTATACGATCAGCTGGAATCCGTTAATGAACAACTGCTTGCCAGGGTCGAGGAGCAATCCAGTGAGTTGCATCTCTTATATCGTGTGTTATCGGTACTGGAGGATCTGGATACGCCGATCGAGGATCAGCTGCAAACTGTTATTGAGATTATTGATGAAATGATGCCGCAAAGTTCTATGTCGACATGTCAGATTAAATATAATGACAAATGTTATTCAAGTACCGCAGAGGCATCAGATGATCTGGTAGTGCTGGATAGTAAAATACAAGTGTCCAATGAAGACGTTGGCTCTTTGGAAATGGGGTTCTTACTAGAAAGTGTGACCTTCGATGATAATGGTCGGGTAAAGAATAAGGATCCCTTGCTGGGCGCTATCAGTCAGGCAATTGGCACCAGTATTTCCCATAGACGTTCCATGCAGGAAAGGCAGCTGATCGAAATTCAATTGCGCCAGTCTCAAAAGCTTGAATCCGTTGGGCAATTGGCTGCAGGAATTGCCCATGAGATTAATACGCCAACCCAGTTTGTTAGCGACAATACCAGTTTTCTGAAAGATGCCTTTGCTGATATCAGTAGATTGCTCGAGAAATATAAGATACTTGCCGATGAGTATTTAAAGCTGGCTAGCGATTCTGAAATTTTGACGGAAGTCCATGAAATTGAAGAAGAGATTGATATCGGGTATCTCAATCAGGAGATTCCGGTAGCCATAGATCAGTCAATTGAGGGTCTTACAAGGGTCTCAAAGATTGTGCGTGCAATGAAACAATTTGCGCATCCAGGGGGGGACCAGAAATCCCTTTCCGACATTAATGCTGCAATTGAGACAACGATCGACGTGTCAAGGAATGAGTGGAAATATGTGGCCAAACTGACGACAGATTTGGATGCGGGTCTGCCACATGTCGATGTCTATGAGGATGAATTTAATCAAGTGATTCTCAATATGATTGTTAACGCTGCCCATGCGATTGAAGATGCTAATCGTGAAAAAGGTTTGATTCATGTTGCAACCTTTGTAGAAGATTCAGATGTGGTCGTGGAAATCAGAGACAATGGGATGGGAATGCCTGAACAGGTTAAACAGCGCATATTCGATCCATTTTTCACAACCAAGGAGGTTGGCAGAGGGAGTGGTCAGGGGTTAGCAATTGCCTACTCTGTCATTGTGGATAAACACAAAGGTAGTATCGGTGTCGATTCTGTGGAAGGCGAGGGTACCGCCTTTAAGATCAGATTACCTCTGAAAAATGATATGGATGAAAGTTAGTGAATAAAAAAATTCTTTTTGTGGATGATGAGATAGGCGTGCTTCAGGGACTGAAGCGCGCATTGAGATGTCAGCGTGATGTTTGGGATATGGTGTTTGTTTCCAGCGGGAATGATGCACTTAAGCAGCTTGAAAGCGATGATGTTGACATGATCGTTACGGACATGAAAATGCCCGGGATGAACGGTGCTGAGTTGCTTGAAAAAGTGGCAGACCATTACCCTAAAGTGATTAGGATTGTGCTTTCTGGACATGCCGACGAACATTTAACCATGCGGGCTGCCTGTTATGCCCACCAGTATTTGAGCAAGCCCTGTGATACCGAGTTCCTTAAAGATGCACTGGAAAAGGTATTGAAACTTAGGGGCTATCTAAATGATGATAATTTGTGCTGTTTGGTTAATGGTTTAAAAAGTCTACCCAGTTTACCGAGTGCCTATCATCAGATTGTGCGTTGTATGGAGTCTGAGACGGCCTCTCTGGAGGATATCAGCGCGATTATCAACAAAGATCCTGCCATGCTCGCAAAGACCATGCAGCTGGTGAATTCCGCCTTTTTTGGGCTGGGTCGGCGTATCACGAACAGTCTTGACGCGCTTTCGGTCATCGGTGTGGAGGTGATCAAATCACTGATTCTGACCATTGGTGTGTTCGATCATTTTCACGCTCCCCAACCGGCAGATGATTCGGCCTTTTCTGCAAACAATATGCTTCATCACAGCCTGAAAGTGGCACGGCTTTCTGAGCGTATTGCCAGAACAGAACATGGCTCGAAAACGCTGATTGATGACTGTTTTCTTGCGGGCATGTTGCATAGCATTGGCATTTTGATTCTGAAATATAACTTGCCTGAAAAATTTGATCTTGCTCAGAAGATGATGAAGTCTGGGAAAAAAACGCTGATTGAAGCAGAGGATGAGGTCTATGGAACCAATCATGAAGCGGTTGGCGCCTATATCTTAGGGTTATGGGGTTTGCCTAATGATCTGGTGGAGGCACTGGCCTTTCACAACAATCCATCGGATTTCAGCTGCGATGAATTGACGCCTCTGATTATCGTGCATGCGGCAGATGCTTTGCTTCAGGAGCATGAGGAACAGTCGATGGTTGCGCGAATGCATCTGGACCGGGCCTGCGCAGAAAATTCGATTTTGAAAAATAGGATTGATGTGTGGAGAGAGCTGATCACTGAGGAGTCACAGGCGTGAGTGATAAAGTACTTTTTGTGGATGACAATGAGAACGTGCTGAATGCCTTTAAGCGCCAGTTGCGGAATAAGTACGAGATGCATACGGCAACCAGTGGCAGAGAGGGACTGCAGATTGTTCAAAAAAAAGGCCCCTTTTCCGTTGTGGTCTCGGACATGAAGATGCCTGAAATGGATGGCATAGAATTTCTTAAGGAGCTCAAGAAACTGGACAAGGCCTGTATGCGCATCATGCTGACGGGAAATGCCGATCAAGAGACTGCCATTGCTGCGGTGAATAAAGGGAGCGTGTTCCGATTTCTGAATAAACCCTCGTCGGTACAAGAGCTGACAGAGGCCATTGATGACGCGATAACACAGTACCAGATACAACAAACAGAAAGGCGGCTGCTCAAAGAGACGTTAAATGGTTCGGTAAAGGCGATGGCCGATATTCTTTCCCTTGTTGTGCCGGTTGGTGTTACTGCCGACCCCGAGGTTGTCAATATGGCCGTTGAGGTTTCCCGCGTGTTGCAGGGGGAAAATCAGTGGGAGATGGAAATCGCTATCCGTCTTTCCAGAGTGGCCTATATTACGCTGCCTGATGGCGTTCTGGCCAAGATTGAGTCCGGGCAGGGGCTTGATCAATCAGAGCGTCGTGTTTTGGACAATATGCCTGAAATCGGCTATCGATTACTTTCCAATATTCCTCGCCTTGAATCGGTGGCCAATATTATCCGTTTCCAGAATAAGAATTTTGATGGTAGTGGCATGCCGGATGTCGCTGTTTCCGGCTCCAGAATACCACTGGAAAGCCGGATATTGAAGGTGCTGCATAGTGTTGAGGATATGAGAAGGGCCCAGCATATTTCTGCAATGGATGCCTTGGAAAAGATGAAGGATCAAAGCAACTTCTATGATCCCAATGTGCTCCAAACGGTAACCTGGTACTACTCGGCAGGCGAGGAAGATGCTGTCATCACTATGACAAGAGGGGTGAATGTCCGCGATTTGGTCCCTGGTATGAAGCTGGTTTCCAATGTGACTTCTATGGATGGTACGCTGTTGTTCTCTTCCGGTCATACTCTGACGGAAGCTATCGTGGAAAAATTGGTTGCCCATCATCATATCCATAAGATACGGGAGCCCATTGAGGTTTCTGGTCCGGTTGAAAGCGATGCGATGCCAAGGCCAGTGGAGGTTGAATCGCTGCTCAACTAAAGTCGAAACGTGGGTAACGTGCAATGGTCGCCACTTGAGGGTAATCGCCGATTTTAACCTCGCAATACTGGATGGTATGTCCAGTGGTATTCGCCTCAAGGGGCTGCTTGATGCCCATGCTGTTGAGGTTCAGTATTTCATCCTGAATACGGATCAGCTCTCGTGGTAAGTTGAGTTGTTGGCTCAACATCTGTAGATACACTTTAGGGTTCTCCAGATTGGTTCCGGGGTCTAAAGCCCTTTGGATTCGCTCCTCGGGTGAGACAGATTTGCGCAATTGGATAATGTTATTGCGCAAATGGTGAATGATGCGGGTAAAGAGGGTTCCTTTGATGGCCCGCCTGGCGCTCTCTTCGGAGTCTGCCACAGAAATAATGCTGTGATCATGAAAACTGACGTGGGTCTGTCTGACTTCACGTATCAGAATATCTTCCCTGATTTCTGCGCCAAGTATGTTTTTTTCTTTGCGGTGACAGAATAGAACTGCGTAAACATAGTCGTTGCCTTGACACTCCGGATGTTCAAAGAAAAGTCTGACATCCGGGTTGCTGTTGAAGAGTTGTTGGGTCGCCTGGAAGTTAATAAATAAGGCTTTCAGCATGGGGTTTTCGATGAATGCCTGTCTGGACAGGGTATAGGGCGCCGGAATTCCTGTAACCAGTGTCTCGATATAGTCCAATAAGCCACGCGCAGATCCTCGCAACTCTTCCCTGTATCCACTCAGTGCCCGAAGTCGTTTGTCCGTACCATCTACGATGGCATCGACAGCGATGTCGAGTTCGTTCTGGGCATGTTTGCGATCATGTTGGACATCCAACAAGTGGGTTAGGTGATCCAGCTGCTCCTGGAAGAATTCTCGTAGAGGCCTGGCCTCTAGAATTCGCTTACTCACGGCAATCGCTCATGCGCAGCTTATCCAGGAGTACAGATTGAATATCATTACTGTTGGCCGGGGTGAGAAGGGATATCCCCGACTCAGCATCATGGCTTGCCAAATAGTCTAACCGACGGAACCTTTGATGCAGTAGATATTGCCGGAATAAGAGCCCTTTTCTTTGGTGTCTTTGATCAGTTTCTCACAGGCCCCATAGACCAGGCTGGAGGGCAGCCCATAGAAGATAAAGCGGCCGTCCCGGTCATTCTCATCACCCTTCTCATAGACCATATAGGTGGCTGCCGTTTGTTCATTTTTGAACAGCTTCTGATATTTCTGGGCGATCTCTTTTTTGCACTCTGTGTTGACCTTGACTTTTCCCGAGTTCTTAAACACCTTCTCCCAAAAAATTTTGGTTTGCTCCTGGCAATCTTTTAATGAGTTCATCTTGCCGATGCCGACCAGGTTGACCTCTTGAGAGAGCTTTGTGGGGATGTGGATTCGGATTTCCACATAGTAGGGGTCAATGACTTGATCCTTAAAATAGGGACTGTGGATAACGGCGTAGTAGGCCAGGCCGACCATCAACAGGATCACAAGTAGCTCTTTCATGGTTTGATTCCTACTTTCAGTTGGGCGTGCCCCAGCATATCAATAACGCATCATCAAGCACCAGCCAGTGAATCCGTCAACGCCCAGTCAATTCAGCGGTTTGCATTGTCTGTCCCAGACAAAGACCTTTCCATCGTCACCACCGGCATAGATGGCGCCTGTCCTGGTGTCATAGGCCATGGCATAGAGTTCCTCTTCCGGGCCGGTGCATTTGCTGATACGGTTTTTCTCGAAATCCCAGAGATGAACCTCTTGTTCTGTGGTGTAGATCAACTGATCTCCCTTGGCGCTGAAGGCGATCCTTCCCTGGGCGACATCCGGGGTTTCTTTGATGGTCTTGAGGCTGGCATCAAGCAGAAGCGTGTTACCGTTATACTGATTCACGCCTACCCGCTGTAATTGGTTGTCCTTAAAGAGGGTCGCCAGGGCGATGACCGGGCGGGTCAGGATGGTCCTCTGCTCTCCCGTAGAGAGATCGACGAGAAAGAGGTTCTCCAGGGTGCCCACCAGAATCTGCTGATCGGAGAGCCAGGCGAGGGCAAAGACCCCTTCGGATTCTTCCTGCTGTTCGGGGTCGGCATAGAGCTGGAGATGCTTGATCAGCTTTTTCTCCCTGACATCCACAATGTCGATGCTGCCATCGTCTGAACCGGCGGCCAGATAGTGATCATCCCGGGAAAACTTGATGATGCGGGTGCCGCTGGGGACTCCACCAAGGTCATATTCGGCTTGTAACGCCCTGGTTTTGGTGTCATACACCAAGAGATGCTCGCCATGGTAAGCAAAGGCGGCGAGGTCGCCAGAATGAGAAAAACGGGCGTCGTAACCGGTCAGATAATTGTTTTGGTAGAGGCCGTTTAGTTGGCCATCGGTGTTGATCTCGATGGTGCCCATGGGGTGGGGGGCATCGCCGGTGATAATGAGGGTGCCTCCAAATACGTCGATGCCATTGATACGGGCACCGTATTCATAGGGTTTGAAATCCGACTGGGCAATTTTATCGAGACTGGCTTCTTCGGCGGCTCCCGATTTTGTGATGGCGTGAATGCGCTGGCCCTGGTTAACATCCCAGAGTTCGATGGGATAGTTGGAGTGGAGCAACAACCGCTGGTTGTCGAGGAACTCACTGCTCAAACAGAGATGGCTCAGGGGTTGGATGGTCTGGCGAATCTCCTGGGTGGCCAGATCCATCAGGTAGACCTCCGAGCGGTTGTCCCTGAGCCAGGCCGAAACCGCAGCGGTTTTGCCGTCTGGAGTGATGGCGATCTGTTTGATCTCGTCTATGTTGCGCCCGCTCAGCTGGATTTTCTTCAGGCGCTGACCACTTTGGTAATCCCAGGTTTCTATCTCGTCATCACCATAGATCAAAATTTCCCGGTCTGAAGTGGGGGTGACGGTGGCCATTTCGACACTCAGCCCCGCTTTAAAAGAGGAGACTTTGACCCCTTTGCGAATGTCCCAGGTGTGAAACCTCGCATAGTCCCGGATGATGATCTTGCTCTTGTCCGGGCTGAAAAACATCTCGTCATCATAGACATTCTCCGGAATGTCCAACTGAAAATCCTCATCAGGGTCAATGAGGATGACTCCCGGTTCCTGGCCTGATCGGGTACGGGCTTTCTCACCTGCAAACAGCCGCCTGTTATCCGAGAACACCAGATGATTGAAGATAGGAAAGGTCTTGATTTTCTGGGACAGATCCGGGCTGTAAGTGGCGAGCAGATGCTCATCGACCAGAACGACGAGGCTTTTGTCTTTCGCGCTGTAGTGGGCGTTCATGACGGTCTCGCCCAGGTTCTTGTTCTTGAGAATTTTTCCGCTGGCGCTGTCCCAGATGATGAGGTGGTCATCCCAGTCGCCGGAGACCAGCCGGCTGCCATCGCTGTTGAAATCCAGGGTCTGGATGCTGTCGCCATGGCCCTTGAGTTTATGCAGGAGCTTGCCCGAGGCCAGATCGAAAAAGTAAATCACATGATCGTCATAGGCCAGGGCCAGTCTGGTCTTGTCCGGGGAGACTTGGTAGGTTTCGACTTCTGTGCCAAAGCTCATGCTGGTTACCGTGATCAGGCTGAGAAAAAGGATCAATGGGCGAATCATGGGGTTTCTCTGGCGGTCGCGTTTTGGCTGAGCGGTTTCCATTTGCCCTCGACAAAAATTTCGGCGGGTTGATATCGGATTTTGTAGGCCATCTTACGACAGTTTGGGATCCAGTAGCCCAGATAGAGGTGTTCCAGCTTTAGGCGGCGGGCCTCCTGGATTTGCCAAAGAATGGCAAAGACGCCGGGGCTGAGGGCTTCCTGATCCGGGTCGAAAAAGGTGTAGACCGCAGATAGGGCATGGGGCAACTGGTCGGTGACTGCCACCGCGAGCAGTTTGTTCCGATATCGAAAGGCAATGAACGCCGTGTTGCTCCAGGAAGCACGTAGGAATTTCAGGTAGTCTGTCTCGTCGCTGTCGGCCATGTCTCCATCGGCGTGGCGGGATTCCAGATAGCGGCGGAAGAGGGCGAAATGCTCCGGTTCAAACTCTGCTGCCATGACCCTGACCTCAATCTCCTCTTCCAGCCGGTTCCAGACTCGGCGCTGATGACGACGGGGCAGCCACTCCTGCACCGGAATGCGCAACGGAATACACCAAGTGCAGTGCTCACAACGGGGGCGGTAGATGTGCTCGCCACTGCGGCGAAAACCGCGTTCGATCAGATGTTGATAGAGCGGAATCCCCAGGGGCGTGCGGGGATCGGCAAAGAGGGTGCGGGCCTCCCGCGCTTCAAAATAGCTGCACGGGTGCGCGGGTGTCTGGAAGAGTTGCAGCTGGCTCTGGTTCATCTCAGCAAATCGACGGCAGAATGCATAGGTTTGGTAGATATTGATTCAGTTGGGTAGGGCGAGTGCCATCGCTCTTCAACTACCAACTGATATAAGCAAACCCCTTTTCCTGCAACAGCATCAGGTCTTCCGCTCCGATGGGGACGATTTTGGCAAAGGGCAACAGGTCTTCCTGGGTCCAGCCCAGGCTTTTGAGGGTGTTGTTGCAGGCGTGAAAGGAGACGCCGTAGGTGGTCAGGGAGGCGGCGCGTTCCTGGTGTTCTTTCGCCACGGGGCGTCCTGGCTTTTTGGCCAGCAGATGTATTCCCGGTCCGAAGCAGCTGATGATGACTTCGACATCGTCGCCATATTTGCGAATGAGTTCACCGGTGGCAAAGAGGATGTGGCTGAAGTAATCATCTTCGGCCTGGTTGCACTGGAAGACCACCTGGTGGGTCGAGCGATCCTCAAAGTGGGTATCGGTGTGGTGGGCATGGGCCACCGACAGCAGAGGCAGGGTGGCCAGACCCTGTAGCAGGCGGCGGCGTGAGATCAAAACGGTCGACATGGGGTTCTCCCAGATAAAGGGGACATCACGCCCTAGGCTACAATTGCACCATGGATACTGCCAAGCCCCTTTTTTCCTATCGTCGCTTCTGGGCCCACCGCCTGGGTCCGGCCCCTTTTTTGCCCATGAATCGGGCAGAGATGGATGTATTGGGCTGGGAGAGTTGCGATGTCATTATCGTCACCGGGGATGCCTATGTGGATCATCCCAGCTTCGGCATGGCGGTGATTGGCCGTCTGTTGGAGGCCCAGGGTTTTCGTGTTGGCATCATCGCCCAGCCCAATTGGCACGGGCCGGAGGATTTTCGGCGTCTGGGGCGGCCCAATCTCTTTTTCGGTGTGACCGGCGGCAACATGGATTCCATGGTCAACCGCTATACGGCGGAGCGCCGGGTGCGCTCAGACGATGCCTATACGCCGGGCGGGGAGGGTGGCCATCGCCCTGACCGGGCCGTTCTGGTTTACAGCCAGCGCTGTCGCGAGGCCTATCCTGAGGTGCCCCTGGTGTTGGGTGGCATTGAGGCCAGTCTGCGGCGGCTGGCCCATTACGACTACTGGTCGGACAAGGTGCGCCGTTCCATTTTGCTGGATGCCAAGGCGGATCTGTTGCTCTATGGCAATGCAGAGCGGGCGGTGGTGGCCCTGGCCCATCGGCTGGCGGCGGGAGAGGCGATCCAGGATATTCGGGATCTGCGTGGCACGGTGACGCTGGCCAAAGGGGAGGGAGACGCCCTGGTGCTGGATTATTCTGATCCGAGCAAACAGCCCGCGCCTTTGTCCCGTCAATCCGGAGAGCGTCAGTGTGAGATGGTTCGTCTGCCCAGTTTTGAGCAGGTGCGGGACGATACCCTGGCCTATGCCCATGCCTCACGCCTGCTGCATCTGGAATCCAATCCGGGCAATGCCCGTTTACTGCTGCAAGCCCACGGCCAGCGGGATATTCAGGTCAATCCGCCCCCTATTCCCCTGACCACGACAGAGCTGGATCGGGTGTTCGAGCTACCCTATCGGCGTCTGCCCCATCCTGCCTATGGTGAGGCCCGGCTTCCGGCCTATGAGATGATCCGCTTTTCCATCAACATCATGCGCGGCTGTTTTGGCGGCTGTACCTTTTGTTCGATTACGGAACATGAGGGGCGCATCATCCAGAATCGCTCCGAGGCGTCGATTCTGCGCGAGATCGAGACCCTGCGGGATGAGGTGCCCGGCTTTACCGGCCACGTTTCCGATCTGGGTGGTCCCACCGCCAATATGTGGCAGTTGGGCTGCAGACAGCCGGAGATCGAGCGCCACTGCCGCCGTTTGTCCTGTGTTTTTCCGGATATTTGCCGGAACCTCAACACGGATCAGATGCCCCTGGTGGCGCTCTATCGTCGGGCGCGTGCCTTAAAAGGGGTGAAGCGGGTTTTCATCGCCTCAGGGCTGCGGTATGACCTGGCGGTGCGCACGCCGGACTATGTCCGTGAGTTGGTGACCCACCATGTGGGCGGCTATCTCAAGATTGCCCCGGAGCATACTGAACCCGGCCCACTGGGGCTGATGATGAAGCCGGGCATCGGCAGTTATGATCGCTTCAAACGGCTATTTGACCAATACTCCCGCGAGGCGGGCAAAGAGCAGTACCTGATTCCCTACTTCATCGCCGCCCATCCGGGGACGACCGATGAGGATATGCTCCAGTTGGCTCTCTGGCTCAAACGCAACGGCTTTCGGCCCGATCAGGTGCAGGCCTTCCTGCCCTCACCCATGGCGCTGGCGACAGCCATGTATCACTCCGGTCGCAATCCGCTGAAACGGGTGAGCGCTCAGGGAAAGGGAGTGGCCATTCCCCGTGGCGGGCGTCAACGCCGGTTGCACAAGGCCTTTTTGCGTTACCATGATCCGGAAAACTGGCCGTTGCTGCGTCAGGCCCTGAAAGAGATGGGGCGGTCCGATCTGATTGGTAATGGCAGGCGCCATCTGGTGCCCAGCTTTCAGCCCGGTGCCACAGGGCAGCGACCGGAGGGGGTGCGGCGTAAGCCGGGCCAGAACAGAGGGCGACACTCAGTAAAACGGGGAAGAAGGTGAGTAAATATTCGTGGTGGCTGCTGTTCTGGGCTCTGACTGTCTCAGCGGGGTCTCTGGACGACCTGGTCCCGCCCAGCCAGCCTGCGGCCCCCGCCAGCCGTGACAAGATCGATGCCGATTATACTGCTGGCGACTGGGTACCTGCTCTGCTGGGGTATCAGGCCTGGGTGAAGGATCATCCGGACGATGAGGAGGCCTGGTTTCGCCTCGGCAATCTCCAGGTACAGGCGGTGCGCCCGATGGAGGCGCTGGTGGCTTATCGCCGGGCACAAAAGCTCAAGCCGGACGATGCCCGGGCCTGGCATAACATGGGGATGCTCTATCTGCGGCTGGCCATCGAGTCCTACGACAACCTGCGGCGCAATGTGCCGCCGGATGATCCGCTGGTGCCCTATTCCGAGCGGGTGCTGAGCGGCATTCTGGACCTGGTGTCGTTGCGGATGCAACAGGAGTCGCTGACCCCGCTGAAGCCCCTTGTTCCGCAGAAAAAGATGCGGAAGAAAATGCCCTCTCAGGTACCCTCGCGCTGAATCCCGGCTTGGTGACAGCGGTCGAGGTATTCGGTCCAGAGTACCGCCTGCTTCCGCCCCAGGTTATAGAGATAGTCCCAGTCGAACAAACCGGAGTCATGGCCATCATCGAACACCAGCTTGATGGCGTATTGGCCGATGGGCCGGATCTCCAGGATGTTGACCTGCTCCTTGCCAGCGACCAGTTTGGCGCCGACGCCGAAATGGCCCCGCACCTCTGCCGAAGGGGAGTAGACGCGCAGGTATTCGCAGGGCAGTCTGAATCGGGTGCCGTCGTCAAAGGCGATCTCCAACAGGCGGGACTGCTGATGGAGCTGGATGTCGGTGGGATGGTGCTGGCTCATGCGTAGCCCTTGAGTCGTTTGAGAATCAACTTGCCCAGGGCCGCGATATGGTCCGGGCGATCATTGAGAGCGGGGATGTAGCCGAACTGGCGTCCGCCTTCCCGAAGAAAGTAGTAGCTGCTTTCCACGGCAATCTCTTCCAGCGTTTCCAGGCAGTCGGCGGCAAAGCCAGGGCAGATGACCTGCGCGTGGCCGACCCCATGACGACCCCAGTTGGCCAGAATGTCATTGGTGTAGGGCTGGGTCCACGCTTTGCGTCCAAAGCGGGACTGAAAGCTCATCTGCCAGCAGTCTTCCGGCAGCCCCAGGGTGGCAGAGAGTAGATGGGCGGTGATGCTGCACTCCTCCGGATAGGGGTCGCCCTGGTCGACGTAGTCCTGAGGGATGCCATGAAAGGAGATCAACAGCTTGTCTGCTACACCGTGTTGGGTCTGGTAGTCCCGCACTGAGTTGGCCAGGGCGCGAATATAGGCCGGATGGTCAGCGTAAGAACGGATGAAATCCAGCCCCGGCAGATTGCGCAGACTCCTGCCGTGGAGGGCTATTGCATCAAAAGTGGAGGCAGTGGTGCTGGCGGCATACTGAGGGTAAAGGGGGAGAACGATGATATCCTGCACCCCGGTCTGACAGAGCTGGTCTATGGCCTCAGGAATGCCGGGCTGGCCATAGCGCATGCCCAGTGCCAGGTGCAGTGGCCGCTCAGTCTGGCTTTGCAGATAGTCTTCCAGCGCTGCCAGTTGGCGCTGGCTGGTGTGCAGCAGGGGAGAGCCCTGTTCGGTCCAGATCTTTTGGTAGGCGGCAGCGGAGCGTGCCGGACGGGTGTTGAGAATGATCCCCTGCAGAATGGGCTGCCAGCGCCAGGCGGGGAGATCCACCACCCGGCGGTCGCTCAAAAACTGTTTGAGATAACGGCGCAGGGCAGGGGAATCTGGGGCATCCGGGGTGCCGAGATTGGTGATGAGGATGCCGATAGGGGCTTTCATGATTTGCGATTCCGTGCGTTTTTGCCGATTCTACCCATTGGAGCGTGGTGAAATAACGCATTTTATTGGTATTGGAGAAGTAATGCTATGTGGCGATGTTTGACGATGGGGCTCTTGCTGTCTCTGCACCTGAGTGCGGTGGCTGAGACCTTTACCCTGCCGACCAATGGCGATACGGTGGTTGGCGAACCCTACTTCGTCATCTCCCGCCAAAAAGACACCCTGGTGGATATCGCCCAGCGCAATGGCGTTGGCTACGATGCCATCAAGGCGGCCAATCCCGGTGTCGATCCCTGGCTGCCCGGTGACGGTACCCGGATAGTGATTCCTGCCCAGTACATTCTGCCCATTGAGACCCGGGAGGGTATGGTGATCAATCTGGCGGAAAAGCGTATCTACTATTATCCCAGGCACAAGGCGGGTGAGCTGGCGACGGTGGTGACTTATCCCATCAGCATTGGCCGCCAGAACTGGGAGACACCGCTGGGTGAGACCAAGATCATACGCAAGAAGAAAGACCCCACCTGGACGCCCACGGACTCCGTCCGGGAGGAGCATGCTGCCAAGGGTGATATCCTGCCCAGGGTGGTTCCGGCAGGTCCGGATAACCCTCTGGGGAATCGTGCCATGTATCTGGGGCTTACCGGTTATCTGATTCACGGCACCAATAAACCGGCAGGCATCGGTATGCGTGTCAGTCATGGCTGTATCCGTATGTTGCCGGCCAATATCGAAAGCCTGTTCGAACTGGTGCCCAAAGGTGAAAAGGTGACTCTGATCGATGTTCCGTTCAAGTTTGGTTTATTGAACGGCGAGATCTATCTGGAAGCGCAGAGACCGGCCAACTCGTCTATCGATATGCACAACGATTTGCAGCAGTTGACCCAGTTGGTTCTCAAAACCACCAAGGGGAGTTATGGGTTCAATCTGGAATGGTCAAAGGTGGATGCACAGGTGGCCAAGCCGACGGGAATTCCCGTTCCGGTGGGCGTGCTTTCCGGTGAAGAGGGAGGTGCTGGTTTAGCGGAAGAGGATCTTCGGGATGCCTATGGCGGCAGTGACAACGGAGGTGAGGGCAGTCGTTGAGGGGTTCCCCCTCCGGGACCGGAGGGGAAAAAGAGCAGATCTTATTTAGCCATGGCCTTTTCGAACATACGATCAACACGGGCAGTGTTGCTCTCACAACAGGCACGGGCGCGCTTGGCGATTTCACGGACTTCGTCCAGCTCAGCACGGGTCACTGCGCCATCGCCACCACCGCTGGTGCAGGCGGGCAGGGTGCAGGATACGACTGAGGCAAGCAGAGCAATCTTCAAGGCTTTCATGAGTAATAACACTCCATTATTGGTGGTCTGAAAATCTCAACTGGTGCCGCATTTTACGCGACTGCCGGTGAGAAAAAAACACCCCTGGATCGAATTCACGGACCAGGGGTGTAAAAGCCGGTTAGGCTTGTGGCAATTCAGGATTGCCTATGGGGATTCAGAATTCGACCGCCAGTTTGATCCAGGCAGAGCGACCAGGTTCGTTGAGGCGAATGGCCTGGCCTGTGGTGGGGTCTAACCGGTTCAGGTGCTGGGCATAGTTTTCGTCGAAAACGTTATCCACGCCCAGACGCAGGCTGGCACCCCGGGCGATCTGATACTTGCCGTAGAGATCCAGAACGGCCCAGCTGTCGGTGGGTGAATTGACATCACCACCGAAGGGGTCGATACGGTCCTGGTCGGCTGCTGCCCGAACCCGTCCGCCCAGGCTCCAGTCGCTGGCCTGGTAGCTCAGATCAGCACTGACTTCCAACGGCGCGATCTGGGGCAGGGGTTTGTTGTCGCTGGTGTTGTCGCCATGCACAAAAGCCAACCCCAGGCTGCCATTCCAGGGGCCCCAGTGCTTGTTCAGGCTGGCTTCGGCACCGTAGAGTGTGGCATCCACATTGCGATAAAGGGTGTTGCCGGTACTGCTGTCGCGCAGGATGAAATCACTGACCTGGTTGTAAAACAGAGATCCGGTCAGTTCCAGGTCAGCGCCGGGCCTGAAAGTGGCACCCACTTCGACCTGATGATGTTTCTCCGGGGCCAGATCGGGGTTGCCGATCCAGTCACCACCCAGAGGAAGGTCGCGGAAGATGAAGCGTTCAGTGGCGTCAGCTGTACGGATACTGCGGCTCAGGGTGCCATAGAGGGTCAGGCCATCATTCAGGTCCTTCTCCAGGCGCAGCAGACCGCCCCAGTTATTTTCAGAGACAGCGTTGTCCGAGGTGCCGTAGTAGAAGTTATAGGCGGCATTGGCATTGCGGAACTTGGGCGGTGCCACGCCACCGGGAACGATCTCGTCGGCCTTGGTTGCTTTGGCACTGACATGGTCGTAACGGACGCCGGCTGTAAGGCGCGTCGTGCTGTTGAGATCAAACCGGTGTTCGGCAAAGAGGCCGGTCTGTACGGTTTCGACACCCGGCCACATGAGACTCATGGTCATCCCCATGGTGTCATTGATCAGCTCAGCGTTTTTGTCGTTTTCCTGGTGGTCCACGCCCAGGGTGAGCTCCCCGGCGCTGGTTTTGAAATGGGTGCTGAGCCGGCCACCATAAGTGTCAGAAGTGGTGGGCGCCCGCATGGAGGCTGGTGCAGTACGGGTTCTCAGGGTGTAGTTGTCCATCACATGGGTGATTTCTGAAGAGTAGATCTCACCCTCATAGCCACTGAGGACACCGGGCAGATTGTTGCGGTGGAACTTGAAGCGAACTGTATTATTGTCGCTTAGGGGCGAGTCCATGGAAGCACCCTCGTAGAGGACATCCTTCATTCGATTGGCCTCAAAACTGATTTCGTAGAGGCTGTTGGCATCTGGCGTCAGGCCGATGGCCACAAAGCCATTGCGTTGGGAATAGCTGGCACTGACCTCTTCACCATTCCCATCCTCATAGTTGCCCGCCTCTTCGCCACCGAGTTCGATGCGAACATAGCCCTCTTTGCTACCGCTGGTGCCGCCCAGCGCCAGGGATTTGGTGTCGCTGTTGCTGCGATAGCCAACTTCCAGGTGGGCATGGGTCTCCGGACCGGCCTGGAAGGTGGGGGCTGAGCGTTCCAGTAACAGGGTGCCACCGCTGCCACCACCGCCATAGGCCAGGGTCTGTACGCCACGGATCAGGGTGACTTTGTCGTAGGAGGCCAGTGGGGCGTAGGAGGTCGGGGGGTCCATGCGATTGGGGCAGCCGCCGTGGACATAGGCACCGTCCAGCAGGACATTCAACTGGGTTTGGTCCTGACCGCGAATGCTGGGATCAATACCATGGCCACCCATGCGTGAGCCGGAGACGCCGTTGAGATTCCGGATAAAGTCGCCGGTGGTCTGCCCGCTGTTGGGCGCGGGCTCCAGCGTCAGGACATTGATGACAGCTTCGTCATCGATGGCAGAGGCGGTGACGAGAACCTCATCAGTGGTTTCAGCGGCAAGTAGGGTGGATACGGGCAGATTGGTCAGCACCAGGCCAATAGCGAGGGAGAGACGGGATGGATTCACAGAGTGGCTCCTTATGGATTTTGTGTGCGAGGACGTTCGGAGCGTGATTATAGAAAGAGGTTTATGGCGGGACAATCGTCCTCTGATCGGCGTTGATGCCTGACTCGGTATATCGCGCAATTTCTGTGGCATATGACACAATTTTCTTTCAGGCAGGGTGTGAAATGCGTCACTTGACCTTGCTCTCTGGCGGACTTTTAGAGGAAGATAGGCCGATCATGTGGTACTGGTCATGAGCTTACCCCTCTTATCGGCATTGGCCTTACTGGTGGGGCTGCTCAGCAGCTTCCACTGTATTGGCATGTGCGGCGGTATCATGGGTGCCCTGACCTATGGACTGCCCCAGGCCATTCGGGCGGATAGCCGCCAGCTTACCCTGTTCCTGCTGGCCTACAATAGTGGCCGTCTGCTCAGCTATGTGTTGGCGGGTTTGGTGTTGGGGGCTTTTGGGGCGGCCATGATGGATGCCCTGGCGCCCTGGTTTGGTCTGGAATGGCCGCGCCTCCTGGCTGGTGTGGTCATGTTACTGATTGGGTTGAATATTGCCGGATGGCTGCCCCAGCTGGCCCTGTTGGAGCACATTGGCCAGCCGTTGTGGCGCTGGATGCAGCCGTTGCACCACCGCCTGACACCGGTGACCAGTCTCAGGCGGGCATTGCTTTATGGCCTGGTCTGGGGGTGGCTGCCCTGTGGGGTGGTTTACGCCATGTTGATCACAGCCATGGCGCAGAATTCTGCTCTGATTGGTGGTTGGCTGATGCTGGCCTTTGGGATGGGGACCCTGCCGTCGGTGGTAGCGACAGGCCTGCTGGCCGGGCGCATTCAGGGTATGGTGCGCAAACCGATGTTTCGCCGCTTTGCCGGTTTGACGGTGATACTGTTTGGCCTCATGGCCCTGGTTTCTTCTTGGGCGCCTTCGCCGGGCGCTTCGTTGTTGACGAGGTAGTAGAGATGCATACGCCGATGGATGAGAGATTGAGCTTGATTGGTCAGGACGCGGAATTTCAGCGTTTGCTGCATGCAGCCCAGATGGTGGCGGTCACCGATACCCCGGTTTTGCTGACGGGCGAAAGCGGTAGCGGACGAGGGCGTATGGCGCTGGAGATCCACCATCGCAGCCGATTGGCGCGAGAGGCCTTCCAGGTTCACGACTGTAGTCTGCAGGCGTCTCTGCCGGATCAGTCCGAATTAAAATCCGGCAGCTGGTTTTTGCGTCGTGTGGAGGCTTTGAATCCGGTCCAACAGAACCAGCTCCTGCTGCAGATGGATGCACTGGCGGTCAAAGGTGTTCGTCTGCTGGCCTCTGCCGATGCCAGTCTGATGGACCTGGTGGAGGCGGGCGAATTCCGCTCTGACCTCTATTTCCGCCTCAACGTGGTGCCATTGGAGGTCCCCTCCCTGCGCACCCGTGGCGGGGATGTGCCATTGCTGTTGCGCGCCTTTTTGCGGGACTTCTCGGCTCAATATGGTCGAAAGGTGCCTCAGCTGGGAACCGCTGCCAATAATCTGGTGAAGTCCTACGACTGGCCGGGTAATGTGCGCGAGCTGCGCAATCTGGCCGAACGCCTGGTGATTTTGCTGCCGGGCAAGACCATTCAGCCGGAAAATCTGCCGCTGGAGATTCGCCAGCGCGAGCGCGCCGTGGCCGGTTTCCGTATGCCGGCCCAGGGGCTGGATCTCAATGCTTTGGAAGCCGATTTGCTGTCCCAGGCCCTGACTCTGGCTGGTGGTAACCGCAGCAAGGCGGCCCGTTTGCTGAAAATCTCCCGTGACACCTTCCTCTATCGCCTGCAGAAATTCGCCATCGACGATTGATTTCTGATGAAATTCCCCTTGATCCAGGCTGGATTGGGTTGAGGGGTTTCGCCTATCCTTTAGCCCATGCGGTAATTGTCTGATTCAGGAGTTTGGCATGGGTATCTCTATCGAAGTCGAAAACATCAAATGCAACGGCTGCGCCACCAGCATTCGCCATAAGTTGGCTGAGGATGCACGGGTCGCTTCTGTCACTGTGGATATCGAAGCGGGTCGGGTCGACATCGAGGCCGATGAATCGTCCCGCGACGATCTGGTCGTCGCCCTGTTGCAGATGGGCTACCCGGAAAAGGGTTCGGTCGAGGGGCTAAAGGCCGCTGCCACCAAGGCCAAATCCTTCGTCAGCTGTGCCATCGGGCGGTTTGAGAATGCGACCCAGGGGGAGGCAGACTGATCCACGGCCGCTGGCTGAGCGAAGCCGAAGTCCATAAATTAAGGAGATTGCCATAAAGTAAGCATAAAAAAACAGGATAACAGGTAGGGTGGATGCGCTACGCTTATCCAATCTGCGGCTGTAGGAGCGCCCCGCGGGCGCGATGGGTGTGGTGGTGCGCCGGTCATCCCATTTTCAGGCGTGGGTTTCGCGCCCATGGGGCGCTCCTACTGGCGCTAGGGTATCGCGCTGGACCACAAACCTCGCCCAGCCCATGGCCTTTGATCAGGACGCCGTCGGTTCATTTGCGGTAGAATCCGCCGTTTCTTTAATTCAATGCGGCGTCACCATGCAGGACATCAACCCCATTACCAATGCCATTGCCGATCTCAAGGGGCGCATCCAGTCCCTGAGGGGGTATCTTTGACTATGAGGGCAAGCAGGAGCGTCTGACCGAGGTTCTGCGCGAACTGGAAGTGCCTGATGTCTGGAATGACGCCGAGCGCGCCCAGGCCCTGGGACGGGAACGTGCCCAGCTGGAGGCGGTGGTGGTGAACCTGGATGAGCTGACCTCAGGCCTGGGCGATGCCGGGGATCTGCTGGAGATGGCGGTCGAGGAGTCGGACGAGGAGACCGTTGCCTCTCTGGTCACGGATCTGGCCGATTACGAAAAGCGGGTGGCCGAGCTGGAGTTTCGCCGCATGTTCAGCGGCGAGATGGACAGCAACAACGCCTTTCTCGATATCCAGGCCGGTTCCGGCGGCACCGAGGCCCAGGACTGGGCAGAGATGCTGTTGCGGATGTACCTGCGCTGGGGTGAGCAGCAGGGGTTCAAGACCGAGCTGATGGAGGTCTCCCCCGGTGAGGTGGCGGGCATCAAAAGTGCCACCATCCAGTTCGAGGGCGATTACGCCTTTGGCTGGCTGCGTACCGAGATCGGTGTCCATCGACTGGTACGCAAGTCGCCGTTCGATTCCGGCAATCGCCGCCACACCTCCTTCGCGGCGGTCTTTGTCTCGCCGGAGATCGATGACAACATCGAGATTGAGATCAATCCGGCGGATCTGCGCATCGATGTCTATCGCGCCAGCGGTGCCGGTGGTCAGCACGTCAACCGGACCGAGTCGGCAGTGCGTATCACCCATCTGCCCACC
>JBNKLG010000021.1:0-38188 GCA_050292235.1 Sedimenticolaceae bacterium | reverse complement strand
ATAATCGATGGCTGCACCAATACGGGGCAGTGCCTGGGGCAGTAAACGTCGATAGTCAACAGCAGAGGCACCGGGACCGGCATCGGGCAATTGAATCGAAAGGGTCTCCCACCCATGCCGGGGCAACCCCAGGCGCAAAGGCCGAATGACCATCGACCAATCGGGATGCGCTCCCCGATCATGCAACAGGATGACCCCACCCTGAATCGGATCTTTCTCCGTCTCCTTATGGATCGCCAGGAAGGCGTCGGACCCGGCTTTCAGCTGCATCGCCTGGCCTTGGCCCAGTTCATTATTGATGGTACGGGTAATTTGCGCCTCTTGCACCAGATCGGCAGCAGCAGGCAGCAGCGGAAAAAAAATGATCAGAAACAGCACTCTTCTCATGACTATCCCCAACGGGTGGAGTGGACATTCCATCGGAATGGGGTAGAGTGTCGCAACTTACTTACCATAGTGGCAACCCGACTGGAGATCCCCATGGCCAAACAAACCCCGATGATCGCCCCTTCTATCCTTTCTGCTGACTTTGCCAAACTGGGCGAAGAGGTGGACAACGTACTGGCCTCGGGCTGTGACATCGTCCATTTTGATGTCATGGACAACCACTATGTGCCAAATCTGACCATCGGCCCACTGGTGTGCGAGGCTTTGCGCAAGCACGGCGTGACCGCTCCCATCGATGTGCACCTGATGGTCAAGCCGGTAGATCGCATCATTCCCGATTTCGTCCAGGCGGGTGCCACCTATATCACCTTCCACCCGGAGGCCTCCGAGCATGTGGATCGCACCCTGCAACTGATCAAGAGCGAGGGCTGCAAGGCCGGTCTGGTCTTCAACCCGGCCACCCCACTGGATGTATTGGAATATGCCCTGCCCGCCTGTGACATGGTGCTGCTGATGTCGGTCAACCCCGGCTTTGGCGGTCAGGCCTTCATCCCCTACGTGCTGGACAAGGCGCGTCAGGTACGCAAGATGATCGATGATCAGGGCCTGGATTGCCGTCTGGAGATCGACGGTGGTGTCAAGGCAGACAACATCGCTGAGGTGGCTGCCGCTGGCATCGATACCTTTGTCTCTGGTTCCGGCGTCTTCGGCAAGCGCAATGAGGCTGATCCCCACAAGTACGACAGCATTGTCAAGGCCATGCGTGACGAACTGGCCAAGGCCTGACACCAATGCCCTCTTCCGCCATTTGCCGACCAGAGCTGATCCTGATCGATCTGGATGGCACTCTGGTGGATTCGGTGCCCGACCTCGCCTGGTGCGTCGATGAGATGATGCGCCAACTGGGTCTCCCGGCCCGGGGCGAGGCTGGGGTTCGCAACTGGGTTGGCAATGGCGTAGAACGCCTGGTACGCCGTGCCCTGGTGGGTCAACTGGAGGGTGAGCCGGATGAGGCTGAGTTCCAACGTGCCTACCCGATTTTTCTCCAGCTTTATGCCGAAAATAACGCCGGACGCTCCAGCCTCTACCCCGGCGTCCGCGAAGGGCTAGACGCACTCAAAGCAGCAGGCTACCACCTGGGTTGCGTCACCAACAAGGCGGCCCGGTTTACCCATCCCCTGTTGGCACAATTGGGACTGAAGAATGACTTCCAGATCATCATCGCTGGTGACGACCTGGCAGAAAAAAAGCCCCATCCGTTGCCCCTGCTACATGCCGCTGAGACACTGGGTGCCGAACCGGAACGCTCACTGATGGTGGGTGACTCCCGTAGCGATGTGAAGGCGGCCCGCGCTGCGGGTTTTCAGATCGTTTGCGTCAGCTACGGTTACAACCACGGTGAGAACATCCGAATCTATGAGCCCGACGCGGTCATCGACGACCTCACCCAGCTTCCCCCCCTATTGGCATGAACCTCTTTGGCATCCCTGTTGCGATCCTTTTGCTGGACCTGCTTGGCGCCCTCATGGCCGCCCTGGGTTTCCTCGAAACCACCCGACCCGGCACTTTTTTCCCCGAAGCCTACACCTTTCCCGGCTATAATTGGTTGCTCATCATCGGCGGCTTCCTCTTGATGTTACCCATGATTTTGCTTAACGTACGAAAAGCAAAAGAGAAATCGACTCGGAAATAGGATTCATCTCCCCATGAAACCCGTTATGCGGACATTCTGGTGGCAAAGCAATGAACGATGGCGCGGCTAGTTCCGCCCCTTTTTTTGATTCATTGCACCCTGACACCTGGAGAATCCCATGACCCCCGAACAATTCGATCGACTGGCCCAAGCAGGCTTTAACCGCATTCCGGTTGCCTGTGAGGTACTGGCCGACCTCGACACCCCCCTCAGTACCTATCTGAAACTGGCGGAAGGCACTTATTCCTATCTGTTTGAATCCGTCCAGGGTGGCGAAAAATGGGGCCGCTACTCCATCATCGGCCTGCCCTGTCGCCAGCGGCTTGAGGTGCGTGGCCACGAGGTACGACATCTGAATGGCGATCAGCTCCTTGAAGCCACTGAGGTTGCCGATCCTCTGACCTATATCGAGCAATTCAAGGCCCGTTTCAAAGCGGCTGAACTGGACGGATTGCCCCGATTCCATGGCGGACTGGTGGGCTATTTTGGTTATGACAGCATCCGCTATATCGAGCCCCGACTGGGCCAATGCCCCAATCCTGATCCCCTGGGCGCACCGGATATCCTGCTGATGATCTCAAACGAGGTGGTGGTCTTCGACAACCTCAAGGATCGGATCTACATCATCGTACATGCCGACCCCAGCCAGGGAGACAGTCTGGACACTGCCCTGGCCCGCATCGATCAGCTCAATGAGCGTATGCAACAGGGTGCGCCACGCCGGCCAGCGGCCACGGGGCGCCAGGTCAAAGAGACCGATTTTGTCTCCGGGTTTTCCGAGAACGGCTTCAAGAGCGCCGTGGATCGCATCAAAGAGTACATCCTGGATGGCGACTGCATGCAGGTGGTACTGTCCCAGCGCCTTTCCATCCCCTTTGGTGCAGAACCTCTCGATCTCTATCGCGCCCTGCGGGGGCTTAACCCCTCGCCCTATATGTACTTTCTGGATCTGGGTGAGCGACACATCGTCGGCTCCTCCCCCGAAATCCTGGCCCGACTGGATGAGGGAGAAATTACCGTTCGCCCCATTGCAGGCACCCGCCCACGCGGGAGGGACGAAGCAGAAGACCGCACCCTGGAAGCCGACCTGCTGGCCGATCCCAAGGAGCTGGCCGAACACCTGATGCTGATCGATCTGGGCCGAAACGACACTGGACGAGTAGCGGAAATCGGTTCAGTCAGGCTCACCGACAAGATGATCGTCGAGCGTTACTCCCACGTCATGCACATCGTCTCCAACGTCACCGGTCAGCTGCGTGCCGGCCTGAACGCCATTGATGTGCTTCGCGCCACCTTCCCGGCTGGCACCCTCTCCGGCGCGCCCAAAATCCGGGCGATGGAGATCATTGACGAGCTGGAACCGGTAAAACGGGGCATCTACGGTGGAGCCATCGGTTACATCGGCTGGGATGGCAACATGGATACAGCCATTGCCATTCGCACTGCTATCATTCAGGATGATCAACTGCACATTCAGGCTGGCGCCGGAATCGTTGCCGACTCGGTACCTGAAATGGAATGGCAGGAGACCATGAACAAAGGCCGCGCCATTTTCCGCGCCGTAGCTGAAGCCGAAAACAACATTCACACCCGTGTCTGCCTGACCCAGCGGAAGGACCATTCCGCATAAGGAGAGAGAACAATGCTTGAAGGTACCTCGCTCTTTACCGGACTATCCGCTGAAGCCCTGGCTACGATTGAGGGCTACATGGGCCGCAAGGCCTATCGAAAACATACCATCATCGTCGAAAAGGGAGACGATGCGGCCTCCATGTATTTTATTTTAAGCGGGTCGGTCAAGGTCTTCATTGCCGACGAGGAGGGTAAGGAGCTCATCCTCGCCACCCTGGAAACTGGTGAATACTTCGGCGAACTGGCCCTGCTGGGGCTGCCCGAAAGAACCGCCTCCATCATGGCACTGGAAGATTGCAAAATGGCCGTCATCTCCAAAGACACCTTCACCCAGTGTCTACACCAGCACCCAGAGACTGCCATTAACCTGATCGGAGAGCTGGTGGTGAGAATCAACTCCCTTACCCAAAAAATCGGCGATCTGGGACTCAAGGATGTCTACGGCCGTATTGCCAGCCTGCTCAACCAGCGCGCCAAAGAAGAGGACGGCAAACTGATCACCTGCAAGCTCACCCAACAACAGATCGCCAACGAGATCGGCGCCACCCGGGAGACCGTGGCGCGGATACTCAAGGACCTTAAGGTCGGCGGCTACCTATCCGTCAGCAGCGGGCAATATCAGATTGAGAAAAAACTGCCTGCAAAATGGTAAAGCAACTTGGCGCGATTTGTTCGAACTCATTCTTGGCTGGTAGAAAGATAGTCCTCTATCCATTTGCCGTTCGCACAATATCCCTCTGCATCTTCGGCTGCTGCACCAAAATTGCTTTCGCCACGTAAGGACGCCCTGGCATATTTCGCTATGGTTAATCCCATGGCTTTCTCACCACCAAACTGCACGGCAGTGACCACACGACAAGCGTCTGCATCACAGTCCAGGGCATAACCACAGTTCCCAACGCCGTCGACCAGCACATAGCCCCTGTTGACCTGCTGGAGATAGTGCGCATTCACCCAACCGGAAGGGCTGCCAGATCCATAGTCTTCATAATTGTTTTGGGCCAGAGGATAGACTTTACACCAGAGGGATCGCCCCTTTTGCTGGCAACGATCTACGCCAACCCGCGCCTTTAACGGCAGCGAGCCAACCTTTTTGGCCAACGGATCCAGATCCGCCCGCACATTGAGGACATCATTTTCGGCAATCCCTTGCACCTCACCAAAAAGTGGTGGGGTTAGACATACCGCCTTTTCAGCCCAAAACATGAGTGGCAACACTACCCAGATAAGCCTTTTCATTTGGCGCCCTCTTCAACCTGATTAAAAAATTAAGTTTTGGCGTTGATGACTCTTCTTTTGGCAGACACAGAATTAGCCCAGCAATCACTTTGGCAACAACGATTCCTCGTAACTGCCCTTTGCCGTCGCATAGTACCCAATACGATAAAGCCAGCCATCTTTATCCCTGACCGCAATCTTCGTTTCCACCCTAAAAGAGGCATTTGAGGGCACCTGTGTTGAATCCACTGCCCAGCCAGCATCCATCGATTCTTTCTCATTGGCTATTGCATTCAACGTTGCCAGGCCTGCGCCTTCCTTTACCTTGAACCAGCGCCCCCTCGGGTGGGGAACAGAGATAGGAATCGTCACACTTCCTCTCACCCAGTCTCTGCTCTTCCCTTTAAAATTAACGATCACTATTCCAGATGCGCAGAACACTGGATTGCCCCCGCCTTCATCCAGCCGCATCACCTGTGGTGAAACATATTTTACGATTTCAATAGACATTTGCTCTTCTCCTTGATTCTAAGGCAATAGGCAGGAATGTAATCAACTCTCCGCCATAAGCATCAGAATAAGGGAGCAATCTATCTAAATCAGCAACATAAGATTGGCCAAATCTGTAACATAAATCCGGATTTCATGTGATATCCATCACAGCAGAAAAAAAGGAGGCAAATTCTCCCGAAGACCAGGTCGAATCTCTCAATGTTCGCTTATCAGGCGATGTGAAATATTGTTTTTTTCATTTTATTGTTAATTTTTTCTATTTTTCTCCAGCCACTATTGTCATTCATCGTTACCCATCTTCTTTCTTCAGTTCTATAAAACCAGTCCTTATCCTGCTGGAAATAGATCTGCAGTTTCCGCGCTTCTAAAATATTTAATATTTCGTTACCGTGAGCCTTGATCTCGCTATAGTCAGTCGTTGCCTTTTGCCCCATTTCACTATATATCTTATTCAACTCAAGCAACAATCCATTAACTTCTTTGGACATTTTATCTACATTTAGGCCAATCTTTTTTGCCTCTTCCAACAGGATTGGATAGCTATGCGAGGGATACTTTGAGTTTAAAGTTGTGGCAATTTCAGTTGCCCTCTCCTCATCGGATATGTGATATAAAAGCAGCTCCCTGCAAAGCATAATAGAAAGAGACTCCGCCCTATCTACCGCACCAATAACAAGCGGATGAACATATTCAAATAGCGACTTGTAAGGGTTTTCTGCCTCTTTCGATTTTTCTTTTTGCCAAAGCTTGATGATTCGATTTAACTCATCCAAACTCACACTTACCCTATCATTATCTCTATCGATAGGGGACAAATCATGCGTTAATGATGTATCAACCGCCGTCAAGTATGCCATTGGCCCCATACGGACCTCATTTGCCCCTATAGCCATGATGGTTGCAGCAGACGCGCACTCCAAAGGGACCAATGCAATGAGTTCCTGACAATACTGTCTGATTAAATTAATAATTCTCAAAGATGCCTGCCCATGGCCGCCATCCGATTTTATGAAAAAATATATTTTCTGTTGGGGCCCAATCGTCTCCAGAAGCTCATAAAATGCAACAACATCATTATCACAAACCTCTCCCCGTGAATTATTCCAGTAAGTAATCAATGTGCCATCCAGCACTCTTTCGATTTCATGGATAATTTTTTGGGACTTACCAAACAATACTGGTGGTTGTTTTATTTTTATCTCTTCATCTTTACTCATTTTTATCCCTTTTCCCAACCGGTACAGAATGGCTCAACCAGCCTCTCAATATTCACTGAACAGCATAAACCTGGAAGCTTAGCTGACAAATATAGGAGGCTCGAACACCCGCCTTCACCGGCTTCTCAAATCGTCAAAATCGTCACCGAAGGGTGATTCTGCTCCCCCTCCTCGGCCCGGAAGCCCCGCGCCAATAATACCTTATCGCCCACCTCGGCCACTTTGGTCTCTTCCACGAGGCGTCGTGCCATGGTTTCAGGACTGTCAAAGCAGCTGGATTCCGCCAGGCGCGGCATGACACCCCACATGAGGTTCATACGGCTGACCGCGTCGGACACGGTAGAGACGGCCAGCACCGGGGCCGCTGGCCGGGTCGAACTGACAATGGCGGCGGTAACGCCGGTCTGAGAGATCACTACGACGGCCTTGATTTTGAGATCTAGCGTCAGCAACGCTACAGAACGGGCGGCGGCCACCTCAACGGGCAGAGGGCGTTCACTTTCGGCCACTCGATTGATACTGCCGTAGCGGCCCTTTTGCGCCATGTGAGCCTCGGTCTGACGGGCAATGCGGTCCATCATCCGTACAGATTGTACCGGGTACTTTCCGGCAGCGGTCTCAGCCGAGAGCATGACGGCATCTACGCCGTGGCGCACAGCGCGGGAGACATCAGAAACTTCGGCCCGAGTGGGCAGAGCGTGTTCGACCATGGATTCCAGCATCTGGGTGGCGACAATCACCGGTTTGTTCACTTGATGGGCCCGGTTGATCAGCAGCTCCTGAACCAGAGGCACCTCTTCTGGCGGCAGTTCTACCCCCAGATCACCGCGAGCCACCATGATGGCGTCGGCCTCTTTAAGAATTTCATCAATATTATCCAGCGCCTCTGGGCGCTCGATCTTGGCGATGATGTTGACCTTGCTGCCATGAGTGCTGATGAGGCTGCGCAGGTCCCGGACATCCTTGGCCTCTCGCACAAAGGAGAGGGCCAGAAAGTCCACCCCCAGATCCATGGCGAAGATGGCGTCTTCGCGGTCTTTTTCCGTGACCGAAGGTGCTGATACCCGAACATTGGGCAGATTCATCCCCTTGCGCTCACGCAGCAAACCGCCACGAATCACCTGACACTGGATCTCGGTCTCATCTACATTTTCCACCATCAATTCCATGAGGCCATCGTCCATCAGAATGCGCGAACCCGGCGAGACATCGGCAGCCAGATCCTGATAGCCACAGGGGATGAGGCCAGACTCGCCGATGACATCACGGGTGGTCACGACAACCTTCTCCTGACCCTTGAGTTCGATGGCTCCCCCGGCCAATCGACCAACACGAATTTTGGGACCACAGAGATCGGCGACGATGGCGATGGTCCGGTTGGCATTCTCCGCTGCCTTACGTGCCAGATGGTAGGTTTCGCGATGGCCCGAATGGTCCCCATGGGACATGTTGAGTCGGAAGACATCGGCCCCCGCATCGACCAGCGCAGCCAGGGTCGACCCGGTATTGGAAGCCGGCCCCAGGGTGGAGAGAATCTTGGTACGGCGCTCTTTGAGCATGGGGATGGCAGAGATCAAACTCATAGCTGGCTCCTGACCCGGATACTGTATTCAGGGAAAAAGTTTGGCGAAAAACAAGCGACTTCATTCAATGCAACAGTAGAACATTTTTCGTTTCCCGCACCCTCTTTGTGCGGTAGCTGAGCTAGGAGAGGAAGTTCAGCAAGGCACTGGCAAAGACTTCTGGCTGGTCAGAGTAGACCCAATGGCCGGCACCGGGAATGGCGCGTAACCGGTGATAAGGGAAGAGCTCGCGAATGCGGGGAGCAGCCGTATCGGTGACATAGTCCGACTCGCCGCCATAAAGAAAGAGGGTCTCACCCTGAAACTGGCGACCCGGCTCCACCTCTGGAAAATCCAGCAGCTTATTCAGACAGCTATCCAAGACCCGCAGATTCACCCGCCAGCGCCAGGTCTCTTCCTCTCGTACCAAATTTTGCAACAGATACTGCCGCAACAGCGGGTTATCCAATGAAGTGGCCAGCCAATCATCCGCCTGTTGCCGTGACTGCAAGGTACTGAGGTTCAACGACAGCATGGCATCAAAGATGGGACTGAAGCGGTTATGGCTTAGGCCTGGCACCATATCAGCCGAAACCAGTTGTGCCACCCGTTGCGGATAGCTCAGGGCCATCCACATCGCCACTTTGGCCCCCATACTGTGGCCCACCAGGGTCGCGCTGTCCCACTCCTGATCGTCTAACAATCGCAACAGATCGCCCGCCATCAACGGATAGTCCATAGCCTCGTCATGGGGGGAACGACCGTGATTGCGCAGATCAGGCACCAGACAATAGTGACCCTCCTCGACCAAACGCTTGGCGATCAACTGCCAGTTACCGGAGGAGCCCAGCAGGCCATGCAGCATTACCACCGGCGGCGGCTGCCCGTTTGGGGTTCCATATTCTCGGTAATGCAACTGCATAGGCTAAGACTTAGGTTTTCTGACCGACAAAAACAAAGTATGGCACCCGAATACCAGGCAGATAAGGCACCTTGGCACGTAACTCCTGTAATGACTCCTGACGCAATCGGCTTTGCAGATAGGGTAAGAGGTCCTGATTGGGGCGCACCCCGTCATGGGCAAACCACATCGGCCAGAAGTGGCGGGTAAAGCCGTTGTGCCGGGCTGCACCTGGGGCCGGATGTTTGCGCGCCACATAGAAATCGACTACCCCCAGCCAGCCACCGGGCTTGAGGTTGTCGATGGCGTTCTCAATCGCCTGGAACCAGTTAGGGATCATGGTCAGAGAGTAGGAAAAATAGACAGCATCGACGGGTGACGGAGTATGAAAAATCGTGGCATCCCCCCCGTGGATGTGGATCTGCTCATGACCCTGCCATTTGAGCCGGGCCTGCTCCAGCAGGGGTTCACAGAGATCCACCAGATCGATCCGGGCAAAGCGATCCACCGTATCCCCCAGATAGCTTAGGTTGTGGCCGGTGCCCGCCCCCAACTCCAGTAGCTTTGGCGCAGGGTTGGCCTCGGCCTCCAGGCGCTGCCAAAGCCCCTGCAACAGCTCGCCCCGACCCTGTAGCAAACGCTCACGAAAAGCATCATAGTGGGCTGCCTGGGGACCGTAGAAGGCCGCCAGGCGATCCGCATGGTCACCACCACTGGGCTGGCCCCGCAGCAGCGACCAGAGTACCCGGGCTTCGCTGGCCAGACTCATCTTAAGCCGTCAGATGGGCGATGTGAAAACCGGCGTAGGTGTGTACGCGGTCACGCAGGGTGAGTTCCTCGGCCAGCTCATCTTCAAAGCCGAGAAAATCGGTCAGACTGCCCCGACCCGGCAGCATCAGTCGTCCCAGATATTCAGGGGTGGGATGGGCGCTGCGGAAGATCAAACGGGCATCGGGCGTTGCTCGATCCATGATCGCCTCCCACTCCTCCACCAGGGCATCGGGATAGTAGGCGCTCATCCAATCCATGTGGTCCAGCAAAACAAAGCGCGAGATCTTCTCTTCGTGACTCTGCAGAAAATCGGTAACGGTACAGGTATGGGCCGAGATGCGATCCGCCAGTCCGTTTTTCAGGGCAGTGAAATTGTTGGGCTTGAGGTATTCTGGACAGCAATCGCGGGTATATTTGCCATAGATGTAGACCGCCCAAAAATAGTTGTCCCCCACCGGTAGAGTGCGAAAGACGTAATCAATGGCCTCACGCACGAAACCGGCGATGCCGTTGACATGGCTGCGCACCACCTCTTCGCGCTGGGGATGGGGCACGCCCAGAAGACTCATGGTCAGGGGGCGGGAGATGGCCCAGTTCACCCCTCTGCTCCAGAGGTAGGGGGCCACATGGCTGTCGTAGCGATCCCGTTGTTGGCCGATGGTTTTGGTCTCATAGAGCGAGTGGATACCCGCACGCAACTTGGGACGCATCCTGAGAAAACTGCGAAAGCCCCGCGCCACCAGCCCGGAGAGGCCGTAATAAAAGAAACTGCTCCCCTTGGGCTCAAACCACTTGATGCGTTTGTCCCAATACGCCTGGGCAAAAGGTGAGAGGTCCGCCCGTAAGGCATCACGGTAGATTTCCCGAGCGTGGCGATGCATGCCATCGCCAAAAAAACCGAAGAAGTCATCAAAACCCAGGTGGCGAATGCCACTTAATTTCAGTTCCAACAGAGCTGTCTGGCGTGGATTGGCGTCCACCGCGTCGATATGACAGGGGCCGCAGAGGGCATAATCCAGGACATTGCAACCGGCACTGGTGATGACCAACATGCGGTCATCCTGGCCGATACGAAGGGCATCCCGATCTACCGCAGGATCTTCCCAGCAGGTGTTATAGACCAGAGAGCGCTGGTAGAGAGAGTTGAAGATCCTTTGATGGAATCGGTCAGAAAGGGCCGTTTTGGGAGTCACAAATAAACCTCGAACTGAATGGCACCAAGGGCCAAGAGGTGGGATAAATCAGAGTCAGGTTGGCGCATATATATCACGTATAGGTGAAAAAATATTGTCAGAATGGGATTTAAATCAGCGGAAAAGTCTCAGGTCACCTGCTATCCCGGGGTGGTGGCACATCCCGCCATGCGCAAGCTGAGTTGTTCCAACAGCAACCAGGGCGAGGCCTGACGCCGATAGCCCTTGATGGCCTGATCCACGCCAGCCGCCAGAGCCAGGGCCTGTTGCAACTGCCGAACCGACAACCGCTGCAAGGCGGCTCGAACCGACGGCTTACGTTTCTCCCACACCCGATGGCGCTGAAACAGGGCATCCATGGATTGGCCTTGCTGCATCTCCAGCGCCATCCCATAGAGCGTCCGCAACTCGCGGGCGAGAGCCCAAAGGATGATCTGCCCGGCCACACCCTCGGCCTTGAGCCCGGCCAGGATTCGCAACAATCGGGGCACCCGCCCCATCAGCACCTCATCCACCAGCAGAAAGACATCAAAACGGGCACTATCGGTCACTGCCGCCATGAGTTGGTCAACACTCAACGCACCTGAGCCTTGGAGCAAAAGCAGTTTCTCCATCTCCTGGTCAGCAGCCAGCAGATTGCCCTCCACCCGCTCTGCCAATGCTGCCGCAACGCCGGGTTCAGGATTCAGACCCTTAGTGCGTAGCCTTTGTTCCAACCAGCGGGGCAATTGACTGGCCTCTACCGGCCAGAGGGGCAGCCAAACGCCATTCTGCTCAATGGCCTTGACCCATTTGGCAGAGTTTTGACGGGATTCCAGCTTGGGGCCGATAACCAGCAAGATGACATCGGCTGAAGGCTCGGCGCAATAGGCCGCCAGGGCCTTGCTGCCCTCCTGGCCAATAGCATTGGAGGAGAGCCGGAGCTCCAGCAAACGACGCTCGGCAAAGAGCGAGCGACTGCCGGCCTCTGCGGCCAGTTGGTCCCAGGCAAAGCCCTTGGCCACCTCCAGCACTTCGCGCTCCTGGCAACCGGCCCGACGGGCAGCAGCGCGAATGGCATCCGCTGCCTCTTTGTGTTGTAAAGGTTCATCTCCAGTCACCAGATAGACCGGGGCCAGCTGACGCTGGAGCTGATCCCCCAGCTGGTCGAAACGGAGCTTCACTGCCGAGCCTGGGCCGCCAGTCGCCGCAGTAAACGATCCGCCATCTCACGCAGCATCCCTTTACGCAGCTCCCGCTCTTCGATCTCACGCGCCAGGGTCTGGGTATCAGGATTGGTCTGTACGCGGCGAATCACAATCTTGGGAGCCTGGGTCCTGTCGAATTTATCCTGAGGTTTGGTCAGACTGAAAGAGACCGACTCCTCCAACTCGTATTCCAGTTTTTTCCCCCGGGCATTGATGCTATGTACCCGCTTGCTCTGATTTCGATCAAAGAAATACAGCACCTGTGCCGCTTCAGCCCGGCTCGGGGCCAGCTGGATATGGGCATCAGTCAAACGTTTGCGCAACACCCGAGAGAAATCATCGCTCACCGACAGGCCCTGGAGATAGAGCGGACTCAATGCCGACAAATCCACCATCTCTGTCGTGCCTCGCGGCTGAAAACCGCAACCTGCCAGCAACAAGATGAGACAAAGAACGCCCGTTCGTAATCCATACACCATAATCAGCCCGCCACGATATTGATCAGTTTTTTCGGCACCACAATGACCTTTCTCACCGTAAGACCGTCCAGGAATCGCTGAACATTCTCATTGGCCAGCGCCAGGGCCTCGATCTCTGGCTTCTCTGCCGCTGCTGGCGCCTGAATCTTGCCCCGCACCTTGCCGTTGACCTGTACCACATATTCCAGGCTATCCTGCACCAGGGCGCTTTCGTCCACCTTAGGCCAGGGCGCGGTGAGGATATCATCGCCAAATCCCAGCTCGCGCCAGAGATGATGGGTAACATGGGGGGCGATGGGACTTAAAAGCCGTAGCAGGATGCCAAGACCTTCTGCCATCAAAGCCCGATCCACCGCTTTGCTATCCAGACGAGAGAGGAGATTGACCAGACTCATACAGGCAGAAACCACGGTATTGAACTGCTGGCGCTCGAAATCGAACAGGGCCTTTTTCAGCTGGCCATGCAGTTCGCGGCGGGGATCGCGTAGCGCATCCGGCCATTCTGTCGGTAACGTGGGCAAGGCACCTCCTTCAGCCAGTCGCTGGGCCAGTGTCCAGAGACGGCGCAGGAAGCGATGGGCACCTTCGACCCCTTCATCGGACCACTCCAGCGACTGGTCCGGTGGGGCGGTGAACATGGTGTAGAGGCGCACCGTATCAGCACCATAGCGTTCGATCAGGGTCTGGGGATCGATGCCGTTGTTCTTGGATTTGGACATCTTCTCGATGCCGCCATGAACCACCGGCTGACCATCTTCACGCAAATGGGCACTCAGGATGCGGCCCTTGTCGTCCCGCTCCACCACCACATCGGCAGGGTTAAACCAGGTTTTGCTCCCATCCGCCGCCTCGCGGTAGTAGGTTTCAGCCACCACCATGCCCTGAGTGAGCAGGCGCTCGAAGGGTTCGTCACAGGCCAGCAGGCCCTCGTCCCGCATCAGCTTATTGAAGAAACGGGCATAGAGCAGATGCAGCACCGCATGTTCGATGCCGCCCACATATTGATCCACCGGCAGCCAGTATTTCGCCTCTTCGTCCAGCATGGTCCGGTCGTTGTTCGGACAGGCATAACGGGCGTAGTACCAGCTGGACTCAAAAAAAGTATCGAAGGTGTCGGTCTCGCGCTCGCGGCCATCGCCCAGATCATAGAAATCGGTCATGCGTTTCAGTGGCGAGCCGGAGCCATCCACCACCACATCCTCGGGCAGGCGCACCGGGAATTCTGTAGCCGGAACCGATTGGCCTTCCGCCGTCTTGATCATGGGGATGGGGCAGCCCCAGTAACGCTGACGGGACACGCCCCAGTCGCGCAGGCGAAAATTCACCTGACGGCCGCCCTTGCCCTGCTCCTGCAGCCAGTCGGCGATGGCGTTGAAGGCCGCTTCGGAGCTGAGTCCATCGAAAGGCCCGGAGTTTTGCAGCACGCCCTTCTCGACATAAGCGGCCTGCTCGATGCCCTGATCAGCGCCATCGGCGGGAAAGATCACCTGCCGTTTGGGGATGTCATACTTCTCGGCGAACGCCCAGTCGCGCTGGTCGTGGCCCGGCACCGCCATGACCGCACCGGTGCCGTAGCCCATGAGGACAAAATTGGCGGCATAGATGGGCACAGCCTCGCCAGTGACCGGATGGAGAGCGGAGATCCCCAGGGAGCAGCCCTTTTTCTCCATGGTCTCCAGTTCCGCCTCGGTGACGCCACCCTGTTTGCATTCCTGGATAAAGGCGGCCAACTCGCTGTTGGATTCAGCGGCTTGGAGCGCCAGAGGATGCTCAGCGGCCACCGCCACATAGGTGACGCCCATGAGAGTGTCCGGTCGGGTGGTGTAGACCTCCAGACTGGTGTCCGCATCAGGTACAGAGAAGGCCATCTGCACCCCTTCGGAACGGCCAATCCAGTTGCGCTGCATGGCCCGCACCCGGTCTGGCCATTGATCCAGCTTATCCAGGTCGTCCAGCAACTCCTGAGCATAGTTGGTAATCTTGACGAACCACTGCTCAATCTCGCGCTTTTCCACCAGGGCACCGGAGCGCCAGCCACGGCCATCGATCACCTGCTCGTTGGCCAGCACGGTCTGATCCACCGGATCCCAGTTCACGGTGGCCAGCTTTTTGTAGGCCAGCCCTTTTTTGACCAAACGGGTAAAGAGCCACTGCTCCCAGCGATAGTAGTCGGGATCACAGGTGGCCAGCTCCCGCTCCCAATCGTAGCCAAAGCCCAGACGCTGTAGCTGGGCCTTCATATCGGCGATGTTGGCGTAGGTCCATTCGGCAGGGGGGCGGCCATGCTTGATGGCGGCATTTTCCGCTGGCAGGCCGAAGGCATCCCAACCCATGGGCTGGAGGACATTCTTGCCCAACATGCGCTGGTAGCGGGCGATCACATCGCCAATGGTGTAATTACGCACATGACCCATGTGGAGACGACCCGAGGGGTAGGGAAACATGGAGAGGCAATAGAACTTCTCTTGCTTCGGCTCCATGACGGCGCGGAAGCTCTGTTGCTTCTGCCAGTAGGCCTGGGCGTCTGATTCGATTTGGTTGGCGTTATATTCTGCGTGCATACCGGAGAGGCTGTGAGGTAAAGGGTCAAGGATACCGGAAAACCGCTTTCCCCGGCATTGGCCTTTTGCCCCGACTGGTCCAAACTGAGAGTAGGTATCCCGGAAAAAAGGCAGGCTCGCCATGAATGAAGATCCCCATAAAGCTGGCGCCGACCGCATGGTAGAGGCGTATGAAAAGATGATCCACCGCCTGCATGAGGGGGTCGATCATCTGGAAAAGCAGACCCTGCCCAATCTGGGCGAACGCCTATCTGCTGTCCGGGAGAAGATGATCGAACTGGGCGAGCTGAGCCGGGAGGAAGCGGATAAGGTCTCGGGCTATCTACAGCGAGACATGGAAGATGCGGCCCATTTCATCATCGAGACCAGTGAGGAGTTCCGCCAGTGGCTGCGCTTTGATGTCAGCCTGATCGAAAAGCGTCTGCTCAACAGCCTGAGCACCGTGGCCGACCAGACCAGCTTGCAGCTCAAGGCCTGGGCCGACCGCGCCCGCCGCACGCCCTATCACACCGGTGAGGTCACCGGGCCGGGCAGCCTGGCCTGTACCGCCTGTGGCAAAGTGTTGGCGTTCCACAAGACCGGCCGCATTCCCCCCTGTCCTCACTGCCATGCCACGGAGTTTCGGCGGATGGGAGAGGGTAAGGGGTAAGGGGCCTATTCGGACTCGCCGAAACGTTGGGCCATCAGCGCCTCGATAGCCACAACAGCTTCGGCCGCATCCTCACCTTCGGCCACCAGCTGCAAAACCGTGCCCTTGCCTGCCGCCAGCATCATCAGACCCATGATGCTCTTGGCATTGGCCCGCTGACCCGCTTTATCGATCCAGAGATCGCATTGAAACGCCCGCGCACAGGCCGCCAATTTGGCCGCTGCCCGGGCATGCAGACCCAATTTATTGATGATTTTGAGCTCTTTTTCCATCTGACAACCTACCTCACCCGGAGCGCCGAATCTTGGCCGCGCAACAATTCACCGGGTAATCCGGTTTGGCATGGCAACGCAGAATCCCATCGCGACCCGCCTCAAGGGCCAGCTCAACCAGGTCTGGCAATGGTTTTTGGTGATGGCCCAATATCTTGATCAGCATGGGCAGATTCAGCCCGGCCAATACGCAAACCCGGGCATCAGCCTCCATCTGAGCCGCGACATTGCTGGGCGTCGAACCATAGAGATCGGTCAGCACCAGAACGCCCTCGGAACAGGCCAACTGCTCCAACAATGCCTGGGCACTGACACAGATATCCTCCAGATCATCACTGGGAAAGACCGACAGAGTACGAACCGGCAAAGGAGAAGGGCCGAGAATATCCTCGGCGCTGGTCATCAACTCTTCCCCAATATGGCCGTGGGCGATTAACAATAGGCCGATACTCATGCCAGCTCCCGGTGGCGCACCGAAACCGGATGTTCGCCCTGTCGAAACCGCCTGGCCAATGTCTCTGCCAAATAGACCGAACGGTGACGACCGCCCGTACAGCCTACCGCCACGGTCAAATAGCTGCGCCCCTCAGCATCAAAGGCCGGCATCCAGTGATCGAGAAAGGTGGCGATGTCCTCACGCATACGGGCCACCGCATCATCCGCCTCCAGAAAGGCGGCAACGGCCTCATCTTTGCCAGTGAGATCACGCAGACCCGGCTCCCAGTGGGGATTGGGCAGACAGCGCACATCAAAGACATAGTCCACATCCGTCGGCACCCCGTTTTTGAAGCCGAAGGAGAGAAACTGCAGCGACAAACGCCCCTCGATCCGATGACTGAATCGGTCGCGCAACAGGCGCCGCAGCTGATGGATGTGGGTACGACTGGTATTGATTCGCAAATCAGCGCTTTCCGCCAACGGCCCCAATAGCTGTCGATCCAACTCGATGGCGCGGGGCAGGGAACCGGCGGTATCACTCAATGGGTGCTTACGACGGGTTTCGGAATAGCGCATGATGAGGATGTCATCATCCGCTTCCAAAAAAAACACCTCGGCATCGAACCCCTGTCGATGCAGAGTTTCTATCAAGGCCGGAATCTGGCGCAGATTTTTCGCCTCAGAGCGGGCATCGATGCCCACAGCCACGGGCCGATGTTTGCCGGGATGACGCAGCAGCTCCTCACCCAAGGCAGGCAACAGGGGCACCGGGAGATTATCGACACAGTAAAAACCCAGGTCTTCCAGTGTATCCAGGGCGATGCTTTTCCCTGCACCGGATAGACCTGTGACGATGATCAGTTGCATGTGGTTGAGATCATTTCGATAGGATGTTGGCAGTATAATCCAAGGCTGATCGCTTGGCATGGAATTCGGTCTTTCTGGTATGTTCAGGCCTCAACCTCATCGTTTCGCATTTGGGATCGCACCCAAGGCCCATTAAAATCGGCACCGGCAACTCATTCCATGACCTCATTCATCAAGAACCCCATGTCCCGAATCTCCCTGATTATTTGGCCGCTTTTGGCCCTACTCATCTCCTGGCCGGCCCAGGGGGAAGCGCTATTTGCGAAAGATGACTGCCGAGGGAGTGCTGAAGCACGCTATGACCCAACGCTGATGAATCGAAAGATGGCAGCCTATCAAAAGCTTTCGGAGGAGACGCTCAGCCTTCGAGCCAGAGCCATCACCTATCTGGGCCACCTGAAAGAGAAGCAGGCATCCCACCAACCACTGCTCGGTTCAGAGATCAGTCTGCTCAGCGCTGGCGCGGCAGACCTGGTGAAAAAACGCCGCCAGCTCTGGCAGGTCGCCACTGCCCACGAGTGCTGGCTGAAAAGGCCCATCCCCACCGACCCGCAACAGGCACAGATCCAGGCCACCGGCATCACCATGTCCCTGTCAGCGGCGCTGACCCTCTATGACAACTACCTGACCGCTGTCGCACTCTACCGCGAAAATCCTTTTCTACGCCAACATATCAACCAAGGCGATCCCGGCTATCAGGTACCCCAAGGAGAACTGCGGGACATTGCCAACTCTTTTACCTCGGCCAATAACCGCGCCCGTGTTCGAAGCGGGCTGATCTGGTACGAAAAGCATGGCCGGTCGCTGGCCCATTCAGCGAATGACGATACGCGATATCTGGCCGAACTGGTCGAGCAGAGTCCCGCCTATGCCCTGGTACGCAAGATCCACCCCCTGGCATACGCCGGGAATATGGCGAATCTGTTTGAAACGGCGTCAGTCGACACCCTGCACAAGATCCACAACAACAACCTCAGCTATGCCAGTATGATCTTCGGCAACACGATCGGGTTGGTGGAATCGCGGCGCGGCAAACTGGATAGACGACAGGACGTCTTGCAGCAGGTCCATCGTCAACTCGAAGCCGGTGATGTGTTGCTGGAAAAAACCCCCTTTCGCCTGACCGATGCTTTCATCCCCGGCCACTGGGGGCATGCCGCCATCTGGATCGGTCAGGAGGAGGAACTACAGGCACTGGATCTCTGGGATCACCCACTGGTGGTTCCTCACCAGACACAAATCCGTCAAGGCAAAAGCGTGGTCGAAGCACTGCGTTCCGGTGTGGAGATGAACAGCCTAGAGCACTTCATGAATATCGACGATCTGGGAGTGCTGCGTCATCGCAAACTGAACCGGGATGAGCGCCGTGAGGTCATTCTGGAAACCCTGCGGCAGGTCGGCAAGGCCTATGACTTTGGTTTCGACACCCAAAGCGCCAACCGTATCGTCTGTTCAGAGCTGGTCTATCACGCCTACGGCAAGGTGCAGTGGCCCACCGACCGCACCCTTGGCCGCGTAGTCATCAGCCCCGACAATGTGGCCCAAAAGGCCGTGGACAGGGGGCCATTCAAAATTATTCAGCTTTATCACGACGGCAAGGAGATCAAACATGGCCGCCGAGCAAAATTTGCCGCATTGATCGAGCCCAAGGTCATCGCCGCCGTTCAGGGGGGCATGGAGGATGTCAGCCCCTAAAGCGACTGCCCAGCAGAATCAACCCAAACCCCAGGGTGTAAGCCAACAAGTCCCTTGCATCGAAAGTCGAGCCAAGGATGATGCGTACGGGGGCGATATCCGCCAATCCTAACCGGGAAACAAAAGAAAAATACTGGGCCACCTCGATCAGATAAGCAAAAATCAATATAGCCAATGCCAACACCCAGGGGCGTGCCGGCTCTAAAAACGTCCGCACAAAGGCATAGAGCAAGATCACCACCAGCACATCACCCACAAAAGGGCGCACAAAGTGATCATGCACATAGAGGGCAATGCCGGTTTCCACCAGGAACAGGCCCAGAAAGAGTCCGAGGTATTTGGCGTTGAATTGGAACCTCATAGCCAATCGATCACCCCCTCTTCCCCACCACAAAATACCCGTCTTCAACCACGCCCTTCGCGGATTCCATATCGTCCGCCTGACCAGAAAGATTTTTGCCGTCGATATCCCATCGCCAAACTTTCGACCACCACTCAGTGATAGGTTCATCATGGCACTGGATGGGCGCTGTCTCGTCAATCCGACCATCTTTTTCGGTCGGCCCAAAGTGTTTACAGGGTACAAATGGGCGCCACCAATGCAGGTCTGGCATAAGAACAGCGCTGTCCTTCGTGAGCACCTTCCATGCTTTCAGCTCTCCATCGTGTTTTCTGACGAACAATATTGACCAGAATGTCTTACTGTAACTTCCTGGCAACTGAGGATGATTCACCAGCATCGATTTGCCTGGTTCAAGAGAGGACACTTTGATCCGTGGCAACGAGGCATCCACCCGCTTACTCGGGTTGAGCGACAAGACAAAGGGCGCAAACGCAATGGCCAGCCCGATCAGGGCCAAACCACCCACTAGGTAAGCCAGCACTTTTTTTCTGCCCACCAATCCACTCCGTTTCAGTCGTCTTCATGCAAAGCTGGCATGGATTCAAGCAGCAAATTCACATTTGCCCGTTCAACTGGCGAAAGCACCACAGACTTTGCCGTAGGTCGATACCATTTCTTGTTGCCAAAATGCTTTGCCAGCACCTTGCTGTCAAACACATAGCCATGCCGAGCAAATATTTCATTTCGAGCAATGTTGAGCATCCTTGGCGACAGATTCACCAACTGCACTTTTTGAAGTGCTCGCTTATCAGAGTCAGGTATCACAAAGTCCGTCTCTTCCAGCAACCTGGATTCGCATCTGTTGCGGGCATTTTCTACAGCGGCAAAAGCATGGTCCAGACTGAACGCCAGCTCATAGATGAGCTCACCATCTTTCGAGAGGATGGATAAATTGAATGCTTCCTCGTGCTTGAATGTGGCAACCAGCGCATCGATTGCCTTCCTATCCGCCATCAAGCTATAGATAGTTGGATTTGAGGGATAGGCTGGAAACTGAATCCTTTTCGCCGAGAGAAAAGTAAAAACTGCTCGACCATCCACACGTCCGGATTTTTTGTTGTAAGCGGCTCCCAGCGACTGGCCGCTTTTTATCTCGATCGAAGGTATGCAACCGGCTTCCATACTGAATCCAATCCAGAATTTCCGCTTTCCATCCTTGCTCTTGGTGATAGCCAGATACTCTGGAACGCCCTCTCCCACGGCGCTGTCTTCCACTCGCCACCGCCCGGAGATATCGCCATGATCTTCAGACGCGACACCTCCTGCGATCAACAGCATCAGAAAACCAACCACCATTTGGACGCCCCATTGCTTTTCAGACATTACCATCACGGTAACCCCACGCTACGATCATCAAACATCATCTCAGAATCAACTACCCCTGCTCTAGGACAGCATACCCGCTTTCCTCATGGCATTTGACAAAACCACTGGCCAACCCAGCACCGCTGCATTAGCATGGCCCACCATGAACTTTGACCAGATTCGCGATCTCAGTGCGGCCGATATGGCGGCCGTCAACACACTCATCCTGAAGCGTCTCAGCTCCGATGTTGTTCTGATCAATCAGATTGGTGGCCATATTGTCAATGGTGGTGGCAAACGTCTGCGGCCTTTGCTGGTGGTTCTAGCCGCCCGAGCCCTGAATTACAGCGGCGATCGACATGCCCAACTGGCAGCCATCATCGAATTCATCCACACCGCTACCCTGCTGCACGACGATGTTGTCGATGCCTCGGACAAACGCCGGGACCAAGACACTGCCAACGCCCTTTGGGGCAATGCCGCCAGCGTGCTGACCGGTGACTTTCTCTACTCCCGCTCCTTCGAAATGATGGTCGAGCTGGGCCAGATGCGCATCATGCAGATCCTGGCCAGTGCCACCAATCGTATCGCTGAAGGCGAGGTGTTGCAGCTGCTCAACTGCAACGACCCGGAGACCACCGAGGCCCAATATCGTGAGGTCATCCTGCGCAAGACCGCTGTCTTGTTCGAAGCCGGTTGCCGCTTGGGAGGAGTCATCGCCCAGGCACCTGAAGCACAAGAAGAGGCCTTAGCAGACTATGGCCTACACCTGGGCATCGCCTTCCAGCTGGTGGATGATGCCCTGGATTACAGTGCCGATGCCGATGCCTTGGGCAAAAACCTTGGGGATGACCTGGCCGAGGGCAAGCCCACCCTGCCCCTCATCTACGCCATGCAACAGGGCAACGAAGAGGAGGCTGCCCTCATTCGCCAGGCCATCGAAGAAGGCGACCGCAACAATCTGCAGCAGATTCTGCAAGTCATTGAATCCACCGGCGCAATCGCGTACACTGCCCGGCTTGCGAGGGAAGAGGCCGAAACTGCCAAGTCAGCCCTGCTGACCCTTCCCGAATCGGCCTATCGTACCGCCCTCGCCGACCTGGCGGACTTTGCCGTCAGTCGCACCTTCTGATCAACTGCCCGGCAGTCTGATCTCAATTCGGAGTGTAGCTCAGCTTGGTAGAGCACCACGTTCGGGACGTGGGGGTCGGAGGTTCGAATCCTCTCACTCCGACCATTTCTGCTCTTTCAGCACCTACTCCCACAAAAACACGACCAGCCAAACATAAAAAAGGCCTACAGCATTTACTGTAAGCCTTCTTTACTATGGTGGGCCCTGTAGGACTTGAACCTACGACCAAGCGATTATGAGTCGCCTGCTCTAACCAACTGAGCTAAGGGCCCAAAAGGGTCCGGACGCTAGTCGTCGAGGAAACTGCGCAGTTTGTCAGAGCGGGAGGGATGACGCAGTTTGCGCAATGCCTTGGCCTCTATCTGCCGAATACGCTCACGGGTGACATCAAACTGCTTGCCCACCTCTTCCAGGGTGTGGTCGGTATTCATATCGATACCAAAGCGCATACGCAGCACCTTGGCCTCACGGCCGGTGAGACTGCTCAGCATGTTCTGGGTGGCCTCGTGCAGACCTTCCATAGTGGCGGATTCGACTGGGGTGATCACGTTGGAATCCTCAATAAAGTCACCCAGATGGGAATCTTCATCATCACCAATGGGCGTCTCCATGGAGATAGGCTCTTTGGCGATCTTCAGCACCTTGCGGATCTTGTCTTCAGGCATCTCCATCTTTTCCGCCAACTCTTCGGGCGTCGGATCACGCCCCATCTCCTGCACGATCTGGCGGGAGATGCGGTTGAGCTTATTAATGGTTTCGATCATGTGTACCGGGATGCGGATAGTCCGCGCCTGGTCAGCGATGGATCGGGTAATGGCCTGACGGATCCACCAGGTGGCGTAGGTCGAGAACTTGTAGCCACGGCGGTATTCGAACTTGTCCACCGCCTTCATCAGGCCGATGTTGCCCTCCTGGATCAAATCCAGGAACTGCAGGCCGCGGTTGGTATATTTCTTGGCGATGGAGATCACCAGTCGCAGATTGGCCTCGACCATCTCCTTTTTGGCACGACGGGCCTTGGCCTCGCCGATGGACATCTTGCGATTGACCTCCTTGATCTCGCTCACGCTCAAATCGGCAGTGGCCTCCAATTCAGCCAACCGTTTCTGGGCTCTCACAACTTCTTCGGTCACCTGCTCCAATTTTTTGGCGTAGTCCTTATTGGTCGCAATCTGCCCAGGCATCCAGTCGAGGTTGGTCTCATTCTCAGGGAAGGAGGAGATAAAGGTACGACGAGGCATACCACCACGATCCACGCACAACTGCATGATGTTGCGCTCCTGTTCACGGATACCCGTCACCACATCGCGCAATTGACCGCAAAGTTGATTAAAGAACTGGGGCGCCAGCTTAAACTCAAGGAAGGTTTGGATCATCGACTCCTGCACTTCCAGGGTCTGGTCATGGGCAACACCCTGATCTGCCTTACAGGTCAGCCATTGCTGATAGAGTTTGCGCAGGCCAGTCACCTTTTCGACCACCAGGGCGGGATCCAGACTTTTATCATTCGACGAGTCACTACCACTGTCATCGTCGTCACCATCACTGTCTTCCTCATCCGAGGACTTGGCATCATTGGGATTGACAGCAGGGGGGATCTCATCAGGCTGTGTCGGATCCACGAAATCGACCAGAACATCGCTCAGACGTACCTCGCCATTATCAACGCCATCCAGTTTTTCCAGCACCAGGCCAATGGTCATGGGATAACCCGTCAGCGCCGCAGCCACCTGATTGAGGCCATCTTCGATGCGTTTGGCGATCAGCAACTCACCCTCGCGGGTCAGCAATTCCACCGCCCCCATCTCTCGCATGTACATGCGAACAGGATCCGTGGTGCGACCGACATCGTTTTCCACCGCGGCCAGCACGGCCGCCGCCTCTTCGACTGCCTCATCATCGGAAGCCATACCGCCCAGACTTTCGGTATCCACATCCGCAGCTGATTCCGTGACCTGGATACCCATGTCATTGATCATGCGAATAATGTCTTCGATCTGCTCCGGTTCAACGATACCCTCAGGCAAGTGGTCGTTGACCTCTGTGTAGGTGAGGAACCCCTGCTCCTTACCCTTGGCGATGAGCTTTTTCAAACGGGAAGTCTGTTCTTCCATAACCATAAGTCACTGCAAAAAATTGCGAAAAGAGAACTGGAAATACTAGCACGAGATTGCAAAACCAGCCAGTGCAATGCAAATTTGCCTAATCCACATTCCCACCAGCCGCCAAGCCATACAAACCCGATAAACGCGAGTTAGACCGCTTTCGCCAAGTGTTGGTTCAGCCATTTCAGACGCGCATATTGGGCATCGGTAAGTGCGCACTGCTCCAGTGTCTGACTGAGGCGGGTAAACTCCTGCTGCCATGCCTCACGCTCCAAACGCCGCAAGCAACCCAGAAACTCTGCCGCATAGCCCTCTTCCGGGATATCCAATCGGCGCGCCATCAGCTTACTGAGAAAAGGAAAGTAGGCATCCTCACGCCACTGTTCCAGCAGCTGACCACCTGCAATGCCGGGATGATAATGCACCGCCTCGAACAGAGCCCGCAACAAATCGATTCCCTTCACCTCAACCCCACCCCAGCCGCTGGGCAGATTCTGGGCCAGGGCCAGATCAGGCTGTTTCAATAGCAGTGCCACTGCCATTTGCACCGGGGTTACACGCTCTGATTTTGCTGCAACCCGCGGTGGTTTGACGGATCGTCGTCCCCTTGCAGCCCGTGAATCATACTGCGCCACATCCAGTCCGGTCTGACGAGCCAGTCGCTGCCACAGCATCTGTTTAAACAGCCCTTGGGGAATCTGCTCGATATAGGGCTTGAGCGCCTCGCCGTAACGGGCGCGCCCATCATCGCTGCTCAGATCCAGGGAAGTCGCCAATTGCTGAAACAGATAATCGGACAACGGCGTTGCTTCCGCCAGCCGGGTCTCGAAGGTCTCGGAACCCTCCTGACGTACCAGGGTGTCTGGGTCTTCACCCTCGGGCAGGAAGAGAAAACGGACCTCCCGCCCCTCGCTCAACTGGGGCAGCAACACCTTAAGCGCCTTCCAAGCAGCATCCCGACCGGCACGATCCCCATCAAAGCAAAAAACGATCTCGCTGGTCTGGCGAAACAATAGCTCCAGATGGTCAGCGGTCGTGGCCGTGCCCAGGGTTGCCACCCCATAGCGGATACCGGCCTGGGCCAGGGCCACCACATCCATGTAGCCCTCCACCACCAGCAAACGATCGGCGCGACGCAACGCCTGGCGCATCTCGTACAGCCCATAGAGCTGCCGGCCCTTGTGGAACAGCGGGGTCTCTGGCGAATTCAGATATTTGGGGGCTGAGTCATCACCAGAGCCGGGCAGGATACGCCCACCAAAGGCAATCACCCGCCCACGAGGATCGCGAATGGGAAAGATAACCCGCTGCCGAAAACGATCATAAATCCGGCCAGCGTCATTGCGCGTGGCCAGACCCGCCTGAATCAGCAGCTCAATATCCATTCCCCGCTGACGCACAGCGCCAATCAGGGCATCCCAACCTGCGGGCGCATAGCCGATGCCGTAATCGGCAATGATCTGGTCATTCAGACCGCGCTGACGCAGATAGTCCCGCACCGGCCCGGCCGCCTCGGTTTTTAGCTGATTTCGATAGTAATCCGCCGCCCGAGCCATCAGGTCAAACAGTGGCTTAAGATCATCCACCGGCTTAAGCTGATCCAGCTCCCGCGGCACCTCCATGCCTGCCTGACGCGCCAGCTCCTCCACAGCTTCCGGAAAGGAGAGACCCTCGTAGTTCATGACAAAGCCGATGGCAGAGCCGTGCTCACCGCAGCCGAAACAGTGGTAGAACTGCTTATCCTGGCTGACGCTGAAGGAGGGGGACTTTTCCTGGTGGAAGGGGCAGCAGGCCATGTAATCCTTGCCCGCCTTTTTCAGGGGCACACGAGCATTGATCACCTCGACGATATCGAGGCGCTGCAACAGACGATCAATAAAATCTCTGGGAATCCTGCCAGCCATGGAGTGAAGACTAACAGGTTAAGGAGGACACAACTCAGCCGCTGAGCTTTGCCTTCACCTGGGCACTGACCTGGGCCATATCGGCTCGCCCCTGAAGTTTCGCCTTCAGCGACCCCATGATCTTGCCCATATCCTTCATAGAGGCGGCACCGGACTCGGCAATCACCTCAGCAATGATGGCATCCACCGCCCCGGCAGAGAGAAGCTCAGGCATGAACGCCCGCAGGATACCGATCTCATACTCTTCCTGCTCCGCCAGATCGGCACGACCACCTTTGGTGTACTGCTCAACCGACTCGCGACGCTGTTTCACCATCTTCTCCAGCACCGCCAGCATCTGGCTGTCATCCAGCTCAATCCGCTCATCCACCTCGCGCTGTTTGGCGGCAGCACTGAGCAGACGCAACACCGCCAGGCGGCGTTTATCGCCCCCCTTCATGGCAGCCTTGATTTCGTCCTGAACCCGCACCCTAAGCATGATGATAGATTCAGTACTTGCGATCGAAACGACGGTTTTCGCGGGAAACCTTCTTCAGATGGCGCTTCACGGCAGCGGCAGCCTTGCGCTTACGCTCCCAGGTGGGCTTTTCGTAAAATTCACGACGACGCACTTCGGCCAACACGCCGGCCTTCTCACAAGAACGTTTAAAACGACGGATGGCCACTTCGAATGGCTCGTTCTCCTTGACTCGCACACTTGGCATTGCATACCCCGGTAAAATAGTAGAATAGGGAATTTCGATTAGAGAGCGCGATATTGTACAGACTTATGAGCCAAGACAAAAGCCCGGAGTGCAACCCATGATCGTATTAGGCATTGAGAGCTCTTGTGACGAAACTGGCATTGCCCTCTACGATAACCGGAGAGGCTTGCTGGCGCACCGCATCTTTAGCCAGATCGACACCCATCAGGACTACGGCGGTGTGGTACCGGAACTGGCCTCGCGCGATCATGTACGCAAGGCCCTGCCCCTGATCCAAGAGACCCTGAACGCCGCCCAGTTGGATAAAGATGATATTGATGCCATCGCCTATACCGCTGGACCAGGCCTGGTCGGTGCTCTCATGGTCGGCGCTGCCATCGCCCGCAGCTTGGCCTTCAGCCTGGGCATACCCGCTTTGGGTGTTCATCATATGGAGGGCCATCTGCTGGCAGCCTTACTGGAGATCGAAACACCTGCCTTTCCCTTTGTTGCCCTGCTGGTCTCCGGTGGCCATACCCAGCTGATGGCCGTCTCCGGGGTAGGTGATTACCAGATTCTGGGAGAGTCCCTCGACGACGCTGCTGGTGAGGCCTTCGACAAGACTGCCAAACTGCTTGGCCTGCCCTATCCCGGCGGTCCGGCCCTGGCACAATTTGCCCAAAAGGGTAACCCCGAACGGTTTCGCTTCCCCCGCCCCATGACTGACCGGCCCGGCCTGGACTTCAGCTTCTCCGGCCTCAAGACCTTCGCCCTCACCACCCTCAAAGGGTTCGCACCCGAACAGCAAAGCGATCAACTCAAGGCCGACATCGCCCGCGCTTTCGAGGATGCCGTGGTGGAGACCCTGCTGATCAAATGTCGTCGTGCCCTGGAACAGACCGGCTATCGTCATCTGGTATTAGCTGGCGGTGTCAGTGCCAATCAACAGTTGCGGCAGCAAATAGCGGAAATGACGGCGAAACTGGACGCCAGAGCCTGGTATCCCCGCCCCGAATTCTGCACCGACAACGGTGCCATGATCGCCTACGCGGGCTGCCTGAGACTGGCCGCTGGCGAACAAGGTAAAACCGCTTTTGAGGTTCGGCCTCGGTGGGCGATGGAGGAGCTGCAGCCTTTGGCTAGCGAAGCTGCCGCGCCATAAAAGTCTTGACCTGCTCCGCCGCCAGCTTTGGCTGTACCTGAAGCAGAAAATGAGGCGCATCAAAATCCAGCACCTGAGTCTGTTTCGCCACAGAGGCCACCCATTCGGACGAACTGCAGGAGACCAGCCTATCCTCGGCAGCCCGAAGATAGAGCAAAGGCAACGTCACCTGAGCAAGCTGTACGGACATATCCACAGAAAGCACCGCCAGAGCACGGGCGCGAAGAACAGGCGAAGCAACCAGAGCCAAGGCTTCCGCCAGTGATGCCAAACGCCCTTTTGAGGCAAATCGGCCCAACAGAAAGAAACCCAACAACCGAACCGGCACCATCGACAATGGAACCAGCCTGACCAAAGCCCGAAACAGGAACGCCATAGAAACTGGCGTACGCGCAAAGGAACAGCAGAGTACCAGCCCCAACAGCCCCGATGGCGAAGAAGCCGCGATAGAGATACCAACCGGCCCAGAGAAGGATTCCGCCAACAGGAAATAGGGTCGATCCTGGGGCAGCAATGGGCGGACAATAGCCTCCAGATCCGCATATCCCAGTGGCCGGTCAGTGGGATAGGAAAGTGGCATCAGCTCAACCTCATCACCAAAAGCTGCAGCGAAATCCCGAAACAACCGAGCCGTGCCATCCAGACCCGGCAACAGAACAAGAATGATCCGGTTCGACACCAGAAAACCTCAGACCTGACGCTCGTTATCCTCCTCTTTTACCAGCCTGTCCTCGGTTCCCGCCATCAACTGCCGAATGTTGCTGCGATGACGCCAGAACAGCAGCGCACTCAAAATAGACTGCATCAACACCAAAGCCGGCTCGGGCCAGAGCAACCAGAGAATGAAGGGTGCCAGCGCCATGGAGACCAGGGCAGACAGCGAAGAGATGCGCACCACCTTGGCCATAAACAGCCAGATGCCTGCCACAACCAGGCCGAACAGCCAATAGATGCCGAACTGCACCCCCAGGGCCGTGGCCACGCCCTTGCCACCACGAAACTGAAAGAAAATCGGATAGAGATGCCCCAGAAAGGCTGCCAATGCAACCAGAGCCAGCAGGTCGGGCGAGGCATTCAGCCACCGAGCCAGCAGTACGGGCAGTAATCCCTTCATGGAATCGCCCGCCAGGGTAATGGCAGCAGCCTTTTTTCCGCCGATGCGCAGCACATTGGTCGCCCCTGGGTTATTGGAACCCTGAGAACGGGGATCGGGCAGCCCCATCAACCGGCAAACGATGATGGCACTGGAAACAGAGCCCAGCAGATAGGAAAACAGAATCAACAGCAGATCGGTCATACCGCATCACTCGACAGGAAATCTGGATGCATTCTCAGCCCCGAATCCCTGAGGGTCAAGGTGCCAAAGAGCCGCAAATGGGGTAGAGTGAGGAATCATTTTTGCTCACTGAGGCACCATGGATATCGTATTCATCCGCGGTCTCAAGATCGACACCGTCATCGGCATTTACGACTGGGAGCGGACCATCCGCCAGACCCTGGTCTTCGACCTTGAGATGGGCACGGACAACCACCATGCAGCAGCCACCGATGCCATCGAAGACACCCTCGACTATAAGGCCATCTCAAAACATCTGGCCGATTATGTGGGTGAAAGTCAGTTCCATCTGGTGGAAACCCTGGCAGAACGCTGCGCCGAGTTGTTGATGAGCAAGTATCAAATCCCCTGGCTCCGCCTCTCGATCAACAAAAAGGGGGCTGTCAGCATCGCCGAGGATGTAGGTGTGATTATCGAGCGCGGCGAGCGCAGTTAGCTCCCCATGACCCAGGTCCTCCTTGGCATCGGCAGCAATCTGGCCCCGGAGACCCACATTCCCCGTGCCATTAAGGCCTTGAGCAGCACTTTTTCTGATTGCCGCTTCTCCCCGATCTACCGCTGTGCCGCTGTGGGTCACAGCGGCCCACCCTTTCTCAACCTGGCAGCGACCTGCAACAGCCCTTTCAATCTTCAGACCACCTGCGACCGCCTGCGTCAATTGGAGAGCAAACTGGGTCGGGTACGGCAGGCCGACAAATTCGCGCCGCGAGTGATCGACATCGATTTGTTGACCTTTGGCGATCTTTGCCTGGAAAAGGGGGGACTCAGACTGCCCCGGGAGGATCTGTTGGAGTACGCCTTCGTACTCAAACCCGTGGCGGATCTGGTACCTGAGCAATGCCATCCGCAACTGGGAACGAGCTATGCCGAACTTTGGCAGGGATTTGGTAACGATCACGACCTGGCCCCGGCAAACCTGAATCTTTCAGGAACCTTCGGCTAACATCTCCGCCAACCGTTCCCCCATATCCCGATAAAAGCCCGTCAGCACCGCTGCTTCCGGTGCATACCCAAAATCGCGCTGCTGCTGACCCCAGAGAGGCTCGGGAAAGTGGCTGTCCTCGGCAAAGCGGGCGGTGATGTGGAAATGCAGATGGGGCAGCACATTGCCGAAGCTGGCGATATTGATCTTGGTCGGAAAAAAAACCGCCAGCATCTCCCGCTCGATCAGATCCAACGCCTGAAACAGTTTCGCGCGGAGTCCGGGCGGGGTTTGAGACAGCTCGCGATAGGGGTGATTCGTGAACACCTTGAGCCAGGGCAGGGGGCTGTCATGCACGACGACGAACACTTCCTGATCCCGATAGATTTCCTGTTCCATGCCCGCCCCTACTGTTGCACCGTGCGGCCACCATCCACATTGAGGATCTGGCCGGTGATGAAATCCGCATCCCGCAACAAAAACAGCACGGCGCGGGCGATGTCCTGCTCGGTGCCGGCGCGGCGCAGCAGGGTGCGCTCCAGCATCTGCTGACGGGCCTCGGCTGAAACCTCCTCTTCCGGCCAGAGAATCAACCCCGGCGCAATGCCATTGACCCGCACCTTCGGCCCCAGCTCCAGCGCCAGACTCTTTACCATCATGGCATTGCCCGCTTTGGCCATAACGTAGACGGGATAGCCCGGTTTGGGACGTTCGGCATGAATATCCACCATATTGATGATGCAGCCCCCGTTTGCCTGCAGCAGCGGCGCAGCGGCCTGGGCCAGAAAAAACGGCCCCTTGAGGTTGGAACCCATAAGATCATCCCACTGGGTCTCATCCACCGCTGACAGAGGCGTGGGATAGAAGCTGGAAGCGTTATTCAGCAGCAAATCCAAACGCCCGAAAGCCGACTGCGCCTTCGCCACCAGAACTGGTAACTGACCGACCTGACAAAGATCGGCCTGGACCAGCACCACCGAATCCGCCCGCTGGGCCAGCAGATCATCACGCAATGCCTCGGCCGCCTGGGCCGAATGGCGATAGTGGAGTATCAGACTCATTCCCTGGGCATGCAGCTCACGCGCCACCGCCGCACCAATGCGCTGCCCACCCCCGGTAATCAGCGCCACTTTTCCGTTCAACTCTGCCATAGACTGATACACTCTGCCTGCCGAAGCCACACTTTAACCATGAAACCATGATGTCGCCACCCGGCCAATTACCGCCCTTGCCCGAACCCGATCCTCAGGCCCTGGCCCTGAGTCAGGTCCTCAGTGAACAGATCCACCGAGCCATCGCCAACCAGGGTGGACAACTGCCCTTTGACCGCTACATGGAGTTAGCACTCTATGCGCCGGGGCTAGGCTATTACAGCAATGATCTGAGAAAATTCGGTATCGGTGGCGATTTCATCACCGCCCCGGAGATGACACCTCTGTTTGGCCTTTGTCTGGCCAATCAATGCGCCGAGACTCTGAGCGCCCTGGGCGGCGGCGATATCCTGGAGATCGGCGCTGGTTCCGGCCGACTGGCCACCGATCTGCTCTCCGGCCTCATGGTTCAAGGATGTTTGCCTGACCGCTATCTCATCCTCGAACTCAGCGCCAGCCTGCGTCAGCGCCAGCAGGCCCTGTTGCGACAGGATCATCCAGGGCTCTATCACCGCATTCAGTGGCTGGATCAGCTGCCCGACGCCTTCAGCGGCCTGATCATCGCCAACGAGGTGCTGGATGCCATGCCCGTCAGCCGCTTTCGCTACGTGCAAGACCAGTTCCTTGAGGGGTATGTCAGCCTGCAAGGGCAGCAACTGGTCCACAGCTGGGAGCCAATCCATACCCCTGGGCTAGCCGAAGCCTGTCAGGCGCGCCTGGATCGATACGCACTGACCGAGGACTACGAAAGCGAGATCAATCTGCGCCTTGGCCCCTGGCTGGCAGCGCTCAGCAACAGTCTGGACCGCGGCCTGGCCCTGCTGATCGATTACGGCCACAACGGCTCGGAATTTTTCCATCCGCAGCGCCAATGTGGCACCCTGATCTGCCATTATCACCATCACCTGATTCACGACCCCTTGACCCGCCCAGGGTTACAGGACATCACCGCCAACGTGGATTTCACCGCCGTGGCCGAAGAGGGCCAATGGCATGGATTTGAGCAGCACGCCTTCTGCAGCCAGGGCCAGTTTCTCACCGCCCTGGGCTTGGATCAGCTACTGACCCAACGCCAGGAACAGCTGCCCGCCACCGCCTACGCCCAGGAACTCCAGGCAGCCAAACGCCTGCTCATGCCCCATGAGATGGGCGAACGTTTCAAGGTATTAGGGCTAGGAAAAGGACTCGACAGCCTGCCCAAGGGTTTCCAACTGGGCAACTTACGTCTTTGAGCCTGATACCTCCTGGCCTTGATACTCTTCGTGATAGAGTTGGGCTTTGTCGATACCTGCAACCCATCACATAATCAAACCCCTATGCCCTTTCCCTCCCGCAACCTTCGCATTCTCATTCTTCTACTGATACTCCTGTTTGTCGCCGCGGACACCTGGGTCACTCAGGCACGCACCACCTCCTGGAAAGTCGCCCAGTGGCTGGTGGTCTACCCTATCAATGGTGATGGCAGCCAAACCGCTGAGGACTACATTCGCCAATTGCAGGAGCAGGACTTCGCCGATATCGAGGAGTTCTACAGCCAGGAGGCAAAACGCTACGGGCTCGCACTGGACAAGCCCATCGAGGTCAAATTGGCCCAACAAGTCAAAGAGCAGCCACCAGCGATTCCTGTCGGCGGCAGCCGCTTGGACATCATCCTCTGGAGCCTGAAGCTCCGTTACTGGGGCTGGCAAAACGACAACTACGATGGTCCCGGTGACCTCAAACTTTTCGTTCGTTTCTTCGACCCCAACCAACATCCCGTATTGGGCCACTCCACCGGATTGAGGAAGGGCGGGGTCGGCATCGTCAGCGCCTACGCCAGCAAAAAGCAGCGACGCCAGAACAATTTTGTCATTGCCCACGAACTGGCCCATCTCTTCGGCGCCACAGACAAGTATGATCTGAGCACCAATATACCCATTCATCCCCAGGGCTACGCAGAGCCAGATCGCAACCCCCTCTATCCTCAGAATCTGGCAGAACTCATGGGCGGCCGCGTCCCCCTCTCTCCAACCCTCGCCCAGATGCCTGCCTCGCTGAAAAAGACCCGCATCGGCCCCGCCACTGCCACGGAAATCCGCTGGTTAAATGGCGAATAAAGATGGCCATCGCTATCGGCTGGCACTTAACTTCTTTTCAAAACCGGTCCACAGAAATCAATAGCTCCACCCATTTTGCCCTGGCGGGAGCATCCCAATCCCAGGAAGGATGTCCAGACGCAGATAGAGCAAGAGATGACCATCTTTGTCTTTCAAGGCCAAACGACCCAGGTCGTAGACAAAGGTGTATTCACGGGTATCTTCGGTGCGCAGGGTGCGAAGCTGGATCTTGCCATCATGGAAGGTCAGTTCAGCATCTTCATACCGCGTGTAGCCTGGGCTATAGAGACGGAAATAGCCGTCACGAATCATGACAATCTCGCGATATTGACCCAGCCAGATACCATCCAGAAGCGCGGTGCGCGAGACCGGAGAGCGAGGGGGTGCACCCGGCAGGGTGCGATAGAGCAGTCGCAAATCCTCAATCCTGGCACGCGTGGTGCCGCCGAATCCGGATGCCCCTACGGCATAACCGGCCTGCATCTGATGCAGCATCGACCACATGAGTGCCATCATGTTACGCATGGCATAAACCATGTCTGCTGCCACCAGATTCGGCGGTGATGCCAGCAGAACCAACGTGAGACAAAGCATCAGGCCTCTGCGCAATCGGTTCTCACCAGCTAATGTCGATAATCGAAACGGGAAGACCATAGACCCTGCTTTCGTTGGCGGATTCACGGTAGAATGTTGCGATAACTCAAAACTCAAGGAGTCCTACCATGGCCGAACCGGCGGACAACAGCCAAGAACAAGAAAACCGCTTTCGCACCCAGCAGGTCATTGATGAACTGCTGGCCGAACGGCTTCGCATGCTCTCCCTCTACTGTAAAGTAGCTGGGTTGCAGCCCTTCACCCATGAAAAGTCGATCACAGACGAGCTCAAGGAGTTTTGTCAGATTCTGGTGGATTATACGGCATTGGTGCATTTCGAGGTTCTGGATCGGATCGCCGAGGGTAAGGAGCGTCGTCGCAATGTACTGAAAGTGGCAGAGTCGGTGCAGGATCCCATCATGGAGTACACCCAACAGATCGTCGATTTCAACGACAAATATGACGAATCTGACCATCAGCTGATCCTGGATCACCTGACCGACGACCTTTCGAAAATGGGCGAAATTCTGGCCGCAAGGGCCGAACTGGAAGACCACCTGATCGCAGCGCTGGTTGCCCCTAAAAACTAACCGCAGTCAAACACAGGGAGGTGTTTTCTACAGAACTCCGCTCAATCCTCGTCCATCTGACGCAGGATGTTCCGTGCCACCTCGACCTGCTTGGCATCTCCGTACTGGATCACCTCGTAAAGTAGGTCGCGGGCCAAAGATCCGTCGCCCGCCATTCTCAGCTCATGGATCTGTTTCAGGTTATCCTCAATGGCCTCTGGCGAAGGCACAGGATTGTCGGTGTCGTGATCTTCCTCAGCCTCGATGACATCCAGCTCCGCCTCCATCTCCTCATCGGTGAGTGGCACATAGCGTGGTGGTTCTTCCAGAGCAGGTGAAGGCTTGTCATCCGAAAGTGGTGTCGGCACCCCATCTGGCTCTGGTGAGGCATCCTCTTCTTTCTTCCGCACCTTAAGGAAAAAGCGGGAGAAGAAGAGCCCGGCCTCGAACAGCAGCCACATGGGCACAGCCAGCAGGGTTTGGGAGATGATATCGGGTGGTGTCAGCAACATGCCGACAATAAAGGCACCGACAATCACATAGGGCCGCTTGGTGGCCAGTTTTTCCGGAGAGGTTACCCCGGTAACGACCAGCAGGATGGTGGCAATGGGTACTTCGAAGGCAAACCCAAAGGCAAAAAAAATGGTGATGACGAAATCGAGGTACTTGCCAATATCCGTATCCATGGTCGCCCCCTCAGGGGTCACGCTGACCATGAATCTGAAAATCAGTTCGAAGACGACGACATAGGCAAAAGCCACGCCCAAATAGAAAAGGACAGTACTGCTTGCCAACAATGGCATCATCAATCGCTTTTCGTGCTGATAAAGTCCCGGCGCGACAAAGGCCCAGAACTGATACAGAATCCAGGGAACACTTACAAAAACCGCTGTCATCAGGGTGAGCTTAAAGGGCACGAAAAAGGAACCGATGGGATCGATCACCTGCATCTTGACGCCCAGGTCAATCAAAGGCAAAGCAATAAAATGGTAGATATTGTTACTGAACGGCACCAGCAACACCAACACCAGAAGCACCCCCAGCACCATGCGCAGCAAGCGGTCGCGCAGCTCAATCAGGTGCGCGATAAAGGGTTGGGTCTCTTGGGTTGAATCAGAGGAATCAGTCATCTTTGTCGGATTTGACAGAGGCTGAGGACTGATCGGGCTTTTCGCCTTGAACCTCAGAGGCCATCTGCTTGACCTCCTCCTTGACCCCAGTCACAGAGGCTCGAGTCTCCTCAATAATCTCATGCAGGGGCTCGGCAATCTTGGCCTGCTGTGCCAGGATGCGTTTCAGCTCATCAGCCTTGAGTTCTTTGTCGATATCCGCCTTGACACTACCCACAAAAGAGCGGGCACGGCCGAGCCAGGCACCTGCCGTGCGAGCCAGGCCGGGCAAACGCTCCGGACCGACCACCAGCAAAGCTACGATCCCAACCAGGAGCAGCTCCATAAAACCGACGTCAAACATGGCTGTTACCCGTCGATCAGACCTTATCCTTTTCCTTGGTCACTTCGCCCTCGATGGTCTCGCCCTCTTTCTGATCGATCTGGGCCTGCTGATCCTCGCCGGTCTTTACAGACTCACGAAAGCCTTTAACAGCATTGCCCAAATCCGAACCCAGGTTACGCAACCGTTTGGTTCCGAAGAGCACCAGAACGATCGCCAAAATGATCAAAAGTTGCCAGATGCTAATGCCACCAAAACCCATAGTCGTTCTCCGCAAAATTGTTCAAGCTGCCCGGGCATCATACCTCAGGCACGGCCACTGATTTCAATCAGCAACCTCAGTTTGTCGGGCAGCCTTTTCCGCCAGCCCGGAGAGTCCAAAACGCCGTTCCAGCTCCGCCAGCACCGCCTCCGGCCCCAGGCCTTGATGGGCCAATAGCACCAGGGTGTGAAACCAGAGATCAGCCACCTCGTAGACGATCTTGTCTGCCTCGCCATCTTTGGCCGCCATCACGGTCTCGGTGGCCTCTTCACCGACCTTTTTCAGGATGGCATCCAGCCCCTTGGCGTAGAGCTTGGCCACATAGGAGGAGTCCGGATCGGCGCCCTTACGACGCTCCAGTACCTCGGCCAAGGCATTCAGTACATCTGACATCATTGATTCCCAATCATTCCACGAAAGCGCTTACAGCCGCACCTCGACACCGCGCTCAGCCATATAGGCTTTGGCCTCGCCGATGCTGTATTCGGCGAAGTGAAAAATGCTGGCGGCCAGCACGGCATCGGCCTTGCCCAGGGTAACGCCATCCACCAGATGCTGAAGGTTGCCGACGCCGCCGGAGGCGATCACCGGAACAGGCACCGCCTCACTGATAGCAGCAGTCAGCTCGTTGTCGAAGCCAATCTTGGTACCATCGCGATCCATGCTGGTGAGCAGGATCTCGCCCGCACCGTAGTCGGTCATCTTGCGCGCCCACTCCACCGCATTGAGGCCGGTCGGCTTGCGTCCACCGTGGGTGAAGATTTCCCAGTGGTCATCGACCCTTTTGGCGTCGATGGCCACCACGATGCACTGGGAGCCAAAGCGGTCGCAGACCTCGCGCACAAACTCGGGATTAAACACTGCAGCAGTGTTGATGGCCACCTTGTCGGCCCCGGCGTTAAGCATCCGCAGCACATCCTCCGGCCTGCGAATACCACCACCCACGGTGAGGGGGATGAAGACCTCGGAGGCCACCTGTTCCACCATGTGCACCATGGTCTCGCGATCATCGGAGCTGGCGGTAATGTCGAGGAAGGTGATCTCGTCGGCCCCCTCTTCGTTATAGCGCCGGGCTACGGCCACCGGGTCACCCGCATCGCGGATATCGACAAACTTGACGCCCTTGACCACCCGGCCATTGTCGACGTCGAGACAGGGGATGATGCGTTTGGCCAACATCTCAGCAACTCAGGCTATCGGCCAACTGCTGGCCTTCGGCGAAATCCAGGGTGCCTTCGTAGATGGCGCGGCCGGTAATGGCTGCGCTGATGTTGCTGGTATCGGCAGTGCAGAGGGCGCGAATGTCATCCAGATTGGTGATGCCGCCCGAGGCGATGATGGGGATGCCCACCGCGTTGGCCAGGGCCGAGGTGGCAGCCACATTACAGCCGCTGAGCATGCCGTCGCGACCAATATCCGTATAGACGATGGCACTGACGCCGTCGTTCTCGAACCGGCGGGCCAGCTCGGTCACCTCGATATCGGTCACCTCGGCCCAGCCGTTGATGGCGACCATGCCATCTTTGGCGTCCAGACCGACGATGATGTGGCCGGGGAAGCGCTGACAGGCACGGCTGACGAAATCGGGATCCTTCACCGCCTGGGTGCCGATGATGCAGTAGTGGACGCCGATATCCAGATAGGTCTCGATGGTCTCTTCATCGCGGATGCCGCCACCCACCTGTAGCGGTAGCTCCGGCCATGCCCCGGCGATGGCCTCGATCACCTCGCCATTAACCGGCCTGCCGGCAAAGGCACCGTTAAGATCGACCAGATGCAGGCGGCGGGCACCGGCCTCGACCCAGCGGGCCGCCGGGGCCAGGGGGTCATCGGCAAAAACCGTGTCATCGGCCATGCGGCCCTGGCGCAGACGCACG
>JBNKLG010000020.1:0-38328 GCA_050292235.1 Sedimenticolaceae bacterium | reverse complement strand
CCCAGCTGGCAATCTGGCTGCAGCCATCGATGCGGCATTTGGCTCTTTTGATGAATTCAAACAGAAATTCTCCACCTCAGCCGCTACCAACTTTGGTTCTGGCTGGACCTGGCTGGTGAAGAATGCGAATGGCAGCTTAGAGATCATCAACACCGCCAACGCCGGCACCCCCATGACTTCAGGCAAAACGGCCCTGCTGACCGTCGATGTCTGGGAACACGCCTATTATGTCGACTACCGCAACGCCCGTCCCGGCTACCTGGAAGCGATCTGGAAAATCATCAACTGGGATTTTGTCGCCAACAATTTCGGCGGCTGATACTCTCCTCTTTGACTCCCTTCAGGGAACGGCAACGTTCCCTGAAGGGAGCAAAATTGAGGAATACGGAGTATCCCCCTATCCTTCGTATCTTTATTTAACCTCTTCCGCGCAGGAAAGATCGCCAGCCCGCTGTACCGGTTTCCCTCCAGCCATCACTGAAGCAGCCCCTGAGACCGTACAGTCGCCCTTCTTTGGCACCAAACGCACAGCAGGCTCCCCCTCAACGAAGAGACCGGGAATCACCTCATAGGCCACATCTTTACAGCCAGAGACATCACTCAAACGCAACGCGGGCTTGCCCCCCACAAAGACGCTGCTACTCCCCGTCAAGGCACAATTGCCCTCAGCAAACAAAGGTCCAACCCAAAAAACACTAAGCCCAATAAGAACAACTTTGTTCATACGTTAAACCTAAAGTGGATGACATCACCATCCTGCACGATGTAATCCTTCCCTTCTGAACGCAGTTTGCCCGCCTCTTTAGCACCCTGCTCGCCACGATAGGCGATAAAGTCTTCGTAGCGAATGACCTCGGCACGGATGAAGCCGCGCTCAAAATCGGAGTGAATGACACCTGCAGCCTGAGGGGCGCTAGCACCACGGGGAAAGGTCCAAGCACGCACCTCTTTAACACCAGCGGTAAAGTAGGTTTCCAGCCCCAACAGGGCATAGCCTGCCCGCACCACCCGATTCAACCCCGGCTCCTCCAAGCCCAGATCAGCGAGAAAATCGGCCCGTTCGGTGTCGTCCAACTCTAGCAACTCGGCTTCGATGGTAGCGCAGACAGGAACAACCACGGCCCCCTCTTCGGCAGCCAGTTTTTCCACCATAGACAGGGCAGGATTGTCGGTAAAGCCCTCTTCCGATACGTTGGCCACATACATGGTAGGCTTGAGGGTCATGAGGAAAAGGTCGCGAATCTCTAGCCGTTCTTCCGCATCCAATCCTAGGGTGCGTACCGGCAGCCCCTGATCTAGGTGATCGCGAATACGGGCCAGCAGGGTTTGACGGGCCAATACCTTTTTATCACCGGTTTTGACCTGACGTGACACTTTCTCCAGCGCCTTTTCCACAGATTCCAGATCTGCCAAGGCCAATTCGGTATGGATCACCTCGATATCGGCCAAAGGATCGACCTTACCAGACACATGAATCACATCATCATTGACGAAGCAACGCACCACATGAGCAATGGCATCGGTCTCGCGAATATTGGCCAGAAACTTATTACCCAGTCCCTCCCCTTTGGAAGCCCCCGCCACCAAACCGGCAATATCCACAAACTGCATACTGGTGGGAATGATCGCCTGGGGATTGATAATCTCAGCGATTTTGTCCATCCGTGCGTCGGGCAGCGGCACCACTCCGACATTGGGATCGATGGTGCAAAAAGGATAGTTTTCCGCCGCGATAGCCGCTTTGGTCAAGGCATTGAAGAGCGTCGACTTGCCCACATTGGGTAAGCCGACAATACCGCATTTAAAACCCATATCTTTCTGGATCCAATAGAGTGACCAGGGCTAACAGGCCCCAGAGAGGTGAAATTCAGTGATTATTAACAGTGAAGAGCTTTTCAAAATTGGCAATGCGCAAAATATCCGCCACGCCATCGCTGGGATTGGCCAACACAATGGCATCTTTATCCCCTTTCAAACTGTAGTCGCGCAATTGTAACAGCATACCCATAGCCGAGCTGTCCATATAATTCACCCCGGACAAATCGACCACATAGCGTTTGGCACCTTTTGGATAGGGCTTATAGGCATCAGAAAACTCCCGATGCAAAGAGAAATCAAATCGGCCTGAGATAAAAATGGTAACGATGTCCCCTTGCTCACTGACAGTGATCGGCATAGCCACTCCTCATTGAAATGTTCTTTCGATAGCTCAACAACCCAATTCAAGCCTGTTGGTCACACCATGCGAGTCCAGCGGTAACTCACCCTCACATGGTTTCCTGGCTCAAAGTATTGCACCTCTTCACACATCTGGCGAATTAACCCGATGCCCCGGCCACTATAGCCAGTTTCCGGCAGCTGGCCACCACCCTGGGTATGAATATTAAAACCTGCGCCGGAATCCCAGACCTCAATCAACAACCGACCACCATCTGACAGGGGTTGATGGCGCAGATGAAAGCGCACTAACCCACCATCCAGCTCAGACAATAGGCGCTCCCGCTCCGTGTAATAGCTGGCAAAGCCTTCTGGGGTCAATTTTAACCGGGAATCCAGCCCCAGAACACCATGCTCCAAGGCATTGGAAAAGAGTTCGGCGATGGTGGTATACAGCCGCTCGCGGTGTTCTTCCAGACCTTGAATATCCACCAACATCTGGGTCAACATCGGACGTGGATCAAAGCCACGCAGAGCTTCTGCGTCCAACCGTAATTCATATTGCCAGTCGAGACTGAACCCTGTCCCCTGTCCCAGGCGGCCCTGGGAGGGCACTGCCTGAGACGGGCCCTCTTTGGCACAATATTCGAGCAAAGCGATATGGCCGCCCGCCTCATCCGTCTGCCGAACCTCTTCAATCTGGTTCAACAGGCAATCAAAGGCATTTTCAGCCGCATTTGCCCAAAGGCAATCCGCCAAAGGAATCTCGTTTTGATCAGGACCGGGCAACCCTGAGGATTCCCATATTTCATTGGATGACAATAGCAGACGATCGCCGGGTTCCAAACTCAGAAGATCTATCTCTCTACCCACGCCACCTTCTCGTGTAATCGCCAATGGCATATGTCGAGACGGAATACGCTCAACCATTTCAGCCCGGTTTCTTACCAACAACCCATCCGGCAAACCGCCATTCCAAAGATGCAGTGTCTGGCCATCCGTGTCCACATCCACCAAACAAACCGAGAAAAAGGAGTTTGCTGGCAGCAATTTGGTCAAACGCCGATGCATCTCCTCAACCATATCCAGCAAATCAAACCCCTTTGCCGTCATGGTGTAGAAGATTTCCGCTGTTGGCAGAGATCCCACAGATGCAGCCAATCCCTGTCCGGGAAAGCTACCAACCAACAGATGTTGATTGCCCCGAGGTCCTGGTGCCGCCAGAATGAGATGCCCATTAAACAGAGCATTCGAATCGAGACTCCAGCGTAGATTGGGCTGCGCCTCTAAATTCTCACTGTGCAACAGGGTATCAAACATCGACAAGGCAACCTGCCTTTCTTGCGCTAGGTGATACCGGTAAGATTCGACCTCCCTCTGCAATCCAATCGTCCGGTCCCGTACCTGAACATGATGCAAATAGGTTTTCAACCGAGCACTGACCATCGCAGCATCCAAGGGCAGATCAATAAAATCCTGCACCCCGGCAGCCACCCCCCGTCGACGCACTTCTATATCAGGCCCAGCAACCAGCAGCAACTCAAGCTGACTATCTGACTTTCTGGCCAGTGCCCGCGGCAGCGCGAAGTGTTGATCCTGTGCTTGTGTTGCATCCTGAATCAGTAGCCCACCGGATTGCCGTGCTTTCACCAGAGCATCATCAACAGACGCCCACTGGTAAACAATACCCAGCTCTTCCAACATCCCTGCCAGCAATTGCAGCTCAGGCGCTTCAGGACATTCAACCAATACCATGAGAGCATCGACAGACATCAATGGGACTCACCAGACAGGCTGCGCCGTAACATCAGATCTTCTGCCAGCTGAATAAAGTCAGATGCCGCCCCACTATCAGGACGATATTCAAAAACGGTGCGCCCCAGGCTGGGACACTCAGTCAACGCCACCGCATCACGAATAGGAGTCGCCAGCACTTGTCCCGGCAACTGTTGCTGCAATTTACCGACAATCTCTTTAGAAACCCGGCGCCGCATTTGAAAGCGGCTCAATACCACCCAGGTATCCAGCGGCTGTGGCCGGAAAGGGGTCATGCGATCCAGAGTCGATAACAGTTTGAGCAGACCATTGAAAGAAAGAATATCCCCATTCAGGGGAATCAGTACCTGATCAGCCACCATCAGCACATTGGCCATGAGAATGCCAAATACAGGCGGGCAGTCCAGCAAGATGATGTCATATTCCAGAGATTCGCGTGACAACGCCTCTTTCAACAAACGAGCACGTTCGGCGCCACCCTCCCTGAGCTGCTCTGCCTCTACCAGTGCCTGACCTGCGGGCAACAGATGCAAACCATCACGCTGATGCAGAATCAAAGGCGCCATAGGCGCCTCGTTCAACAGCACCGCATCCGCACCCTGACGAGGAGCGCGAAACTGACCCAATGCGGTGGCCAAATGGCCCTGGGGATCCAGATCCACCGCCAAGACACGCTGACCGGATAAGGCCAACGCATGGCCCAGATTGGCAGTAATGGTGGTTTTACCCACCCCACCTTTTTGATTGATAACGGCGATTATTTTCACGCCAGCTTTGCTCACCCAGCTGTAGCCAAACTTTCATCAGATTAGCACATTCATCTCGACCTTGGCCGAGCGAAACCAAGCCCCGACCATTGCTCGAAGCTGAAGAGCCACTTTCCATCCAGAGCATCTGACATCCCAATACAGCAAAAAAAACGGGGCCCGAAGGCCCCGTTCAATCTCACTAGGTGAAGTGCAACTTAGAAGGAGTGCACGATACCAACGGAGAAGCCGGATTGGTCACCGCCAGCTGCGCAATGTGCGCTACCGACATCACCACCACAATTGAGGCTACCGGTACCAGCAGTGTCATTATCCATATTGGCATAGAGGGCATAGACGCTGGTGCGCTTGCTCATTTTGTGATCCAGGCCGATGGTCCACATATCGTAATCGCCATTAACCACGCTGCTGTCGGACTCACCATACTGGGCTTCCAGAGCGGTGTTACCGAAGTAGTAGGCACCATTGATCAGCCAATTGTCCTGATCATTACCTGCACCGGCATCAATGCTTTCGTAAACAGCACCAACGCGGAACTGGTCAGCCTTGTAGCCCAGACCTGCTTTCCAGGACTCACTGCCTGCGGTACCGCAAACACCAGATCCCAAAGCACAGCCAAGCGCCAAAGCGCCATCGTTATAGCCTTCCCAGGCCAAGCTGGCAAACAGACCGCCATTGGAGTACATGGCCGCGATGCTAGCCGCTTCGGTCTCTTCAGCGCCAGCGCCTTCGTCCAGGCTGGTGCTAACCAGAGCAGCAGCAACAGTCAAGCCACTCATGTTTGGAGACACATAGGCGATGGTCTGAGGAGCGCGCTCATCAAAATCAAGGCTGCCGTTCCAGGTACCAATGATGTTGTTGTAGTCAGCCATGGTGTCAGCAAACAGGTCCAGGCTACCGGTGGAGATCTTATAAGGGGTGTCGTGACGACCCATCAGCAAAGTACCCCAGTCGCCAGAGAGGCCAACATAGGTATTGCGGCTGCCCACAGTACCGTTGATGGCGCTTTCGATCTTGAAGATGGCTTTGAGACCATTACCCAGATCTTCGGAACCCTTTACGCCGATACGGGAAACGCGGTTGATGCCCAACATCCAGTCATTGTCATCAGCAAAGCCAGCCGCATCGTTTTCGATGTAATCGGAAGAGTAGTGCATTTGACCGTAGATGGTAATGTCTTCGGCCATGGCAGCAGGGGCAACCATAGCGGCGGCGACTGCCAGAGAGAGAAGCTTCTTGTTCATTCCAATCTCCTAAAAATTTCGGAAAGAGTTGAGAGAATTGCTACACGCAGATTGAATATTAGCCTCCCCTTTTCCTTTTTGCAACACTTTTGTGCGAAAAAAATCACAGAGGATGTTTTGTTGTAAAAAAACATCAACAAAGCTGGCCAAAAAACATATCAACCCAAATAAACAACGACAAAGCAATTAGGTAGGGAAGATTTCTGACACAAAGGATTAAGTAAGAAGCGAAAGACAGAGTAGGTTTACATACCTAGAACACACATCAGGATCCACTCCATTCGCAGCACCAAGCAGCCGAGTGTGTCCTTTTTGATCTAGCACAACACCAGAGTGCCTAGCCCTCGGCAGCAGGAGACTCCCGGTGGGCCAACTGTGGTGCCTGCCAGAGGCGCTCGATCTGATAGAAATCTCGCACCTTGGGCAACATCAGATGGACAACAATGGCGTTGAGATCCACCAGCGCCCATTCACCCTCTTGCACACCCTCCAGGCCCAGGGGGGGCTCACCTGCCAGTTTGGCCTGAAAGGCCACGGCTTCCGCCATGGACTTCACATGACGATCCGAGGTACCGGAGGCAATGATCATGAGATCAGTGATGCTGGTCTGACCACGGACATCCATGACTTGGATATCCTGGGCCTTCATGTCTTCTAAGGTCTGAATAACGACCTGCTGGATTTGTTCAATGGTAGGCGAGGATTTCAAATGCTCATTACTCGTGGTGGTTAAAAGTGGATGGCTTAGTTTTCATCATAGCCTTTGGTCATGAGTATGGCCATGACCTCTCGATGCTGATTGCATGATACCCAGCTGGTCGAGCGGAGCCAAAGCCAGGCCCACCCCTTTCAGCTCCGTTCAGAGTGCGGCGGGACTGGCACCATCTATTATATAGAGCCTGTTTTCTCGAATGTAGTCGGCCACCGCTGTTGGCAACAGATAATCCAGACCCAGACCAACAGCAGTGCGGCGGCGGATGTCTGTGGAAGAAATGGCCAGTTGTGTAACTGACTGAAACCAAACCCCGCCTCCGGGTTTAGTCATTAAGTCTGTCGCATCTTTCAGGATCAAAGGGGTCAGACTCGATTGATCGCCGGATCGATCAATCGAGTCTGACCCCTTTGATCCTGGCCGCATCATGACTACGAGGTGACAAAGCTCGGCCACAGCCTCAGGCTCACGCCATAGCATAAAGCCCGAGAAGGCATCCTGGCCCAACAGAAGACAGAGGGGCTGATCATCGCCCAGATGGACGCGCAGTTCGCGCAGGGTATCCACCATATATGAGGGACCATCTCGACGCACTTCGGTTTCGTCTAGAACAAAACGGGGCTGCCTGGCAATGGCCAGTCGCAGCATAGCCAGTCGTTGCTCAGCCGTAGCCTGGGGTTGCTGGCGATGCACAGCTTGGCCCAGGGGTAGAAAGCGCACCTGGGAAAGGCTCAGAGCCTCAGCGACATCCAAGGCGGTGCGAAGATGGCCGTAATGAACCGGATCGAAGGTACCGCCGAGGATGCCAATCATTTAGGTGCGAATATGACCATCGCCCAGTACAATGAACTTCACCGAGGTCAACCCCTCCAGCCCCACCGGGCCTCGAGCATGGAATTTGTCGGTGGAGATGCCGATCTCCGCCCCCAGTCCATATTCGAAGCCATCAGCAAAGCGAGTCGAGGCATTAACCATAACGGAGCTGGAGTCCACCTCGCGCAAAAAGCGGCGGGCCTTGGTGATGTTCTCGGTGACAATACTATCGGTGTGGTGGGAACCATGACGCTCGATATGGTCGATGGCCTGATCCAAATCCGCCACCACTCGGATGGAGAGAACGGGCGCCAGATATTCTGTATCCCAATCCGCCTCGCTGGCTGCCAAGCAGTTTGCCCCCAAAATAGAGCAAGTCTGCTCACAGCCGCGCAGCTCAACGCCCTTGTCTGTATAGGCCTTAGCCAGGGCAGGTAAGACCTCCTCAGCAATGGTCCCATTCACCAGCAAAGTCTCCAGCGTATTGCAGGTACCATAGCGCTGGGTCTTGGCGTTGATAGCCACATCCATCGCTTTGGTGGGATCGGCCTCGTCATCTATATAAAGGTGACAGATACCATCCAGGTGTTTGATCACTGGCACCCGCGCCTCGCTGCTGATGCGCTCGATCAGGCCCTTGCCGCCTCGAGGGATGATGACGTCGATGGCCTCAGGCATGGCGACCATGCGTCCTACCGCGGCCCGATCAGTGGTCGACAGGACCTGCACAGCCGTTTTGGGCAGGTCTGCAGCGGCCAGACCGCGTTGGATAGAGGCAGCAATGGCCTGATTGGAATGGAAGGCCTCAGAACCACCTCGCAACACAGTCGCATTGCCCGATTTCAGACAGAGCGCTGCCGCATCAGCGGTAACGTTGGGGCGTGACTCATAGATAATGCCAACCACACCCAAAGGCACCCGCATACGACCCACCTGAATACCGCTGGGGCGGTAGTTCATATCGAAGACTTCGCCGATGGGATCTGGCAAAGCAGCAATCTGGCGCAAACCTTCGATCATGGCATCGATGCGGGCCGGAGTTAGGGCCAGGCGATCCAGTAATGCTTCATCCAATCCTTTAGCACGACCAGCCTCCAGGTCTTTGGCATTCTCCGCCATGAGCAATTCACGGGCCGAAGCCAGTTCATCAGCAATATTCAGCAACGCCTGATCCTTGCTGGCAGTACTGGCTGCAGCCAGTTGGCGAGCAGCAGCACGGGCGCGCCGACCCAAAGCGCTCATATAGGCATCAAGATCGGTTACCTCAGCGGACATGATTATTTTCTCAAACTTCAAATGGTAAGGCCCACATCATACCTCACGGCGAGGGACTGCTATACTGCCAGCCCATTCAAACGTCCGAAAACACCGGAGAATCGGTATGACGCTCGGCATCGTCATCCTGGCTGCAGGCCAGGGCACTCGCATGAAATCCCAGCTCCCCAAGGTACTACATCCCTTGGCAGCAAAACCTTTGTTGCAACACGTGATCGATACCGCGCTAACGCTGAATCCAAGGAAAATTATCGTGGTCTATGGTCATGGCGGCGAGCAGGTCAAAGCAACATTGGCTGATAGCCCGATCAGTTGGGTGGCACAGGCACAACAACTGGGCACGGGACATGCGGTCTCTCAAGCAATGCCCCAGGTTCAGGGGCTGGATCAGATTCTGGTACTCTACGGCGATGTTCCGCTAATCCGGGCAGAAACACTGCGAGCCTTTATCGAGGCCAGTGAGTCGGGGTTGGGCATTCTCACCACCGAGCTGGACGACCCCAGCGGCTATGGACGCATTGTCCGCGACATCAACGGCGATGTATTGAGCATCGTCGAGCACAAGGACGCCGACGAAGACACCCTGGCAATCTGCGAGATCAACAGCGGCATCCTCTGTCTCAATGGAGAGAAACTGCCCGGATGGCTGGCACGCATTGAAAACGACAATCGCCAGGGAGAATACTATCTGACCGACGTGGTGGGCCTGGCTGTGTCAGATGGCATCAAGGTGCTGGGCATGGATGTGACTGATCCCAACGAGGTCATGGGGGTCAACGACCGCCAACAACTGGCTGAGCTGGAGCGCCATTTTCAACAGAAACAAGCGGAATCCCTGTTGCAAGCTGGTGTCAGCCTCTCAGACCCCTACCGTTTTGACCTGCGGGGCCAGCTCACACATGGACAGGATGTCAGCATCGACATTGGCGCCATATTGGAGGGCGAAGTCGCACTGGGTGACAACGTCAAAATTGGTCCCTATTGCCAAATCCGAAATTGTCGCATCGGACCTGGCTGCGAGATCCTGGCCCACTCGGTATTGGAAAATGCGAACATCGGCCCCAACTGCCGCATCGGCCCCTTTGCCCGGCTGCGCCCTGGTGCTGAACTGACCGGTGACAATCACATTGGCAACTTCGTCGAGATCAAACAATCTCACATCAGCCAGGGTAGCAAAATCAATCACCTGAGCTATATTGGCGACAGCCAGATCGGCAGCCAAGTCAATATCGGCGCGGGCACCATAACCTGTAATTACGATGGCGCAAACAAACATCGTACTGAGATTGGGGATCGTGCCTTCATTGGCTCGAATACCGCACTGGTGGCACCAGTCAGGGTTGGTGAAGGCGCCACCATCGGCGCTGGGTCAGTCATTACCAAACCCACTCCAGACAATGAATTAACCCTAAGCAGAGCTCGCCAAACCAGTATTCCAGGATGGCAACGTCCACAAAAAAGTAAAAGATAGAACATCGGCAATCCGGAGATTTGATCTGGGGAATTCAGAGCAAAACCTTGACCGTTGCTAAAGTAGCAACGGTCAAATATTGACTTAAAAAAGGAACCAGCGATAATCCCCGACAGAGACCTGCCACAGGGACTTGCTCAGTGATCGTTATCTTTTGTTATCTGCCCCCCAAAACCAGCGCCACAGAGCTTTTAAACTTCGCCCAGTCCGGCACCAAATCCTTCTTCCCTTTTAGTAAAACGCCAGCGATCCTCAGCGTCGAAGTACTGGACGTCCGCACACCCCATACGCAAGAAGAAGAACATCACGGCCTAGTGACCTTTGAAAACCGTACCGCTGCTGAAAAGGCCACTCAACGTCTCAATGGCAAATGTCTGAACGGCCACCCCATCAGGGTCAAGCGCTTTACCTATCGCCGCCCGACAAACGATACCAAGACCGCGCCTACCGAGGAAAGAAGAAGGGGAGAAAAGAGAAGGCGGTCGACAATGAAAGGTGAGCTACTGACATAGCCCCGTCGCCTCCACACAGCTATGCCCCAAAAACCCTCCTCCAAATCAGGTGTCAAAAACCTCTTTATTCTGCGCGCGGGCACGGGCATCGGCCCGACTCACCAAACCGCGCTTCACCAGTGTCAATAAACACTGATCCAAAGTCTGCATCCCAATTGCCTGACCGGTCTGAATTGAGGAGTACATCTGCGCCACCTTATCCTCACGAATGAGGTTTCGAATGGCCGGGGTACCGATCATGATTTCATGGGCAGCAATACGACCGCCACCGACCTTTTTCAGCAAAGTTTGAGAAATAACCGCCCGCAATGACTCAGACAGCATGGAACGTACCATACCCTTTTCCGCAGCGGGGAAAACGTCGATAATACGGTCGATGGTTTTGGCGGCAGAGCTGGTGTGAAGGGTGCCGAATACTAGGTGGCCGGTCTCAGCAGCGGTCAATGCCAGACGGATGGTTTCCAGGTCACGCAACTCACCAACCAGGATGATGTCCGGATCCTGACGCAGGGCAGAACGCAAAGCCTCGGCGAAACCCAAGGTATCCCGATGGACCTCACGCTGGTTCATCAGGCATTTCTTGCTCTCGTGGACAAATTCGATAGGGTCCTCGATGGTGAGGATATGCTCGTACACATTGTCGTTCTTATAGTCGATCATGGCCGCAAGAGTGGTGGACTTACCGGAACCCGTGGGCCCCGTCACCAACACCAAACCACGAGGCACATTGACAATCTCTTTAAACACCTCAGGAGCATCCAGGTCTTCCAGTGTCAGCACCTTGGAGGGGATGGTACGAAACACACCACCAGCCCCCCGATCCTGGTTAAAGGCGTTGACACGAAAACGGGCCAGACCAGGGATTTCGAAAGAGAAGTCGCACTCAAGAAATTCTTCGTAGTCCTTACGCTGCTTGTCGTTCATGATGTCATACACCAATGAGTGCACCGCCTTATGATCCAACGCAGGCACATTGATGCGACGCACATCGCCGTCCACTCGAATCATTGGCGGTAGACCCGCTGACAGATGCAAGTCGGAGGCATTGTGTTTGACAGAAAAGGCAAGAAGTTCAGAAATATCCATGCGTAACCCCTGAGAGTGAAGTTATTACGGGCAATCTTTCAGAAAACCCTTTAATTTTGAATCTCGGAAGTATACTACCCTTAAATTGACCTGGGGATAACCGTGATCGACCTTTCCGCCAACCTAGCCCAGATACGACAGCGCATCCAGTTGGCTGTCACTCATTCAAATCGCACATTGGGGGAGGTCCAACTACTGGCAGTGAGTAAAACGCAGCCAGCCAGCACTATCCGGGCAGCGACGGAGCTTGGGTTGACTGCTTTTGGTGAAAACTATCTGCAAGAAGCCATTCACAAAATCACAGAACTCAGCCATCTGAATCTCAGCTGGCATTTCATTGGCCGGGTGCAAAGTAACAAATGCCGCCTCATCGCCGAACACTTTGCCTGGGCGCATGGGATCGACAGCCTCAAACAGGCCCAACGGCTCTCAACCTACCGACCTCCTCAGTTACCACCGCTCAACCTCTGCCTACAGGTCAACACCAGCGGAGAGTCCAGCAAGGGTGGGCTATCACCCGATCAGATCATGGCCCTTGCGACAGAAGTCAGCGCACTGCCCAACCTAAAACTGCGCGGCCTCATGGCTCTGCCCGCCCCCAGCGATGACCTCATCCAGCAGCACCAACCCTTCCAACTGCTTGCCCAGCTGTTGGATGAACTACAGCAAAAGCTACCCGATCTCGACACCCTCTCCATGGGCATGTCCAGCGACCTGGAAGCGGCCATCGCCGAAGGGGCGACCATCATCCGCATTGGCACCGCGCTCTTTGGTCAACGAGCATCGAAATTTTAGATCGCCCCGTAACGATCACGGTAGGCACAAATTCGCGCCAACGCTTCCTCCTCGCCACGATCATCCAGATACTGCACCAACTGTTCCAACCGCACGATGGCCGCCACAGATATCCCGGCATCCTGCTCCACTTCCTGAATCGCCGAACGCTCACCCTTGCCATGCTCCTGGCGATCCAGGGCGATCACCACGCCAGCTGCCTCAGCACCTTCTACAGAAATGATCTCGAGGGATTCACGCACTGAAGTCCCGGCAGAGATGACATCATCGATGATCAACACCCGCCGCCCTTTGAGGGCATGGCCAACGATCACACCCCCTTCGCCATGGTCCTTGGCCTCTTTGCGATTGAAAGCATAGGGCAGATCGCGACCATGGTGATCAAAGAGGGCAGCGGCAGTCACTGCCGCCAAAGGAATGCCCTTGTAAGCAGGGCCGTATAGCAGATCAAACTTCAGCCCGGCATTGACAATGCAATCGGCGTAATAGCGCCCCAAATGGGCCAGACTGGCGCCGGTATTAAAGAGACCAGCATTGAAGAAATAGGGACTGACCCGCCCGGACTTAAGAGTGAACTCACCAAAACGCAACACCTCACGTTCGAGAGCAAAATTGAGGAATTCCCGTTGGTAGTCTTGCATGGCTGGTCTCCGATCTGGCTGAGGATGTGAGGCATCATACCCGTGCCAAAAGACCAAAGACATCCCATTGGCTGCTACAAACGCAACATCCATGACCTGGCCTATCCCAAACAGCGACTATAATGGTGCTTTCTCATTATAGAGCCGGACACAATGTCAACCACCGTCAGGAGCTGGGGAGAGGCCTTCCGCGTCTATACCCGCCCCCGCGTTTTGACCATGATCGCCTTGGGCTTTTCCGCTGGACTGCCCTTTTTGCTGGTGTTTACGACACTATCGGCCTGGCTCACTGAAAAAGACATCTCTCGCAGCGTCATTGGCTATTTCAGCTGGATAGGCATTACTTACTCCATCAAAGTATTTTGGGCACCGGTAGTTGATCGCGTGCCCCTACCCTTGCTAACGAATTGGCTGGGCAAACGCCGCAGCTGGATGCTACTCGCCCAAATAGGCATTGGTGTTGGCCTCATTGGCATGGCCCTGGCCGATCCCCAGCAGCAACTCCAGCATCTTGCTTTGTTTGCCCTTTTGATCGCCTTCTCTTCCGCCACCCAGGACATCAACCTGGATGCCTATCGCATTGAGGTGGTCAACGAAATTGACCAGGATGACCTGCAAGGCCCTATCGCCGCTGCCTATGTCTTGGGCTATCGGCTGGCCTTACTCGCCGCTGGTGCGGGTGCCCTCTACATCGCCCAGTTCTACTCCTGGACCGCCGCCTATCTGAGCATGGCCAGCCTCATGTTGATCGGTATGCTCACCACCCTTAGCATCCGAGAGCCCCAAGTCTCCCAAGATCGTAGAACCGCTGAACTGGAAAAACGTCTTGAAGCTTTGGCAGGTATAGAAGGAGAGAACCTGAGTTTGGCAAAACGTTTAGCAGCTTGGTTTGTAGATGCGGTGATCAGTCCTTTTATCGAATTTTTTCAGCGTAACGGTCGACTGGCTGCCATCATCCTTTTGCTCATCGGCCTCTACAAGATCAGCGACATCACCATGGCTGTCATGGCCAATCCTTTTTACCTGGACCTGGGTTTCAGCAAAACCGAAATCGCCGACGTCACCAAGATTTTCGGCTTTTTCATGACCATTGCCGGTGCTGCGCTGGGAGGTCTCATGGTGGCTCGGTTTGGCATCATGCGACCGCTGCTGCTGGGCGCTATGCTGGTTGCCAGCACCAACCTGTTGTTCGCGCTTTTGGCCATCTCCGAGCCCAGCCTCAGCTTTCTCGCCCTGGTCGTCAGTGCCGACAACCTCAGCGGCGGCATCGCCACCTCGGTGTTCATTGCCTATCTCTCCAGTCTGACCAATACCAGTTATAGCGCCACCCAATACGCCCTTTTCAGCTCACTCATGACCCTGCCAGCGAAGGTGCTGGGTGGTTTCTCCGGGGTCATTGTCGACACCTATTCGTATGGACTCTTTTTTGTCTATGCCGCCTTATTGGGTATTCCGGCCATTTTGTTGGTCCTCTATCTGATGTGTCGCCAAATGAACATGAATCAGGAAGCCGTTCATGGGGATTGATCTCACCCAATTAGCCGCCGCCTGGGTCGTCGGCCTGCTTGGAGGCGTCCATTGTGTTGGCATGTGTGGCGGTATCGTCAGCGCTCTCACATTGGGACTACCTGCTCAAGGACCCGTGGCGCAACTACCCTATCAGTTGAGCTATAACGCAGGGCGTTTGATCAGCTATAGCCTGGCCGGAGCACTCATGGGTGGACTGGGTATGATGCTGACCCAGATCACCGGCCTGGAAACCCTGCAAAAAGCATTGCTGGCTCTCTCTGGCATTTTTATGATTTTGCTGGGTTTCTATCTGGCCGGCTGGTGGCGAGTGCTCACCCGCCTGGAGGGAGTGGGACAGCACCTGTGGCAGCGCCTGGAACCCTTTGGCCGCCATCTGCTTCCGGTGCGTCGCCCGACCCAGGCTCTGTTATTGGGTCTGGTCTGGGGCTGGTTACCCTGTGGCTTGGTTTACAGCAGCCTCATCTGGTCGCTGAGTGCAGGTGGCCCATTTGAAGGTGCCTTTTTAATGCTGGCCTTTGGCCTGGGCACCCTGCCGAACCTGCTGCTGATGGGGGCTGCTGCTGGCCAGTTACAGGCCTTTATTCGCCTGGATACTGTGCGCATTGGCGCTGCGCTTTTGGTCATGGGATTCGGTCTGTTGGCCCTATGGCGCATTGGGACTGGGTAGGGGGTAAAATCTCAGCTAATATGCATCATGGGAATTTCTGAATTAAACCTTGCTTATCCGCTGGGCAGCCAATAGGTCGATACATGCAGGACATCTTTATCGCTCGCCAATCCATTTATGATCGTAAGCAACAGGTTATCGCATACGAGTTGCTCTATCGCGATAACAATCAGAACCGGGCTCAGTTCCCTGATGCCACGGAGGCCACCTCCCAGGTAATGCTCAACAGCTTTATGGAGATGGGGCTCGATACCCTGGTGGGCAACCACCGCGCTTTTATTAACCTGCCACAAAGCTTTTTTGACCAAATACCGCCCATCCCTTTCAGCAAGGACCAGGTCGTATTGGAGTTACTGGAGGATATCGAGATCAGCGGCCAACTCCTCAACGTGGTGCGCGGTCTTAAAAGCCAAGGCTTTACCCTGGCCATTGATGACTACCTCTTTGAGGACAAGTGGACACCACTGCTGAATCAGGTCGATATCATCAAGGTAGAGGTTTCCAGTCTCAGTACCGAAGAGTTGCGTACCAGAATCGGACAATTAAAGAACCGCAACCTGCGCCTTTTGGCGGAAAAAATTGAGACCCATGAGATGTTCGATCTCTGCAAAGAGCTGGGCTTCGACTATTTCCAGGGCTACTTCCTGTCCAGGCCGAAAATCATTCATGGTCGCAAACTGAGCGATAACCACATGGTGGTTTTGCGTCTGCTGGAGAAGCTCAACGATCCCAATGCCAGTGTGGAAGAGGTAGAGGGTCTGATCATTCAGGATGCCGGGCTCAGTTTCAAGGTGCTTCGCTACATTAACTCCGCTGCTGTCGGCATACCCAAACGGGTAGAGAGTATCCAGCGCGCCATTGTGCTGATGGGCTTGAGCCGTATCCGCTCCTGGGCCAGCCTCATCACCCTGTCAGGACTCCAGGACAAACCCTCGGATATCCTCAGCATGGCCCTGACCCGCGCCATGATGTGTGAGCATCTGTTACGCAAAAGCGGACACGACATCCCAGAGCATGGTTTTACTGCCGGATTGTTCTCAGTGCTCGACGCCATGCTCGACCAGCCTATGGAAGAGATTCTCAGCCACCTTCCCCTGTCAGATGAAGTCGTCGAAGCCATCACGCTACATCAGGGCCCTGCAGGAGAAGCCCTAGCCTGCATCATGGCTTATGAACATCAGGATTGGGATAATATTAGGTTTCCCGGCCTGGATGAAAATCAGATCCAAACCATCTACCTCGACGTAAACTATCAGGTCATCCAGACTACCCTGTTCGAGAGAAATCCGGAGAGCTAACCCCCTTGGCAACTAACAAATCCACATCGCCCCTGGTCCGAGCCCAGGGGCTGACCCGGCGCTATGGTGCGCGCCAGGCGGTCAGGGGCATTGATCTTGAACTGGCACGAGGTGAAATTCTTGGCCTACTCGGCCCCAATGGGGCAGGCAAATCCACCAGTCTGCGCCTGCTCACGGGCAACCTTGCCCCTCACAGCGGAACCGTTCAGATCAACGGTATGGATCTGCACAGCCACCCGAAAGCGGCCAAACATCATCTGGGCTACCTACCTGAGATTCCACCTCTCTATCCAGAATTGAGCGTGGACGAGTACCTGGACTTTGCCGCCCGAATCCATGGGCTAACCGGTAAAGCGCTATGCCCCGCCGTCGAAAAGGCCAAAGCCCGCTGCGGCCTGGAAACCACCGGCAAGCGCCTGATCGGCAATCTGTCCAAGGGCTATCAGCAGCGGGTAGGCATTGCCCAGGCCATTGTGCATCAGCCCGAGGTCATCATCCTTGATGAACCCACGGTCGGACTCGACCCTAACCAGATTCGGGAGATTCGTCAGCTTATCCGTGAACTGGGCGAGGCCCACAGCGTCATCCTCTCCAGCCATATTCTGCCCGAAGTGCAAAGCCTCTGCAGCCGGGTGCAGATCATTCATCAGGGGCAGACACTCTATAACGGCAGCCCGATACCCCAGGAGGAGTCCACAGCCCTATTGGTGGCCTTCGAACGGGCACCCGAACTTGAGACCCTGGCCAAGATCCCAGGTATCGACCATTGCCAGACGCAAGAGGATGGCTACTTCCAACTCGCGCTGACAGCGGAGATCAGCCCAACCTTTCTGATCCAAGAGCTGGCCAACTGCGACTGGGGGCTGTGCGAGGTACGACCACAGCGTCAGACCCTGGAGCAGCTCTTCGTCGAACTCACCAGCGGGGAGGCGGCGTGATTGGCGTCATTGCCCAACGGGAACTGCGTAGCCTCTTTTTGTCCCCATTGGCCTGGAGCCTGCTTGCCTGCGGCCAGCTGATCCTGGCCTGGGTCTTCCTGCTCCAGATGGAGACCTTTGTCTCCCTGCAACCTCGCTTGGCCGGATTGGAGGGTGCGCCTGGCATCACCGACCTCATCGCCGCCCCATTATTCGCCACCACTGGCGGCCTGCTACTGTTTTTCTCGCCATTATTGACCATGCGTCTTTTCAGTGAGGAGTACCGCAGCGGTAGCTATACTCTGCTGCAAAGTGCCCCCCTCTCGCTCTGGCAGATCATCCTGGGCAAGTTTTTCGGCATCCTGAGCTTCTTCAGCCTGATGTTACTCTTGACCCTGCTGATGCCCCTCTCTTTGACCCTGGGCGGTATTCTCGACTGGGGCAAGCTGGCGTCCGGCCTGCTAGGGCTGGGCTTACTTGCCGCCACTTATGCCGCCATCGGCCTCTGTCTTTCCAGCCTGACCCATCATCCCGGAGTGGCCGCCGTGGCCAGCTATGGCTTGCTGCTGTTTCTCTGGATTCTAGGCCTGGCCACGACGGGTGGGGATCAAACCGGCAGCCTTTTCCAATGGCTTTCCCCCCAGATGCACCTGGAACCGTTGTTGAAAGGGCTGGTGCGTAGCGGTGATCTCGCCTATTTCTGCCTCTGCATCCTGACCAGTCTCTTATTGACCCTGCGTGGCCTCGACCAGCGCCGGCGGGAGGCCTGATGGCCATGGATCCCCAGATGCTCGCTCAGCGCCTGAACCGCTGGCTGTTCTATCTTCTCTTTGCCTCCGCATTCGGCCTGCTGGCCTGGCTGAGTCAGCACCACTCACAGGTCTGGGACTGGACCGCTGGCGGTCGCAACAGCCTGTCGGAGACCTCTGTTGAAGTCATCGGTCGCCTGCAAGAGCCCCTCTCCATCACTGCCTTCGCCCAGGATAACCCCCTGTTACGCAAACCGCTAGAGAGCCTGATCGAACGCTATCGGGCTCACAGCCCCCAGATCAGCTTCCGTTTTATCGATCCTGAACGGGAGCCCGCCCTCACCCGGCAGTTGGGCATCCAGGTGCCCGGCGAGCTGCTGCTCTCCTATCAGGGGCGCGATGAGAACCTGCAACAGGTCAACGAAGAGCAGATCACCAACGCCATCCAACGTCTGTTAATGGGGAGGGAGCGCTGGATCGCTTTCCTTGGCGGCCATGGCGAACGCAACCCAAAAGGCGAGGCCAACCATGACCTAGGTACCTTTGGTCAGGCCCTGCAGCAAAAGGGCTACCAGGTGCAGACCCTCCAACTCAGCGATACCGCCCAGATTCCCGATAACACCAGTCTGCTGATTATTGCCGGACCGCGCATACCCCTGCTGCCCGGTGAGGTCAGTCTGATCGAGAGTTACCTCTTCCAGGGTGGCAACCTTCTCTGGTTGCTGGATCCCGATGAGACCCAACACCTCGACCTGCTCAGTAAAGCCCTGGGGCTCAAAGTCCTGCCCGGCACAGTAGTGGATATCAACGCTTACGCCATGGGTATCAAAGACCCGGCCATGGCCATCGTCAACCAGTATCCTGATCATCCGGCTGTCTCCGGCATCGGCCAGATCAGCCTTTTTCCCCACGCAGCGGCTCTCACCGCCGAGCCACCCGAAGGCTGGAGCCTCTCCCCAGTGCTGCAAAGCCATGAACGCACCTGGAACGAAACCGGCAAGCGGGAGGGTGAAATTCGCCCGGACGCTGAGGGCGAACAGCCCGGCCCCCTCAACCTGGGCCTGGCTTTCACTCGGGAGCAGAACGGACAGCGGCAAAAGGTTCTGGTATTGGGAGATGGGGACTTTCTGGCCAATGCCTACCTGGGCAACGGAGCCAACCTCAATCTGGGACTGAACCTGATTCGCTGGCTAAGTGGGGACGAGGCCCTACTCGACATTCCGGCCAAAACCGCGCCGGATACCCAGCTCAACCTCAGCCAGGCCCAGGGCATCGTCATCGCCTTGGTCTTTCTGATCCTGCTGCCCATCGGCCTGCTGATCACCGGCGCACGGGTCTGGTGGCGACGGCGTCACCGCTAGGCCGATGAAGCGCCAACTCCTCATCAATCTGGGGCTTCTGCTGCTGGTTCTGGCGCTGGCGACACTGGTCTGGTGGCCGGAAAATGAACCCGCCCCAAACCTGGAACGACTCACCAGCCTGAAACCAGAGCAGGCGAAACAGCTCAGCATCCAGCGTCCCGGCAAACCCGAGCTGAGTTTTAAGCACCGCGATGGCATCTGGTGGATGCAAAGTCCCTACCACCTCCCCGCCAATCCCCAGCGACTGCATGCGCTAAGTCGCATCCTGGAAGCCCCGATCATCAACCATTTCCCCCTGCCCGACCAAAGCCTGGATCAGTTCGGACTGGATCAGCCCATCCGTATGCAGATCGATAATCAGCGTTTTGACTTCGGCGGCATTGAGCCCCTGCGCAAGCTGCGCTACCTGAGCCACGACAAACGCCTCATCCTGCTCGTCGATCGCTTCCATCAGCACTTGCTGGCCCCAGCGGAACAGCTATTGGATCCTGCCCTGCTGCCACCAGGGGCCAACATCGAGGCCATCAAAACCCCCGCCTATCAGTTGCATCATGGCGACCACGGCTGGCAACTCACACCCGCCAACCCCGCCTTGAGTGGCGATGACCTCAGTCATCGCATCAAGCAATGGCGACAGCTTCGATCCCTGAATATCCGTCCCATGACCATCACCGCTGATGCAGCGGAGGGCGGGGTGCATATCCTGATCGGTGAGGGGCGACAACTCGATTTCCAGATCCATCACGATAGCCAGAAAAGGCTCTGGCTGGTGCGCCCCGATCTTGGCCTGGGGTATCAGCTCCCCGCAGAGATCGATCTCCTGCAACCTCTTGGCACCAAACCCCATGCCTGAATTGCCTGAGGTGGAAACCACCCGGCGCGGTATCGAGCCTCATCTCCTCAACCAGCGCATCGACAAGGTCTGCGTCCATGATTCCAGACTGCGCTGGCCCGTGCCCGATGATCTGGCGGAACGGCTGTGCGGCCAAACCATCCAAGCGGTGGATCGGCGAGGAAAATACCTGCTGCTGCGCATTTCTCAGGGCGGACTCATCCTCCACCTGGGCATGTCCGGCAGCCTGCGACTGGTCGCGCAAGCGCGTCCGCCCCAGCGTCATGATCACCTGGACATCGGTATCAACGGCCAGTGGTTGCGACTGCATGACCCGCGTCGCTTCGGCGCGGCACTCTGGGCGGATGCCCCGATGGAGGCCCACCCCCTGCTCGCCAAGCTGGGGCCGGAACCCCTTGGCCCCCAATTCGATGCCGACTATCTCTACGGTCGCTCACGGAATCGGCGCAGCGCCATCAAGACCTTCATCATGGACAGCAAAATCCTGGTAGGCGTGGGCAACATCTACGCCAACGAATCCCTGTTCCGGGCAGGCATTCATCCCACCAGCCCCAGCGGCCAGATCAGCAAAACGCGTTACCAACGCCTGGCCGAAGAGATCCGTTACACGCTGGAGCGGGCCATCGAGGCTGGAGGCACCACGCTCAAGGACTTCATTCGAGAAGATGGCCGACCCGGCTATTTTGCCCAGGAACTTCAGGTCTATGATCGAGCCGATTTGCCCTGCCCTAAATGTGGCCATCTGATTCAATCGATGCGATTGGGACAACGCTCTACCTTCTATTGCCCCAGGTGTCAGCACCCATAGGGAGTACCCTTCATTTACGCCCCAAACAACCTGCGCTGTAGCAGCGTTTGCATATCGCGACGACCGTCGGCAATCAGCAAGACATAAACCGTCTCTGCCATGACCCGATAAATGATGCGATAGGGTTTGAAAAAAATCTCTCGGTACTCGCGAAGCCCAACGGCCAGCAACTCTTTGAGATAGACACCTCGGTGCGGATTTTCTGAGAGGGTCGAGAAGATCGTTTCCATTTGATCAAGCACATAATCCGCCTTTCCTGGCACATCATGGGATTCGATATACGCATACAGATCCTCGAGGTCTGCCGAGGCGTCATCGGTCAAAAAGACCTGAAAGGCCATCAGCGGCCCTGGCGCTGTTCCCGAAGCCGTTGAATAACCTCGCTGGCTAGCCGAACCTTACCCTCTTCAATCTGGCGCGTTCCCAGCGCAAGGATCTTCAAAAGTGCCAGGGTCTCCTGGGTTTGCTCATAGCTCGCGATGTCCTGCACCACGGCTTTGGCCTCACCATTCTGCGTAATGATCAGCGGTTCGCCCTGCTCCGGAAGGTTGCGCACAATCTCCGATGCATGGGCCTTCAAATAACTGATTGGCTTGATTTGACTCGATAGTTTCATATCGCCTCCCGAATAAGACCAAATATAGACCTTTTATTGGTCAGGTATCAACATGAACAACCGGATGACACGAAGAGAGAGCAGATTTCGCGCAATAAAACCACCAGCGGTTAGAATAACCAGCCTTGATCACCTGGGGATTTTAGGATAATGCAACTCAGACCCATCCATAAAGAGACCTACAGCAAGCGCTACAAGATCATTTTCGCGGCGATTGTTGCGGCCCTGTTTCTGATCGCGGTGACCACATCGACTTTGATGATTCAAATGTTTGGCCACCCGCAAAGCTCGAATTTCAGCTTGAATCTGATTGGTGTCATCATCGCAGGTCTGGTGGTTGGCGGGGTGATCTATCGTCAGCGCAACCACCCCTATATGAACGAAGTGGTCTATGTCTGGAACCTGAAGCAGAGCCTCAATCGAATCTATCGCAAGCAGAGGAAAATCGAGCCATTGGTCGATGATGGCCATGTCGATGCCATGATCATCATGAACTATGCCTATGAAGGCTCCATGCAGCTCTACACGCTGGATGACAACACCATCACCATGAATGAACTGGTCATCAAACTCAATCACCTAAAAGAGAAAATAGAAGAGGCCGGACTGGAGATTTCGACGGATCAGTATGATCCGGGTATGTTGGATCAATTTTGAGACAATCTGAAGTTGATAAGCTTTGCCACCACACGTTCCCACGCGAAAGCATGTGAACGAAAAAACATTTCAACATCGCCTTTTCACCCACAACCGCCCGCTCCAAAGGCGAACGGTTGCGGAGGGCGCCTATCGCAACTGAACAGTTTCGCGGAATTCCAATCCTTTGTCGGTTCCGGTCATCGAGAAACCAATACTGCCAAAGAGCTTACTCTGGGTCTCGATAGACTTGATCTGCTGTTGGACAACTTCCGCAACCTTGGGATCCAGTGTTGGCTTCAACAGGGTAAATACCTTGTTGGCACTGGCAGCCATGCGTACCAAGTCATAGTTGATGGCCAGAATAGGCGATTTTGCGCCTGGTTTAGCATCAAGGAAGGGCCCCATGTCGCCTTCGGCGTGGGGGCCGGTGGAGAGCCCGAGCAGGCTGTTGTCTTTGATGGCGATATAGACGGGCGGTACGCCCGGGGCCATCTGTGCCAATGGGAGGGCAACAGGACTACCATCTTCAGGAATCGTCAGTTGTGCCAGCGGCGGAGCGAACATGCCGGTCATGGCATAGAGGTTGCGGACATTGTTCGCGGAGATCAACACCTGACCGTCCAGCGCTATCGGTAGCGGGCCACCCTGTTGGAGAGTAACGTCATCAATCTCCAGATAGAAGCCCTTGATGCCACTAAACATCGGATTGAAGGCTTTATCCACCTCTTTCAGACTGGCCTGCAATCTTTCCGGTTTGATCTCTTCGCATTTGCCCTGGTTAGTGTCGAGAATGGTTTGGATGCCAAACTTGATGCCGTCACGCAAAGCGGGTTGGTTCATACCAACGCCGAAAGAGAACATCACCTTGCTTTCCGCGCCGAGACCGGGCACGGGGGCTGCCAACGCCTGCAGCCTTTTGGCGATTTCAGGTTTGGTCTCCAGCAACCCAGCAAAGACAAGACTGTTAGAGGTAAGCTCTTCTGTACCAAAGACGAAACGCGGGGTATTTTCCAGCAGCGCCAAACCAACATCAACACACCCTGGAGAGGGTTTCTTTTTGCTCTCTTTTGTCAGGGTCTTCCAAAGGGCGGCATTCTGATCGGTGGCATCCCGTCCTGCAGCTTGGGAGGCAAGCCTATGAAGGTCGATGTAGCCTTCGCCATAACCCGTATAGCCATGGGTTTTGATGAGCTCATCCCACTTGCCACTGGAGGCGATAGAATCCTTCAGGGGTTGGGGAGTGAGCACATCGTCAAGATACTCCTGCTCCAGTTTGGCTGGCAAGATGGTGGCCACAAGGTGCGTCGGGGTAACGGCGATAATGACGCCCGCTTTGGCATCGCCAATGCGCCAGTAGGCCTGGTCACCAAACTTTTTCTCTTCCATGGGCTGTTTCAAGTGCGTTTCGATGCGGGCAATGAAGGCTCGCATCTTGGTGGCATCGCTGATCTCCAGGCGCGCCACAGGTAGAGGTCCTAGGCCATAGACCAGAACGTGCCCACCGGGTTTGAAGCCCCATTTACGAAGACCGTCCAGGGAGAAATCATTCTCAAACTCCTTGAAGATCGCCAGTAGGGTCGTCGTCACAACATCTTTATCTTTACCTTGATTCAGCCGCTCAAGGTCAGCAATGGCACCATGAAGCGAGTCTGCCGAATACTCAATCCAACGCTTCGTCAGATCCTCAGGGGAGGACTTTTCATTGTAGAAAACATAAGGGGAGCTGGCGGGCACCAGCGACAAGTCGCTCGATGCCTGCCCGGATGCATTAACACCGCCAGAGACCAGCAGAATGGCAGCAGCCAGTGGTGCAATGGGTTTGCAAAGTTGTTTTATCATCAGGATCTTCCTATACAAATGAAAAATGGTGTCAGTTGATTTTGGCTTAAAAACTGTCTGGATCAAGTAATATCAATCACATCTTTACCGCCCGGGATCGGAGTCAACCTGGAAAAGCCCTCCAAAGAACAGAGTTTTTGCCTGATTGACTCCAATCCATCCACCTTCCTTCAGGTAACAAAATCTGCAGGACGTATGCGCAGACAGCGGGCGCCCCAGGAACCGGGCTGACCCTCAAATCGACCGGCCAGAGTTGCACCACAACCGGTGCAGTGACCATCAGCAGCCAACGCCCATTGGGTAATGCGATAGCGATCGCGACCAATGAGCGGCTGAGCACAGGTAGCACAATAGGTGGATTCCGCCTCGGGATCGGTCACATTCCCCAGATAGACATGGTGCAAGCCGTTATTCCGAGCGATCTGGCGTGCCTGACGCAACGTTGCCACTGAGGTAGGTGACAGATGGCGCAGCTTCCAATCAGGATGAAAGGCGCTGAAATGCAGCGGTACCTCGACCCCCAGGTTCTCCCGCACCCACTGACTGAGGGCCTCGATCTCTGCCGGACTGTCATTCTCACCGGGAATCAAAAGGGTGGTGATCTCCAACCAGACCGTCGTCTCCTGCTTGAGGTAGACCAGGGTATCCAGCACCGGTTGCAGATGACCACCACAGAGTCGCCGATAGAAACCCTCGTTAAAGGATTTGAGGTCCAGGTTGGCAGCGTCCATGGCCGCATAAAACTCCGCCCGTGGTGCCGGATTCTGATAACCCGCGCTCACCGCCACCGAATGGAGCCCCAGTGCCCGACAGGCCTGGGCCACGTCAATGGCATACTCGTGAAAGATGACCGGGTCGTTATAGGTAAAGGCAACCGAGCGACAGCCCATCGTCTGGGCTGCCGCAGCAATGGTAACGGGATCGGCACGATCCATAAGGGCATCCATCTGGCGGGATTTGCTGATGTCCCAGTTCTGGCAAAAAGTGCAGCTCAGGTTACAACCTGCCGTGCCAAAGGAGAGCACCGGAGTACCCGGTAGAAAATGGTTCAGCGGCTTCTTTTCGATAGGATCAATAGCGAAACCGCTGGAGCGGCCATAGGTGGTCAATACTAACTTCCCGCCCTTGTTGGCGCGCACAAAACAGAGGCCGCGCTGCCCCTGATGCAGTTGGCAAAAACGCGGACAAAGGTCGCACTGGATGCGTTCATCGTCCAGGCGATGCCAAAATTGGGTTGGCCAATGTTCGTCCTTAAAGTCTGTCATCGCCCCCTCAGCAGGCAGCCAGCCGTGCCTCAATCTGAGCCGCATCCAGGCCCTGAAAATCGGCATGATTGAAAAAGACGAAATGGCCCGATGCCTCGCACCAGGCCAGGGCTGACAACCAATCTCGTTGCTCGAAATCCCCTTGAAAAGCGCGCTCCAGCAGATAACACTGGCCCTGGCGATAAAGCAGATTATAAGGCCGCAGGGTTTCATGCAGCACTTCGATAGCGCACCAGGCCGCCTCGCCGTCGGTAAAACGGCGGCACTTCAGCGGATAGGCCTTGTCTCCACCATTATGGCGCCACTGGGGCAATTCAACGGGTAAAGGTTGGGAGCTGAGAAAGAGCTGAAAATGGAGATGATTGACCGAGGCGCCTGCACCCAGGCAGTTATAGGCAAGACCCAGGCCAGGCAGATCCAGGACTAAACGTTCACTGGCCTGAATCAGATAGGCATGGTTGTCGGCATCGAGAAACTGCGGACGGCAAGCCTGTGGTTCCGGCACCCAGAGCCCGTGCAACGGCATAAAGGGGAACTTGTTGTAGAGCAGGCGCAGATCGCGCCCGGCAAAGCGGCCCTGCCAAAGGATCTCTTTGTCGAGAAAAGCCTTGTTGAAATGAAAACCCTGTTCATTGAAAGGTCGTTGCAACTGGCCCAGGCGCTCACCACTCGCCCGGGGCGGGCGCAGGGCGCGGAGCGGATTGAACTGAAGTTGCCAGGGATCCGCCATACGCCATCGGGGTAGTTCCAAAGCATCCAAACCCATGGCCATGAGTTTGAGGAAGACCAGCACATCATCCTCCGCCTCATCCAGGGGTTGCGCCTGACGCAAGCTGAAACGGCACTCCTCGGACAACTCGTCAAAGCGCTGCCGCAACGGAGACCAAAGGGAATCGCGCAAGGTCTCGTCTGCCAAAGCGTTGGCCAGCACTAGGATAAAGACCCCCATGGTCTGATGGTGTTCCAACATCTGGCGCAAACCATCCGCAAAAATCATGCGCAGACGGTCTGGATTCTGAAAGGGGGGTACGTCACTCTTGCTCATGGGAATGGGGCTTCTCCAGCTTCTCCGGCACCGGGTCCACACCACCGGGATGAAAAGGGTGACAGCGAAAGATCCGCTTCAGCCCCAGCCAACCACCTTTAATCGGACCAAAACGCTCGATCGCCTCCAAGGTGTAATTGGAACAGGTGGGATAGAAGCGACAGCGACTACCCAAGAGCGGGCTGATCAAATACTGATAGCCTTTGATCAAGAGGCGCAACACTAGGGTCAGGGGGTTGGGCATATCCGCGATTTCACTCAGTCATCTCTTGCATCGGATGATGCTGGTTTAGAATACCCTAATGTTACCTCCTCTTCCGCCCCGACCATGAGTGGCCGTCTCATCCTCTGCCCCCAGGATCCGCTCTGCTCCCTGCCAAGGAAACCGCTGGTGGCCCTGTTGCAAAAACTGGATCTCATGACTGAGCCTCTGCCGGAGCGTGCCGATGACGCCTTTGCCGCCGGCCCCGCTTTCATGCGCTGGATCAGTTTCGCAGGCTGCTCGCCCTTTCTTCGGTTCGAGCCACAGTCACCCCGGGACCGGGACTTTTGTCACTTGGTTTTGACCTTTGAAGAGAAGCCTCAACTTAGACATAGCGGCAAATTTCGCCCACCCCATTGTGGCCACTGCCAGTGCCTATTGAGAGATTGGTACCCCAATGAAGAACAATTCTGCCCCCAATGTGGCCAGCCACTTTCACCAAAAGCATTACGCTGGGGAAAATACGCCGGTCTGGGCCGAAGCCTAATACTGCTGGAAAATGTTTTTCCTAACGAGGGGGTGCCCCAACCCACATTGATGAACAGACTCAGCCAAACCTTTGGGACAGGCTTCCGGTTTTTCTACGCAGATTAGGCTTATGCGCCCAGCTCACAGCAGTTACGGCCTTTTTCTTTTGCCAAATACAGGGCCTCGTCCGCTCGTTTGAATACCTGCTCGGGATCATCGCTCTCACCCACAGTGGCATAACCACAGGATATGGTAATGGGCAACTCTTTAGCCCCTGCACGAAAGGATTTTGAGGCAATGCCTTGGCGAATTTCATTCGCCACCTGACCCGCCTGCTCGGCATTCGAACCCGGCATCAGCATGACAAATTCCTCACCTCCGTATCTGGCGACAAAGTCTGTGGCCCGAATGCGTTCGGAAAGCAATTTGCCAATGGCCTGCAACACCTTGTCGCCGACCTGATGGCCAAAAGTGTCATTGATCCGCTTGAAGTGATCGATATCCCAGACCAACATGGACAGCGGTTTGCCAAAGCGCTGCCAGCGGGCAAATTCCTCAATCACCCGTTGTTCATAGGCGCCCCGGTTGGGCAGCTTGGTCAAGGGATCGGTCAGCGCCTGGGCTTGAATCTCCTCCAGTCGTTGCAGCAATTTCTCACCATTGGCCTCCAAATCGCCAAGGCGTTCACGCAATTTTTCTGCCTCCTGAGTCACTGCGTTGAGATGCGCTTCTTCGTTGCGCAGGTGGTTCTCTACCTGGTTCTGAATGGCATCCAGTCGCCTATCCAACAGATGCTTAAAGCTATCCAGATCGCCTGCTTCCCGGACATCTTGGCGCATACCGCCCAGCTCGCCATCCAGAGAGTGGCGTAACTGAGCTTGGCCTGCCAAAGAATTCGTCGTGTAGTGGTCCATCTGTTGAATGACCGAGTCCAACTCCTTTAGACGCAAATTGAGTTGTCCCAAGTAGTTCTCGGTATCACTGAGATCTTCTTCAGCTGCCCCCAAGACACCGCTGTAGAGTCGAGTAATCTCTTCAATAACCTTGAGCCAGGCATTCTCTTTTTCGGACTCGGCCTTCAAACGCTCGCTCAACCGAAGAATCTCATCACTCAAACGCGATGGCCAAGGCAAACGCTGCATCAGCTCCAATAAGAGCTGGTTGGGTGACATCATCGGTACTGATTTTTCTCCCTGGCCTTTCTCTTTCCGCCCTCCACCCAGCAAACGGCCCAGCATGCCAGACTTGGTCTCCTGGGTAGCCGATTCAGCATCAGATTCGATCGAATCCGCCAGGAGACGAATGATCCCATCCACCTGCTCATCAGATATGCCCTGGGGATCTGCAGACAGCTCAGCCACCTTTTTTTGCAGTTGAGATCTTGCCTTATTGGAAATCAATGAGGAGGCCACGAGGCGTTCCAGCCCTCCCTCTTTGTGATCATCTGCCTGCTTCTTGTCTTCCCTGGCTTTGATCAAAGCATCTGTCAGCTCTCCCAGGCGATGTTGGAAAGCGGGGGTGGCCTTACCCCCTTTGGCCGCTGTTTGCAGGCTTTTGAGATGGGGGTCGAGCTGTTTGTCCAAGCCGCGAAAAGCAATGGTCATGCGGGCGATGGCTCGCAGCAGCAGCTGCTCACTTTCGGCACGCTCCTCATCATCTTGCTGCATCTGGGCAGAGAGCTTACTGTACTTGTCTTGCCAATCAGTCATGATGCCACCTGAAATCGAAGGGTAAGCGGATATCCACCCCGACCGGCAAGTGGTCAGAGAGGGGGAATTTGACCACCTCCGCGCTGGTCACCTCCAGACTGTCCGATACCAGTATGTGGTCAAGGCGTCGAAAAGGGCGCCAGCTGGGAAAACTGGGCTCATCACAATCCGGCGCACGCACTCGGGTATTGGCCATCAAATCCTCCAGTTCCGGTGCCAGACAGCTGCAATTGAAATCCCCCATCAAAACCGCATGTTCAAAAGGCTGAATGAGTTCAGCCAGATAGCGAAACTGACTGCGTCTGGCCCATTGACCCAATGCCAAGTGAGCCACGCAGACGGCCAACTCCTGACCTGGGACGCCATAAACCACCAACAAGGCGCCGCGTCCAGGCAGATTTCCTGGGAGTTTGTGCTGCTCCACCCGCTGTGCTTTATAGCGACTCAGCAACCCATTACTGTGCTTCCCCAAAGGGCCAAAATCGCGGTTGACCTGACGATACCAACCTGGGAAACCGGCACGCCGGGCCAGATATTCGGTCTGATCAAGAAAATTACTGCGCAGGCTGCCCGCATCCACTTCCTGCAAGCCCACGATGTCATAGTCTTTCGCGAGAACGGCAACCCGGTCCAGGTTGGGCAGTTGGTTCTGGTGGGGTAACCAGCTCTTCCAGCCTCGGGTGATGTAGTGGCGGTAATAGTGGGTATCAACACCCGTTTGGATGTTGTAGCTCAATAGCCGGATCTGCGTCTCTCCAGCCAACCTGATACCCTCAGGGTGTTGGCTCCTGTCGCACCTTATCGATCAGATAATCGATCAGCTCAATCTTCTGTTCATAACTGTTCACCTGGCCCGTACGATAGGTGCCATTGACGACCACGGTCGGCACACTCTTCAGCATGTAACGGGTACCCAGCTCTTCAGCCCGGTTGACTTTGGTTTGCACACCAAAGGAGGCTACAGCCTGACGATAGACAAGCAAATCGACACCCTGCCCCTGCAGGAAGGATTCAATGACCTCACGGCTCTCCAGACGTTGCCCTTCTTCATGGATGGCTTTAAAGATTTTCAGATGAAGATCAGGCAATTTCCCCATGGCCTCCAGGGCATAATAAAGCTCGGCATGTAGGCGGCCACTTTTACCGAACAAAGCAGGCACCTGAGAAAAGTTGATGTCTTCTGGTTTTTTCGCAACCCAAGGCTCTAAAAACGGCTCAAATTCATAACAATGGGGACAGTTGTACCAAAAAAACTCCTGCACATCGACCTTGCCTTTTTCGCTACTGGGATAGTTGGGAAAGATCTCAAAATAGTTTTCGTTTTCCTGGAAAGACACTGCCTCTTCCGCCATCAACACCGGTGAAACAAGCAACAACAACAGCACAAGCTTTTTAATCATCTGAACTCCATAGAATTACGCAATGAATGGATTTGCATCCGATATCCTGCCTATTCTAGCCCCAGCTGAGACAAAAAAGGCGGCCTAAGCCGCCTTTCTGCGTAACTGCGCAAGAAAACTCAGTGCAGACCCTGGATATACTGAGCCACTGCGGCAATCTCCTTATCCGTCATTCGAGAAGCAATATCCCGCATCATCTTGTTGGGATCATTCTTGCGCTTGCCATCCCGAAAATCCTTCAGCGCCTTCACCACATAAGCAGCATGCTGCCCATTTAAAGCCGGGAAGTTGGCGCTGGGGTTGCCCGCACCGGTCGGCCCATGGCAGCTGGTACAGGCGGTCACGCTGGTATTGGCATTTCCGGCACGGTAGAGCTGCTCTCCCTTTTTGACAAGTTTGGGATCAGCACTGCCTGTTTGCTTGGCCTGGGTCGAAAAATAGGCCGCCACATTTTCAATATCCTGATCATTCAAGAGCATTGCTTGGGTCGTCATCAGCGTATCGGTTCGATCTGGCTTTTCGGCCACTTTGAAATCATGCAGCTGCTTCTTGATGTACTCAGGATGCTGGCCCGCCAACTTCGGCCACACCGGATTGGTTGAGTTGCCACCAGGACCGTGACAGGCCACACAAATGGCCGACTTCGCCTGACCTGCTTCCACATCACCTGCGGCCTGGGCCACACCGCTGAAAGCGAGAACAGCTAAGAATGAAACCTGAGAAATCTTCATATCGCTACCTAACGGAATACTAATATTGTCCGGAAAAAGAAAACCCGCACGACGCGACGCACAGGAATACTAAGTCCGGCGAAGTTATACCACTGGCGCCATAGGGTCAAATTTTTCCCCTTTTTCTATGGATAAAGTCCTGACCTGAGGCTGCCTGAAAACCCAGTCTCAAACTGCCCCAAAGATTAAAGAAAAACCCCGCAACCAAGGCAGGATCAAGGATTTATTCGAGATCGTTTCTAATTTATACTTATGTTCATGAACGAGAAACACTCTCATCCAGACAACCTTGCCCGTCAACTCAGGCGTCGAGGTGTCTCCCCAACCGCACAACGCATGGCCATTGCTGCTGTGGTGTTTGCGCGCCATCAGCACATCACGGCTGATGAGATCTATGATCAGGTCAAGTCTGTGGCTTCTGTGTCCCGGGCAACCGTCTACAACACCCTGGCCTTGCTCAGTGCCCAAGGCCTGGTACGGGAAATCAAGGTGGATTCCGCCCGCACCTTTTTCGACTCCAATACCCAACCTCACCAGCATTTTTTCAACATGGATACGGGCGAACTGACGGATTTTGAACTGCCCTTGTTCCCGCACCCAAGGCCAGAGCAACTGCCCGCAGGCACTCAACTGCACAGCATGGATGTGGTCATCCGTGTTCGTAACGTGGGCACAACCGAGATCCTTTAAAGCTTTCCGGCTTTAAAGCATCTCAGTTGCCCGAACCACCTGTCACCAAGCAAGGCAGAGTGTCGCCTGCCACAAAACCTTTTCTTACGCGTTACAGCGCCTATACTTCCTCAATCAATTTGGCTTTTTTCCCCAAAAAATGATCCAAGTCAGAAAAGTGCCCTTTCTCCATTGCAACAAATCTAGACTAAGTCTAAATCTATACCCCTAAGGGGACTAGAGCCACCCTCTATCAACACAAACTCAAACGCACAAACGGGGATCCTATGATCAAAACACACACTCTGGCACTCAGCCTGGGCCTGGCACTCTCGGCGGTTTCCACAGCAGCTTTCAGTAAAGAGCCCATTCAACCTATCGAACCGGTCAAAGAGGTCAATCTGGCCTTGGCGGAACTGGGCAAAAAACTCTATTTCGATCCACGACTGTCGAAATCCGGCTTCATCTCTTGCAACTCCTGCCACAATCTGAGCATGGGGGGGACCGACAATTTGAAGACCTCCATTGGCGACCACTGGCAGCAGGGACCGATCAATGCTCCCACTGTGCTGAACTCCAGCATGAATCTGGCCCAATTCTGGGATGGGCGCGCCAAAGACCTCAAGGCCCAGGCCGGCGGTCCCATCGCCAACCCCGGCGAAATGGGATTCACCCACAAGCTGGCCGTTGATCTGTTGAAATCCATCCCTGGCTATGTCACAGAGTTCAAACTGGTCTTTGATACCGATGAGGTCAACATCGATCAGGTCACCTCCGCCATTGCCGAATTTGAAAAAACCCTGGTGACCCCGAATTCCCGTTTCGACCAATATCTGTTAGGCAGAAATGACGCCATCAGCCCCGAAGAAAAGGCTGGTTACGAGTTATTCAAAAAAAGCGGCTGCACCGCTTGCCACAACGGCCCTGCAGTAGGCGGTAACTCCTTCCAGAAGATGGGCGTAGTCGAACCCTATAAGGCGAAAAGCCCGGCGGAAGGCTTGAGCGCCGTTACCGGCAAAGATGCTGATCGGTTCAAATTCAAGGTCCCGACCCTGCGTAACGTGGAAATGACCTATCCCTACTTCCATGATGGCGAGGCGGAAACCCTAACCGAAGCGGTGGATCTCATGGGCCGCCTTCAGCTGGGTAAAAAGTTCAACGCGAAGGAAAATGCCCAGATTGTGGCCTTCCTCAAAACCCTGACTGGCGATCAGCCCAGCTTCCTGATGCCGATCTTGCCACCATCCGTTGATAAAACACCACAGCCAAAGCCTTTTAACTGATCTAGCATCGGGGCTGAGTTCAGCATGAGCTGAGCTCAGCCCATGCCCCTGGGTACATTCAAAAAAAAACAGCACCTCCTTGTGCTGCGGAGAGCTCAATTTTGATCAATCCTTAATTCGCTTAATCTGTCAGATAAAACCTAATGCAATGTGGCATTTGCACCCTCAACCGCAGCCTTCACGAAGGAACGATTTTCAGGCTGAGTCATCGCAATAGCTTTCCAGCGCCCGACCAAACCGACATAGAGCATTGCATCGACCTCTTCTGGCCGAAAAAGTGGGTGACGTATCAGTACCTCAAGATGATGAACAACCGATAGCGCCACCCCTCGACTCGGCCTCTGCTGATAACGGGTCATCAAATAGTGCAGTGCCGCCTGAAGCACCTCTGGGCTGGCACTGCCTTCCTCGCTCTGCCGCAAACCTGTAAAGACTTCCATTCAATGGCACTCCAACACCAAGCCAAATTCTCTTTCAAACAACAAACAACGTTGACGCCACCGGCGTTTTTCCGCCACTGCACGTCGATATTGATTTTGTACCCGTTCCAATTGAGGACGTAACTGAGAAACTTCAGCACGCAAACGAGCCACTTCCTCCCCAGATTCTAATGCTGACAACCGACACTGAAGCTGGCCAAAGCGTAGTCGAAACCGCTGCTGGTCTTCAAGGCTCTCCCTCAAAGAATTAAGTTTTTGTTCACGATCTTGGTGTTGCTTTTCCATCGCTTGCACGTACTCAAGATGCTCCCCTTGCAAGACATCAATTCGCTTCAATAACACCTGGACCTGCTCCTCTGTATTGGTATCGGGTTTAGCCTCACCCACGCGCTGCGCTAAAGACATCAAGATTTTCACCGCAGCCCTCCCTCAACCAAGCCAGGCTGTTGAGAAAGATATTGCCACTGCCGAATCAATCTCATATACCGGCAACGTTGCTCATCTCCGCCATCCAACTCTTGATGATGGATCAGGGCCTCAAGGTAGCGCAGAACCAACTGGGCCATGCTGGGACAGCGATTGCGTTGATAACGCATCATCACAATAGGCAAATCTCTTTCCAGTAAATCCGGGTCGCATTGATCCAGAAAGGTACTTTTATTATCTGAAGTGCCGGATCTCATTATTGGGCCTCCTGATCAATGAGCAAGCTATGGGCGCCTGAATAAATGGGGACAACCTCCCGTTCATGCAAATGATAATCGTTTTTATTTAAAGGTCAAGTATAGCTCGGACCTGCGTTCGCCTACACTGTTTTGAATGGGCCTTATCCATAAAAAAAACGCCTCTCCCTTACCATCAGTTTCAGCAAAGGCAATACGGCAGACGCCCTCAACAGCCATTAAATGGCCAACCCAATAGCTTATCCAGGCGACGATACAGGCAGCCTGCACCGAGGTGACGCCACTGATCACAGCGTTTTTCCATTGGCACCAATAAGACAGTTATGCGGCTCTCTCTTTTGTTGCAACAGGGGTCTGCCCAGCTCTTGCAATCGCTGCCCCTGCTGAATTCTGAGCCGACGATACGAACTCAACTTGGGTGCGGATCTCACCATCAGCCTCAAGTTCCAACCAGCGTAACGCCGGGGCCTGATTATTCACCTCAAACTGCGCTTGATACGGCTGAAACTGTACGGACGTTGCCGGGCAGCCCCAATATTTCACCCCTCGCCGTTCAGCCTCAAATGCTTGATGGATATGCCCGAAGAGCACGCCCCGAACCTGGGAATGGCGGTCTATACAGGCCAACAGGGCCTCCCCATTGGCCAAGCCGATGGCATCCACCCAAGGGGTACCCACCGCAAGAGGTTGATGATGCAGACAGATCAGGCTGTGATCGGCAGAATGGGCAGCCAGGGCCGCCTCCAGCCAGGCCAACTCCTCTGTTGAGCAGAGTCCGCCCTGATGGTCCTCTGGGCAACTGCTGTCCAGCAACAGAATCTGCCAATTCCCCAGCCGCCACTCTTTGCGTGTAGAAAGATTGTCGGACTGCAACAGGCTCTCCACCAGGTCTGCCCGATCATGATTCCCAGGCAAGACAGCGACCGGCGCTGGCACGGCGGAAAGCTGCTGTCGAAGCCTCTGATAGACCTCAGGCAGTGGATCCTGGGCCAGATCACCACTCACCAGCACCAAATCCGGCTCATAGCGAGGGATCTGGGCCAGCACCTGAGCCAGGGTCTGGTCGGTATCGAGGGGGATATCCCACAGCAGACCTGGCTGAGCACAGAGGTGCAGGTCGGAGAGTTGAACGAGACGAAGCGGCAACACCATGCAAACCTTTTCAGCCAAAGAAGGGGCTTATCCTATCCCGTTTAGGGAAAAGAGCGCCAAAGCGTTGGCTCGGGTTTGGCGGGCCACCTCCGCCGGATCCATCTGCCGCACCTCGGCCAATGCCAGCAAACACCAGGGCAGATAGGCCGGACTGTTGCGCTCGCCCCGGTAGGCAGCCACGGTAAGATCGGGGGCATCAGTCTCCAGCACCAGCTCCTCCAACGGCAGGCTTGCGGCCAGACGCCGCAGCCGGGTGGAACGCTCAAAGGTCAGCATCCCGCCGAAGCCCAGCTTGAAACCCAGATCGAGATAGCGGTGCGCCAGCTCCACGCTGCCATTGAAGGCGTGAATGATCCCGGATCGCACCCCGGATGCCCTGAGCCGGGCGAACAGCGGCTCATGGGCCTTGCGACAATGCAGTACCACCGGCTTGCTCAGCTCAGCAGCCATAGCCAGTTGATCATCCAGAAGGGCCAATTGGCGCTCGGGTCGGGGATCGTTTATGACAAAATCCAGCCCGATCTCACCGATAGCCACCACAGCGGGATCGGCGGCCAGCCGCAGCAGCGCGTCCAGATCGTTCGTCTGATGCTGATCGATAAAGACAGGATGCAGCCCCAGGGCGGGATAGAGATCCGCGTGGGCCGCGCAGAGTTTCAGCAACCCCGACCAGCCCTGGGCGTCGATGGCGGGAATCAGCTGTCCCAGGACACCATTGGCCCGCGCACTGGCCAGCACGGTCTCACGATCCCCCCCAAAGGCCGCCACATCCAAATGACAGTGGGTATCGAACAGGGGATAGGAATTGTGATCAGGACGAAACATTTTGCCTCTGTGAAAAACCAGCGTACCCTGAATGGCTCTGAATTATTGAACGAGTCTTCGTATGAAAACCCTAGTCGCCACCGGCCTTGCCCTATTGATCTCGCTTCCTGCCCTGGCCGAGCCCGGTCAGCCCATGGCACCCGAAAAGATCTTTGTCCAACAACTGGACACCGACAAGAGCGGTGGTGTCAGCCTGGAAGAGTTCCTGGCCCCTCAAAAAAAGAAGTTCCAGTATATCGACGCCAATAAAGATGGTGCCATCAGCGAACAGGAGGCCGCTAATTTTTTCCGCGAGCTGCAAAAGCGTATGCAGCAGTTTCAGCAGAAAACCCAGGCTCCTCCAGCCCAATAATCCCCGCGCGATCCTCTCCTTTGCGTCCTGCCCACCTGACACTCGTCCGGCAAAGCTATACGGACTATGGCGGTGCCGAGCGTTTCATCGCCCAGGCCTTGCAGGTTCTGGATCAACAGGGCCTGAACGTGCGGGTATTGGGACGACGCTGGGAGAGCGACAACGGTTTCGACTTTCACCCCTGTAATCCGCCCTATGCCGGGCGTCTCTGGCGTGATCGATCCTTTGCCAGTGCCGCCTGTCGTGAGCTGGCCAATCCGGACTACGGCCTAGTTCAATCCCACGAGCGCATTCCCTGTTGCGATCTCTACCGTGCCGGCGATGGCGTCCACCGGGAGTGGCTGAAGCAGCGGGCTCGGCTGCGGGGTTCGGCCTCCGATTTTCTCACCCGACTCAGTCCCTACCATCGCTACCTGCTGGAGGCGGAGCAGCGCCTCTTTGCCAGCGAACGGCTGAAAATCGTCGTCTGCAATTCCCGGATGGTGGCCAAGGAGGTCCGCGAACACTTCGGTTTGCCCGAGGATCGACTGCGCGTCATTCACAACGGGGTGGATGCCGATCGTTTCCATCCCGGATTAAAAGCGGAGTATGGCCAATCTTGCCGTCGTCAGTGGGGAATTGCGGAGGAGATCCCTTTGTTTCTGTTTCTCGGTTCCGGCTTCGAGCGCAAGGGGCTGGGCGCTACCCTATCTGCCCTGGCCAACCTCTCTTCTGATAGCCACTTGCTCGTTGTCGGTAAAGATCGCAACACCAGGCAGTACCGGAAAATGGCCCAACGCCTGGGCATCAATCAGCAGGTAACCTTTGCTGACGCTCAATCCGACCCCCGCCCCTACTACGCCGCCGCCGATGCCTTTGTGCTGCCCACCCTCTACGACCCCTTCCCCAACGTCTGCCTGGAAGCTATGGCCTGCGGACTGCCCATCATCACCAGCCACAAAAGCGGCACCCAGGATATTCTGACCCAGGGCGAAAACGGCTTTGTGGTGGATGCCTTCGACATCAGCACCCTGGCCGATACCCTGTCTGAGTTGCTGGATCCCGCGAAAAGGGCCACCGTCGGCCAGGCTGCCAGAACCACCGTCGAACCCATGAGCTACCAGCGCATGACCGATGCCTATGTGCAGCTTTACCGGGAGCTACTGGAAGCCCCTCACACCGCCTTATAGATCTCCGCCCCTCCCTCACTGAATTTCTGCGACATCTCTTGCATCCCCTGCTGGGCGTAGTCGCGCACCTCCTGAGTGATCTTCATAGAGCAGAATTTCGGCCCGCACATGGAGCAGAAGTGGGCCACCTTGTGGGCGTCGTGGGGCAGGGTCTCATCGTGAAAAGCCTTGGCCCGATCAGGGTCCAAGCTGATGGCAAACTGATCCTCCCAGCGAAACTCAAACCGGGCCTTGGACATGGCATTATCCCGCAGCTGGGCACCGGGGAAGCCCTTGGCCAGATCAGCGGCATGGGCAGCGATGCGATAGGTGACGATGCCTTCGCGCACGTCTTCCTTGTTGGGCAGCC